>NZ_JBANFI010000044.1:0-226 GCF_045055655.1 Marinospirillum alkalitolerans | reverse complement strand
GGTCTGCCTGTAGTGTTCTGATAATAGAAAGGTTGAATCAGGGCTTCCAGCTTGCTCCAGGGCATCAGTTTATCCATGCGTTCAAGAAAGCGTTCACGGCGAGTTTTGCGTTTTTTGTGAATCTGCTCGGCATCAGTGAAAGATAGTTGCTGCATGGTGGCACCCTGAAGTGATTGGCTATGCTGACATTGTCGCAAATTTTGGGGAGTTAATCAGAGCTTCCCTA
>NZ_JBANFI010000043.1:0-295 GCF_045055655.1 Marinospirillum alkalitolerans | reverse complement strand
ATTATCTACTGGCTCAAACCCATGTTGTCGAGCGTACCTCTCAGCATCTTCGCGCGAGTAAAAGTCAGGGCCGATCTGATACCCCAATGTGTTTATGCATCGAAATAAACTACCGCCCTCGCTGGATATAAAACACCGCTTTATTGGCGAGTATGCTTTTCGCATAGGAAGATAACTATCTAGCATCAGTAATCCTCCCAAGTATCAAGCACTTCGCAGCACTCGTTTATGTTAGTCATTGCTCACCTCTCGATAATTAACAAACCGTTGCACGGGACAAGCCCGTGAACGGGGC
>NZ_JBANFI010000042.1:0-302 GCF_045055655.1 Marinospirillum alkalitolerans | reverse complement strand
GGCGCTGTTCTAGCAGGATTTCGTCAGGTCTGGCCTTTGAATAGTGTGCCGCGCCTTCGTTATCGGGCGGTTCTTGCTGGCTTTAAAATGAAGGCTCAGTCTTCAAGCACGGCGAGCGGCGGCGTTGTTTGAGTTGCTTCGTTGCTGTACTTGGCAGGTTTGCCAGACCGCCCAATCTGCTCGTTTTTTCAGGTTTGAGTTTGGCGTATTCTGTTAGCCCCACTCAGAGATAGTGTGCCAGGATCGGGGCTCTGGGCTTTAACCTTGGTTTTTTATTTGCTGCAAGCTCTCGGCTTTTAGCA
>NZ_JBANFI010000041.1:0-306 GCF_045055655.1 Marinospirillum alkalitolerans | reverse complement strand
GTGTCCAAGTGGACATGACTCAATCATTTAACTTAAGCTTCACATTGATCAGCTATAAAAGATTGAGTGATATGCACTTGTTAGAAGATCTGACTGTGTGATTTTGTGTGGTGGAGCTAAGCGGGATCGAACCGCTGACCTCCTGCGTGCAAGGCAGGCGCTCTCCCAGCTGAGCTATAGCCCCAAAAATCACAAATGGTGGGTCTGGGCAGATTTGAACTGCCGACCTCACCCTTATCAGGGGTGCGCTCTAACCAACTGAGCTACAGACCCGGTCTTTGCAGCAGAATCTTCTTGCATCAGGTT
>NZ_JBANFI010000040.1:0-320 GCF_045055655.1 Marinospirillum alkalitolerans | reverse complement strand
ATAACGCCGCAATCAACGGCTAGTCCGTTGCATTGCTTTGTTATACCCAGCATGAGGAATTACCAATGATGCGAACAATTGAAAAATCAGCAATGACGCTGGCAAGAGCAGCAGACGGGAACCCGATTATTACAACAGTTGTCACGATATTGTTTTTTCTCGGATTCAATATTCTTGAAGGGCAGATAGAACTGCTGATTTGGGGCGAAAGATTCCCGCACTGGCTAGATCCGATTTTCATTGTTGGATTTATGGCCTACGCAGCTTATTCAGTCTATGCCTGCGCGGTCTTTAACAGCGCCAAGCAAAGGGTATAACGC
>NZ_JBANFI010000039.1:0-362 GCF_045055655.1 Marinospirillum alkalitolerans | reverse complement strand
TAACGCCAAGCTCACGCGAACGAGAGCGACGACCGTTTTTGTGTAAAATTGAGCGCAGCGAAAACACAAAAACGGGCTAGCGTTAGTTTCGCGTGCAGCGCCTTGTTATTGCAAGAAACAACTAAAAAGAAAGCTAAAAGCTGCCAACTTGCAGCAAATGAAAAGCCAGGGTTAAAGCCCAAAAACCGAACTCTGGCACACTATTTCTGAGTGGAGCCAACAGAATGCGCCAAACTCAAGCCTGAAAAAACGAGCAGATTGGGCGGTCTGGAAAACCTGCCAAGTACAGCAACGAAGCAACTCAAACAAAGCCACCGCTTGCCGCGCTTGAAGACTGAGCCTTCATTTTAAAACTAGCGAGA
>NZ_JBANFI010000038.1:0-441 GCF_045055655.1 Marinospirillum alkalitolerans | reverse complement strand
ACACAAAACCGGACTAGCATTCGTGTCGCGTGCAGCGCCTTGTTATTGCAAGAAACAACAAAAAGAAAGCTAAAAGCTGCCAACGTGCAGCAAATGAAAAGCCAGGGTTAAAGCCCAAAACCCCGACCTTGGCACACTATTCCTGAGTGGAGCTAACAGAATTCGCCAAACTCAAACCTGAAAAAACAGCCAGATTGGGCGGTCTGGAGAACCTGCCAAGTACAGCAACGAAGCAACTCAAACAAAGCCACCGCTTGCCGCACTTGAAAACTGAGCCATCATTTTTCAACCAATGAGAGCAGCCCGATAACGAAGGCGCGGCACACTATCCAAAGGCCAAACCTGACGAAATCCTGCTAGAACAGCGCCTCGATCTGCTGCGGCGACCTGCCTGCTATCCCGAAACAACCAGCCTCGACCGACGCAACCAAGCCAATGCAA
>NZ_JBANFI010000037.1:0-444 GCF_045055655.1 Marinospirillum alkalitolerans | reverse complement strand
ATACAGACTTAAGGGCTAGTCCCCGTTCGCTCGCCGCTACTAAGGGAATCTCGGTTGATTTCTTTTCCTCGGGGTACTTAGATGTTTCAGTTCTCCCGGTTTGCCTCTATCACCTATGTATTCAGTGATAGATACCTAGGTTATCCTAGGTGGGTTTCCCCATTCAGAAATCTGCGGATCGAAGCTTGTTTGCCAGCTCCCCGCAGCTTATCGCAGGCTACAACGTCTTTCATCGCCTCTGACTGCCAAGGCATCCACCGTGTGCGCTTAGTCACTTGACCATATAACCCGAAAGAGTTTCTACAATCTTGCAACTGAACAACGATTTTTCGCCGGATACGCTTGAGACTGGTGTCTATTGCGACTTAGTTAGAGACTAACTAAGCAACAACAAACGTATCGCTTTGACTTAAAAAAACTTGGTTTCTTGCATTGTTAAAGAGC
>NZ_JBANFI010000036.1:0-484 GCF_045055655.1 Marinospirillum alkalitolerans | reverse complement strand
GTGCGTCGGTCGAGGCGAGTTGTTTCGGGATAGTAGGCAGGCCGCCGCCGCAGATCGAGGCGCTGTTCTAGCAGGATTTCGTCAGGTTTGGCCTTTGGATAGTGTGCCGCGCCTTCGTTATCGGGCTGCTCTCGCTAGTTTTAAAATGAAGGCTCAGTCTTCAAGCGCGGTAAGCGGTGGCTTTGTTCGAGTTGCTTCGTTGCTGTACTTGGCAGGTTTGCCAGACCGCCCAATCTGCTCGTTTTTTCAGGTTTGAGTTTGGCGTATTCTGTTGGCTCCACTCAGAAATAGTGTGCCAGGATCGAGTGATGCGGCTTTAACCTAAGTTGACCATTTTCGGCAAGTTGGCAGCGTTTAGCTTTCTTTTTTGCTGTTTCTTGCAATAACAAGGCGCTGCACGCGACACGAATGCTAGTCCGGTTTTGTGTTTTCGCTGCGCTCAATTTTACACAAAACCGGCCGTCGCTCTCGTTCGCGTGAGCTT
>NZ_JBANFI010000035.1:0-518 GCF_045055655.1 Marinospirillum alkalitolerans | reverse complement strand
TAACGCCGCCAGCACGCGCGGCTTTGTAGTGAAGGCGAAGCCGCAACGAAAAAGACGTCGCCGTGCCTGGCCTTGTTAAACGTTGATTTCTTCGATTTCACAGTCATTCAAAGAATGGCCTTTTAAGGATGAAAGCGCTGCAGCTGAAACAACTAACCTTAAATCTCTGTCGATTCCAAAATCATCAACACCAGCTTCACCGACAATCTGGAGCCACATAAAATTCGGCAACTTTTTGTTTGGATGTAGCTCACAAAAAGTATCAGACTTTGTGATTGTACAGTTTGCCAGCTCATAGCCAGCCAGTTTCGCATGGTTTAGAGATTGTGCTAGCTCTTCAGTAACTAAGTAGCATGGAAACGAAGTTACAATCGAGTCACCAAGCCAACCTTCAAATTCGAATACTAGACTTGTGATTTTTGGCGGATGGCATGTTGTATCTGCTTTCGTTCCTTCACCCCAACCTCCCGCTACTTCTGGCTCTATTCTGTAGTACATAGCTTCCCTAGACGTTTAAC
>NZ_JBANFI010000034.1:0-736 GCF_045055655.1 Marinospirillum alkalitolerans | reverse complement strand
TCGCAACACCGGACAATTTGCAGCGAAGCGAAAAATTGTTCCGTGTGCTTGCGTTTGTTAAGCCATCTGCCGCCAATGAGTAACATCTTGAATCTCGGCTAAATCGTCCTGCTCTGCTTGTTGTGTCTTGTAAAGATCCCATCTGATTTGTAGGTTAAGCCAGAAGTCAGCTGAAACCCCAAAGAACAAGCCCAAACGAAGTGCAGTACTGGGCGTGATACCACGCTTCTGATTAACTAGCTCATTCACCCTTTGGTAAGGAACATGGATAGCATCCGCCAGCTCGCGCTGCGTAATCTGCATAGGATGCAAAAACTCTTCTAACAGCATTTCACCTGGATGGATCGGCTGTCTATTTGTGGGAATACGGATCATATTTTACCTCTAGTGGTAATCAGTTAACTCTACTTCATCGGGGCCAGCTTCAGTCCACTTAAAGCAGATCCTGTATTGATCGTTCACTCGAATACTGTGCTGCCCTTTTCTATCGCCAGACAAAGCTTCCAACCTGTTACCGGGAGGAACTTTCAGCTCATCACGATGGATAACAGAGTCCAATAATTCGAGCTTTCTTACAGCAATTCGCCACAAAGACTGTGGACATAACTTTCGGGCTGCCTTGGAAGCCACTCCATTGAAGATGTCTTCGGTGCCCTTATCTTTGAAATGAATAATCATGATAGAACGGTAGCACGGCACCCATGCTACGTCAATTTAGATTGTGAGCGAACAGGCT
>NZ_JBANFI010000033.1:0-767 GCF_045055655.1 Marinospirillum alkalitolerans | reverse complement strand
CCCTTTCTAGTAGCTTGCACTAAGTGATCCATTGGATTACTCTGTATCCTATGCTGACTACGATAACCGAACTTCCAGAATACATTAAGCGAGCAGACTCACTGCTTACTGACATTGAGCGCAAGGCTGTCATTGACTATCTTGCGGAACATCCGCTGGCTGGTGATGTGATGGAAGGTACAGGTGGGATTCGTAAGCTTCGTTGGGGTAGAGGGAGCAAGGGGAAAAGTGGTGGTGTGCGAGTCATTTACTACTACCATGACCAACGTATACCTCTGTACTTGCTTACGATGTTTGGCAAAGGTGAGCGAGCAAATTTATCGAAAGCTGATAGAAATGCGCTTTCTAGGTTGGTCAGCATTCTTGTTCATACCGCATTGGAGGTAAATCATGGCTAGTGCATATGAGAGTATTGCTCAAGGCTTGCAGGAAGCGATTGAATTGAATCAAGGTGGCAAAGTTGCTGCAAGAACACATCGTCCTGAGCCTGTTAATGTTGCTGAGATTCGGAAAAACCTGGGTATGACGCAAATGGAGTTTGCTTCTAAGTTTTGTATTAGTGTTGCGACGTTAAGGCACTGGGAGCGTGGTGATCGCATACCACATGGCCCTGCACTTGCGTTATTGCATGTTGTTTCAAAGGAGCCTCAGGCTGTATTGAGAGCCTTGGGTTAACAAAGCGCAGCAGTACGCCGCCGTTGGCGGCCAGAAGCCATTTCGCTGCGCTTCAATGGCTCCGCTGTGCGCGGCGTTATTTTGTAGGCAGC
>NZ_JBANFI010000032.1:0-770 GCF_045055655.1 Marinospirillum alkalitolerans | reverse complement strand
GCGTTAAGCAGTCCAGTTAGAAAGGTTTGGGGCTAAAGGCCTCTGTGGAAGCGACTATCAATATCTCGTTTGGGTTGGAGGTGACTCTGCTCTTGGTGTTCATTACAGGAAAGGAGAAGCTTATGAAAATTACAAACATCGTTAAATCGGTTTGCGTATGGTGCGAAGTGGCGTTACTGCGGGTCTGCCTGGTGGCAACTTCAACCCGGCTAGAGGTAGGTAGTTCGTGGAAATAGTGGTCTTCTCAAAAGTGCGCCAGGGTTCGATTCCCAATCCCCCACCAAATTCGCTTAACAAGGCTAGGCAAGGCAAGGCGACGTTAAGCAGATAAGGAGAGTTAGATGGCAGAGTGGATGTTCGATGGCCGAGGTAAAGCAAGTCTTATTCTCGACGGAAATAAAGTTCGCGATAGTCGAGGTCAAGTCGTCGGTTGGATAAATGGTAGCAATGTATATTCTTTGAACGGTAATCATATCGGCTGGTTTGAAGGCGGCGTGATCTACGACAGCGACAATAGTGCTCTCGCATTTACCCGAAATCGGACAGGGAGTTTGCCAAGTGTTCCCGGGATTGGCGGAACCCCTGGAATGCCGGGATTCTCGGGCACACCTGGTAGACCGGGTTTTTCTGGCACGCCGGGCAAGCCGGGGCGTGGCGGATGGTCCCGTCACAACGCCGAAACCTACTTTGCTTAACAAGGCCAAGCACAGCGACAGCTTTTCCGTTGCGGCTTCGCCTTCACTACAAAGCTGCGCGTGTTGGCGGCGTTA
>NZ_JBANFI010000031.1:0-809 GCF_045055655.1 Marinospirillum alkalitolerans | reverse complement strand
TAACGCCGCGCACAGCGGAGCCATTGAAGCGCAGCGAAATGGCTTCCGGCCGCCAACGGCGGCGTACTGCTGCGCTTTGTTAAATCTTACTCAAAGCAAACTGAACAGCCTGCTCTGCATGGATTACTGTAGTGTCATAGAGTTTGATGCCTGTATCCGACTTCTGAATCAAAAGACCTATTTCAGTGCACCCTAATATCACTCCTTGGGCACCGCGCTCGGCAAGTGAGTTGATTATATCCAGATAGGTTACTTTTGAATCAGGGTTGATCAGTCCAAGGCATAACTCATTGTAAATCACAAAGTGAATCGACTCTCTTTGAGCCTCGCTCGGAACAATAACATCGATACCATGATCTTGAAGGCGGCCAACGTAGAATGCCTGCTCCATAGTAAACTTCGTTCCTAGGAGGCCTACACACGTTACCCCATCATTTTTAAGCACGTTAGCTGTTGCATCAGCGATGTGAAGCAGAGGAATACTGACCGAGCTCTCTATTTGAGGGGCCACCTTATGCATCGTATTCGTACAGAGAACTAGAAAGTCAGCGCCTGCTGATTCAACTGACTCCCCAGCTGATGCAAGCATCTTAGCTGTTTCTTTCCAGTCACCTTTGTGCTGTAACACCTCAATTTCAGCAAAATCAACACTATAGATAACTAGTTTAGCCGAATGAAGCCCACCAAGCTCATCTCTTACTTTCTGGTTGATGAGCCGATAGTAAGTTTGTGTTGACTCCCAGCTCATCCCACCAATGAGGCCTATAATTTTCAATGGCAACCTCCATGCTACCTGTCTGATTTAACGC
>NZ_JBANFI010000030.1:0-821 GCF_045055655.1 Marinospirillum alkalitolerans | reverse complement strand
TTCGCTGCGCTCAATTTTACACAAAACCGGCCGTCGCTCTCGTTCGCGTGAGCTTGGCGTTATTTGCCCAGCTCACCATCTTCCAAGCGATGGATTAAATCCTGTGTTTGTTGCCAACGCCCATAATCAACCGCCCGATTGATCAGCTCGTCTGTCACGGGGCTGTTTTTCCCGCGAGGGCGCAACTGCGCAGTCCCGTTACCAATGTCGAATCCACCAGCTCGATATTGAGCTTCACATAGCTTCTTCAGTTGGGATATTAGTGTCGCTCTGCTGAATCTTGCCATTGTCCACCTCTCATCCTTCGTTGTTGTTTGGTTCAAATAACAAAGCAATGCAACGCGCCTGCGGGCGTTGATTGCGGCGTTATGACTAAAGCTATGCATCAGATTGAGAGTATCTTGGCTATAAACGAAAAGTATCGGCTCGATGAGCCGATCCCACCAGAGAGCGAAATGGATCAGGTAGAGCTGACTCTGAAAGCCGAGCTCAAAGGGTGGTATCGTGATTTTGTTAAATTGGGCGGTTTAAACGATCTGAGGTTTAGCGCTGAAATTCTTGCACCCCATGAACTGCTAGAAAATCAGATTTACGTAAAGAGCCGGGCTTATATCGCTTTTGCTAGCAATGGTTGCGGTGACCTTTACTGCTGGTCAGTTGGTGAGTCTCCAACAATTTTCTTATGGGACCATGAGACAAACTTGTTCACAGAGGATGCTCCGGATTTTATTAGTTGGCTGGAGCGTAACCGGTTCTAGTCATAACAAATTGCTGCACTCGGAAAAATTACTCGCTGCGCTCCTAATTTTCCGGTGAGCAAG
>NZ_JBANFI010000029.1:0-956 GCF_045055655.1 Marinospirillum alkalitolerans | reverse complement strand
GCTTACCCTCTCGCTTCCATGCTGCGTATTCATGCCATGCAGCTATTCTACAACCTGAGCGATCCAGCCATGGAGGATGCCCTTTATGAGATCGACTCCATGCGCCGTTTTGCTGATCTGGATCTGACGCGCAATCTGCCGGACGAAACCACTATTCTGAAGTTCCGCCATCTGTTGGAAAAGCACGGCCTGGCCCGCAAAATTTTCCAATGCATCAATGACGAACTTCAACAGCAAGGTCTGATACTGCAACAAGGCACACTGGTCGATGCCAGTATCCTCAGTGCGCCCAGCTCAACCAAAAACAGCAGTGGTAAACGTGATCCCGAGATGCACCAGACCAAAAAGGGCAATCAGTGGCACTTTGGCATGAAAATCCATATTGGTGCCGATGACCTCAGTGGAACCGTGCACTCTCTGGAAACCACACCCGCCAATGTCCATGATGTCACTGTTGCTGACCAGTTGCTTCATGGTGAAGAAGAGCGTGTCTGGGGTGATGCAGGCTACCAGGGTATTCACAAGCGCGATGAACACAAGGATCGTAAAGTAGACTGGTTCATTGCCAAACGTCCCGGTCAACGCAAGCAATGGGACAAGGATGATCCCAGAGAGAAGGTGGAGCAGCAGAAATCATCCATCCGTGCCCTGGTTGAACACCCGTTCCGCTATGTGAAGCAGGTCTTTGGTTACAGCAAGGCCCGCTATAAAGGGCTCAAGAAAAACACTGACCGAATTTACATGCTGTTGGCTTTTGCCAACCTGATGATCACGGAGAAACATCGCCCCGCCTAGGGGTAGTGCGCCTGAAATCCGGTAAAAAGCCGGAATCAGGCATAAAAAGGAGCCGAAAGGCTCACCAAAACGAATAAAAAGGCTCTCTTCGGCTTAATAAGCGGCCTGCTTCGGCCAATCTGGCTGAAAGAGTGCTGAGAAGTGAGTTACGCAGAGGTTCC
>NZ_JBANFI010000028.1:0-1063 GCF_045055655.1 Marinospirillum alkalitolerans | reverse complement strand
ACGGACTAGCATTCGTGTCGCGTGCAGCGCCTTGTTATTGCAAAAAACAGCAAAAAAGAAAGCTAAAAGCTGCCAAATTTCAGAAAATGGCCAACTTGGGTTAAAGCCGAATCATTCAATCTTGGCACACTATTTCTGAGTGGAGCCAACAGAATGCACCAAACTCAAACCTGAAAAAACGGCCAGATTGGGCGGTCTGGCAAACCTGCCAAGTACAGCAACGAAGCAACTCGAACAATGCCGCCGCTTGCCGCACTTGAAGACTGAGCCTTCATTTTAAAGCTAGCGAGAGCAGCCCAACAACGAAGGCGCGGCACACTATTTAAAGGCCAGACCTGACGAAATCCTGCTAGAACAACGCCTCGATCTGCTGCGGCGGCCTGCCTGCTATCCCGAAACAACCTGCCCCAACCGACGCAACCAAGCCAGTGCAATAACGCCGCAATCAACGGCGTTTACGACCGTTGCATTGCTTTGTTATTTGATGGTGAATATTAACGAAACCCAAGAGGTGAAGGCAGTGAACGAGCAACAGACACGCGAGCAACAGCTTGAGCAAGCTCTAAAGCATTTAATCCAAAACCATTTTTGTGAGAAGGATTTGATATGGAGCTACATAAAGGGTACTACCTTAAGAGAGGTTGATCCTGAGTTGCACCAATCCATAGCAAGACTGCTACCCGATGTGATGGAAAGATTATAACGCCCCGTTCACGGGCTTGTCCCGTGCAACGGTTTGTTATGGCCTGATTAACACTGGAGAAGAAGATGGACAGCAATACAGAATTAAAGATGCTTCGACAGGAAGAAGAGCAGCTTGTGGCGAGAATTGAGGAAGTGAGAAAGCTCATAAACGAAACAAATGAAAAAATAATTTTTGAATCTTGGGGCGTAAAGGTCGGCTTGATGGTTCGCGACAATAGAGGGGTTGAAGGTAAGGTGTCGCGTGTTGAATCGGTCGGAACTGGCAAGCCGTGGGTTACATTTAAGCCTAGAAAAAAATGCGGCGAGATTTCGAAGAGAGATATGTTTATTGGACAGCGATGGGAGCTTACTTAAGAAC
>NZ_JBANFI010000027.1:0-1240 GCF_045055655.1 Marinospirillum alkalitolerans | reverse complement strand
TGTAGTGGTCAACTAATTCCGGACAGTATTTTAAGTTTTTCCTCAGCTGCAATAGGCGTTAGTCCACCATTGAAGGTATGAGGTCGTTGCTGGTTATAATAGCCCATCAAGTATTCACCAATATCTCGTCTGGCTAAATTCAGGCTACTATAACCGAGTGCCGGTACCCACTCCGATTTTAAGCTACGGAACAGCCTTTCCATCGGGGCGTTGTCCCAGCAGTTTCCTCTTCGGCTCATGCTTTGCTTGATCTGGTAACGCCAGAGCCTTTGCCGGAATTTGCGGCTGGCATACTGGCTCCCCTGGTCTGAGTGGAACATGACATTCCTGGGGTGACCTCGCTGTTCCCAGGCGTGATCCAGTGCCTTAACCACCAGGTCAGCATCTGGGCTGGATGACAGAGCCCAGCCCACAACACGGCGGGCATACAGATCCAATACCACAGCCAGATAACTCCACTCCTGGCCCGTCCAGACATAGGTGATGTCACCACACCAGACTTGATCAGGACACTCAACACTGAACTCACGGGCCAGGTGGTTTGCAATATCAAGCCTCTCAACCGTTGCTTGCTTGTAAGCATGGGAACCAGGCTGCTTACAGGTCAGACCCAGTTCACGCATCAGGCTACGGACTTTAAAACGTCCAATATCCGTTCCTTCTGCTTTAAGTTGCCCTTGAAGTGTGCGGCTGCCAGCAGAGTTTCGACTTTTTGTGAAAAGACGTTTAACCTGAGCTTTCAGGGCTAGGCGCTTAGCGTCCACTTGAGTACGCCGTTGACGGTATTCATAGTAACTGGATCGACTGACATCAAAAGCTGCACAGACCATTTCAACAGGCTCTTGCTCACTCAACTGGTCTATCAGCGTGTAGGATTGATTTCGTCCGACATTAAGAGAGCGGTAGCCTTTTTTAGTATGTTTTTCTCTTGCTCCAGGCGCTTACAGCGGGCTTCCAGCTCTTGTATACGTCTCTGATCGGCTGTCAGGGCTTTGCCTTTTGGTGTAATCCCTTCACGCTCCTGAGCAAGCTGTTTGACCCAGCCCCGGATTGAGCTTTCAGCAACGCCCAAAGATCGAGCAGCTTCAGTAAAAGTATAGTTTTGATCCAGTACCAGGCTGGCTGCTTCCTGCTTAAACTCAGGAGAAAATGAACGTCGTTTCTTGGTCATCAGACACCTCGCTTTGGGTGGCAATATTACCACCGTAAAAGATGTCCGGGTTTATTGAACCACTACAAG
>NZ_JBANFI010000026.1:0-1253 GCF_045055655.1 Marinospirillum alkalitolerans | reverse complement strand
TTCGCTGCGCTCAATTTTACACAAAACCGGCCGTCGCTCTCGTTCGCGTGAGCTTGGCGTTAGATGAAAATCGGACCACCGCAGATGACAAGATTGAATCGAAGTACTGATTGTGGCAACTCACCCAAGAACAAAATGGTGGAAGACATCGGTATCGCGTTAGAAATGCGTGATCGCGAGTACCTCTCCACTATCCTCGATTCTGGAGCTGTATGGAGCGATTCGAGAAGCATGATGACCTCTGCGGAAAAAATTCTGGATGCTCTTATTGCGCAGGATAAACCGGCCGCTTTGACGATATGTCACGCTCTATGCCACGGAAAGGTTGGTGCTGTGAACGGATACGTTGAACGCGGTAAAAGTGAGCAGCACTTTTGCCATATAATCGAATTCACCTCAACGAAATGCAATCGAGTCAAGCGAATCGATTCCTACGGTGGTTGAGGTGGTTTACGCATCTAACAATCACATCAAGTCCGCTCACTTCGTTCGCCCGACGCTCGTGCCTCGCGCGGCTTATGTGAGGCGTTAGCTGTATCAAAATCCAACGAGAGTAGTTCCAAAGATGCTAGTTCCGGGTCATTTTAAAGAAGAAAATTACGATAAGCTTCACCAGTACATCAAAGACTATAGCTTTGGTGTACTGGTGGTTGCTGACGATAATGGTATCGACGCAAACCACCTCCCGTTTCATTTTAGTTCCAGCAAGGAACATCCGCTTGGCACTCTCAGGTGCCATGTGGCTCGTGTGAATCCTGTTTGGCAGCGAATTGAGAATGGCGCGTCGGTTCTTGTGATATTTAAGGGGCCAGATGCCTATGTATCACCTTCGTGGTATGAAACAAAGGCGGAGACAGGTAAGGTCGTTCCTACATGGAACTACCTAGCTGTTCACGCAGAAGGAAAAGGTTCAATCTTTCGGGAGCATTCTTGGCTGATAGAACATCTTCATCAGTTAACAGATCTTCACGAGTCTGGAAGAAAGAATCCATGGTCTGTAAATGATGCTCCTTCAGAGTTCACCAGTCGCTTAGTGAAAGCTATTGTTGGTATCGAGATCCAAATTGAAAAGCTCATTGGACAAGTTAAAGCAAGCCAAAATCATCCAGCTCGCAATCGAGCAGGAGTAAAAGCAGGCCTTGCAGCAGGCTCTGCAAGCGAGTCGGCAATGTCTGATTTTATCAGCTAACAAGTCGCATCACGTCGCCGCCATTGGCGGCTGGACGGCCACTGCGTGGCCGCCCGTGTGCTCT
>NZ_JBANFI010000025.1:0-1440 GCF_045055655.1 Marinospirillum alkalitolerans | reverse complement strand
CTAGGAAGCCTCTTACATGGACACCACCCGTTTGCCAAGTAATACCTGATGACGAATTGGGTTCGATTGCAGTCTTACATCCGGCCTGTTCTTGAGCTTTGCTCCTGGCCACTATGAATTTCGCCGATGGGGTCCTATCTGATTATCGAGGTTTTATCCTCAAAAGGCTTCTCGGGTTTGACCCATCGCGGTTCGACCGTTTCGTCATGGTATACCGGTGCAATCGTTTAGCGACCTCGCTTGTGCTTCAACACTGATACTAAAATTTATGCGTGGTTGGTCATGCAGCCACTGCTTGATACTTTTCTTTTCTAGCCAACAACACCCAAGCGATCCGTGCCATCTTGTTAGCTAAAGCCACCGCAACTTCATTAACATGGCAGCGCTGTAATAGCTGTTCAACCCAAGGGTTTTTACCAGGCTCACCTGACTTTATACGTCGGCGAACATGATGGATGACAGCACGCGCTCCGTGGATGAGCAGTCCCCTGAGATAGCTATCACCTCTCTTGCTAATTCCAAGCAGCCGGTCTTTACCACCTGATGATGCTTGGCGAGGAACCAGACCAAGGTAAGCTGCGAGTTGCCGACCATTTTCAAATTGCTTTCCATCTGAAACCGTAGCGACTAATGCCGAAGCTGTTAAAGCACCTACACCGGGTATATCTTCTACTCGCTGAGAGGCTTCATTTTGTTTATGCCATGCTTTAATCTGCGTTTCCAAGCGATCAGCCCGCTCAATCAACTGATCATGCTCTGACTTTAATTCCGCTAAAAGAAGTCTCGTCATCATGGGTAAGTCATTCTCAGCATCTTCCAATATTTCTGGTAACCGATGAGATATCACCTGAACCCCTTGGGGCAGCTCAATGCCGTACTCGGCAAGAACTGCACGAATATGATTACTTGTTGCAACACGCTGCCTGACCAGTTGCTGCCGCCCATGATGCAAATGTAAGACAGCTTGTTGCTCAAGGCTTTTGGGTTCTACAAACCGCATACTCGGTCTTTGCACTGCTTCACATATTGCTTCGGCATCATTGCGGTCATTCTTATTGGACTTCAAATACGGCTTAACAAATGCAGGCGGAATCATTTTGACTTCATGGCCCAGTGCAGACAGAGTCCTCGCCCAATAATGTGCGCTTGCGCAAGCTTCAAGCCCAATTAAGCAAGGTGGTAGCTGGGCAAAAAATTGGCAAACCTTGCTGCGAGCTAGTTTTTTTCGTGTGACAACCTGACCAACTTGGTCAACTGCATGGACCTGAAAGACATTTTTTGCCAAATCTAAACCCACTACGCTAATCTGATTCATGGATGCCACCCTCTCGTTGAGTTGATGATTACAGTTCAACTATGGCACATAGATGCCGGTTAGAGTGGGTGGTGTCCATTTCATCTGATTAACTACTGCGCTTGGTGATGCTGCGTTGAAATTGG
>NZ_JBANFI010000024.1:0-1603 GCF_045055655.1 Marinospirillum alkalitolerans | reverse complement strand
TTGCATTGGCTTGGTTGCCTCGGTCGAGGTGGGTTGTTTCGTGATAGTAGGCAGGTCGCCGCAGCAGATCGAGGCGCTGTTTTAGCAGGATTTCGTCAGGTCTGGGCTTTGGATAGTGTGCCGCGCCTTCGTTATCGGGCTGCTCTCATTGGTTTGCATGAGTTGAAAGTTTCGAGTTACGGCAAGTGGTGGCGTTGTTCGAGTTGCTTCGTTCCTGCACTTGGCAGGTTTGCCAGACCGCCCAATCTGCACGTTTTTTTAGGCTTGAGTTCGGTGTATTTTGTTGGCTCCACTCAGAGATAGTGTGCCAGAATCGAGTGATGCGGCTTTAACCCAAGCTGGCCATTTTCGGCACGTTGGCAGCTTTTAGCTTTCTTTTTTTGTTTCTTGCAATAACAAGGCGCTGCACGCGACACGAATGCTAGTCCGTTTTTGTGTTTCGCTGCGCTCAATTTTACACAAAACCGGCCGTCGCTCTCGTTCGCGTGAGCTTGGCGTTATGGCCCACTAGGCAGCCACCATTCATTTACTAAGGAATTTGCATGACAGAGGTTCGGGAATGTTTTGTAATATCGCCAATTGGCGAGGCGGAATCTGATACACGAAAGCGTTCGGATCAAGTTCTAAGGCATATTATTAGGCCTGCTGTTGAGCAATGTGGTTATAAAGCTGTGCGTGCTGATGAAATTGATAAGCCGGGAATCATCACGAGCCAAGTAATACAGCATGTTGTAAGTGATCCCCTTGTTATAGCTGACCTTAGCGAAACAAATCCTAACGTATTCTATGAGCTAGCTATAAGACATGCTATTAAGAAGCCGCTAGTTCAAATAATTCAAAAAGGAGAAAGAATTCCTTTTGATGTTGCTGGCACTAGAACTATTCACTTTGACCACAAAGATCTTGATAGTGTGGACGAAGCAAAGAGAGGGATTGTTGAGCAGATCAAATGGCTAGAAGAAAACCCGAATGATATTGAAACACCAATTTCACTTTCTCTTGATCTTCAAATGCTGCGCCAAAGTGAAGACCCTGAAGACCGCTCGCTGGCCGAAATAGTTGCACTGATAAATTCGATGCGGTCAGGAATTGGGAAGCTCGAAGAAAAAATCTCGCACGGCAGTGTAACAGATGTAAATATTATTGGCGGCCTTAAAGAAGAGCTTGAAATGCTTCCCATGCGTGTGGCAAAGGAAATCATGGGAACAAACCGCATGCCTAGAAAAAACAGAATAATTGATCCATATATTATTCGTGAGCTAACCAGCATGCTTCCAAAAAGTTCAAATGGGCCCATATCTCTTCTGGTAGTCCTGAGCTTTTACAGAGATCAGTTCCCATGGTTGTACGAAATTGGCATGGAAGCTTATAGAAGGGCGACTGCCGGTGATTGGAATGGTGCAAGGCAAGTGATAAAAGACCTTCAAATGATGGCAGAAATGTCACTCCGTGGCCCAATGATGGAGGAGCTGTTCGGCAACAAGAAAGAGGCATACATGTTGATGGAAGAGCTTCCATTTCTACTTGAACGTGTAGCAGACGAAGCAATGATGAGAACAAAAAACAAGCCATAACAATGCATTGCACCGGACAAGCCGGTGAA
>NZ_JBANFI010000023.1:0-1638 GCF_045055655.1 Marinospirillum alkalitolerans | reverse complement strand
AGGATCTCAATTATTCGTTTGAACCTTGAGCCAAGTTTGATTCACTTACGAATCGATGATTTTAAACTGAAGAGTTTGATCATGGCTCAGATTGAACGCTGGCGGCAGGCCTAACACATGCAAGTCGAGCGGCAGCACGAGAAAGCTTGCTTTCTTGGTGGCGAGCGGCGGACGGGTGAGTAATACATGGGAATCTGCCCGATAGTGGGGGACAACGTTTCGAAAGGAACGCTAATACCGCATACGTCCTACGGGAGAAAGCAGGCTTAGGCTTGCGCTATCGGATGAGCCCATGTCGGATTAGCTTGTTGGTGAGGTAATGGCTCACCAAGGCGACGATCCGTAACTGGTCTGAGAGGATGATCAGTCACACCGGAACTGAGACACGGTCCGGACTCCTACGGGAGGCAGCAGTGGGGAATATTGGACAATGGGGGCAACCCTGATCCAGCCATGCCGCGTGTGTGAAGAAGGCCTTCGGGTTGTAAAGCACTTTCAGCGAGGAGGAAAGCAGTAAGGTTAATACCCTTATTGTGTGACGTTACTCGCAGAAGAAGCACCGGCAAACTCCGTGCCAGCAGCCGCGGTAATACGGAGGGTGCGAGCGTTAATCGGAATTACTGGGCGTAAAGCGCGCGTAGGCGGTTTGTTAAGCCAGATGTGAAAGCCCTGGGCTCAACCTAGGAACGGCATCTGGAACTGGCAAGCTAGAGTACAGTAGAGGAAGGTGGAATTCCACGTGTAGCGGTGAAATGCGTAGATATGTGGAGGAACACCAGTGGCGAAGGCGGCCTTCTGGACTGATACTGACGCTGAGGTGCGAAAGCGTGGGGAGCAAACAGGATTAGATACCCTGGTAGTCCACGCCGTAAACGATGTCAACTAGCCGTTGGAATCCTTGAGATTTTAGTGGCGCAGCTAACGCACTAAGTTGACCGCCTGGGGAGTACGGCCGCAAGGTTAAAACTCAAATGAATTGACGGGGGCCCGCACAAGCGGTGGAGCATGTGGTTTAATTCGATGCAACGCGAAGAACCTTACCTACTCTTGACATCCAGAGAACTTAGCAGAGATGCTTTGGTGCCTTCGGGAACTCTGAGACAGGTGCTGCATGGCTGTCGTCAGCTCGTGTTGTGAAATGTTGGGTTAAGTCCCGTAACGAGCGCAACCCCTATCCTTATTTGCCAGCGAGTAATGTCGGGAACTCTAAGGAGACTGCCGGTGACAAACCGGAGGAAGGTGGGGACGACGTCAAGTCATCATGGCCCTTACGAGTAGGGCTACACACGTGCTACAATGGTCGGTACAACAGGTTGCTAACCCGCGAGGGGGCGCTAATCCGCAAAAACCGATCGTAGTCCGGATCGCAGTCTGCAACTCGACTGCGTGAAGTCGGAATCGCTAGTAATCGCGAATCAGAATGTCGCGGTGAATACGTTCCCGGGCCTTGTACACACCGCCCGTCACACCATGGGAGTTGATTGCACCAGAAGTAGCTAGCTTAACCTTCGGGAGGGCGGTTACCACGGTGTGGTTAATGACTGGGGTGAAGTCGTAACAAGGTAGCCGTAGGGGAACCTGCGGCTGGATCACCTCCTTACCGACAACACCAGCTACCCTCAAGTGCTCACATGAATG
>NZ_JBANFI010000022.1:0-1848 GCF_045055655.1 Marinospirillum alkalitolerans | reverse complement strand
TCGTTCGCGTGAGCTTGGCGTTATTGCCGGGGCTTGGTAGTGTCGGTTGAGGCTGGTGACTTCGGTACAGTTTTCAGGTCGCCGCAGCAGTATCGGGCTTTGTTTTAGGTTGTTGCCAGCATCAAGTGGTTGAGCTGTTGCGGGTAACGCAGTCAGAAAATCAGGTGCTGCTGTCCGGGCTGGTGCATCTAGCATTCAGTGGTTCAGCCAGTTGGGTGGCAGTGGTTATTTTAGGTGGTGTTGGCAATAACAAAGTGCAGCAGTTCGCCGCCTGCGGCGGCCGGATGTCCTTTCCGCTTGCGCTCCAAGGCCACCGCTGTCCACGGCGTTATGTACTATGGAGATAATATGGAAGTAGTTGCTATTGAAAATCATATCTCAGAATATCCAAATCCATTTTATTTGAAACGAGGCGATAGAGTGGCTCTTGGTGAAATGGATGATGAATTTCCCAATTGGATTTTTATAACCAGTGAGTTAGGTGCTCAAGGTTGGGCTCCAGTTCAGTATATAGAAAAGGTTGAAAGTGACTCCGTAGGCATCATGCTCGAAGACTATGATAATGTTGAGCTGAATACGACCATTGGTGAAAAACTGTCAGTGTTTTTTGAGCTCAATTCTTGGTATCGAGTTTCGAGGTCAACGGGTGAAATAGGTTGGGTACCAGTGCGCTCGGTACAACGTACATAACAAACAATTCAAGCAGACCCTCAACGCGTGGCATTTTTGTTTTGCGTTGAGTTTGGTGGTTACGGTGTTGTGCGGAAAGTTGGTAGTTGCGTTTCGGGCTACTTAATTGGGCGTTATGTAATTTCGAGGGGTCGAGATGAAAGCGGTAGTGAAAGTTGTTAACCCCGGGAGGGGAATGTATGCAGCTGAGATTGATGGCTCAGGCGAATATGTGATTTTTGAGCTCTTAGACTCCAGTGAGCCGGAAATCGGCGATGTCGTTTCTCACCCAGATTTTTACAGCATGGGAGGTGAGACATTTAAGAATTTGACTCAACAATGCGAGATTGATGTTTACGTGCAGAATGTCTGCGGGGCTAGCTTAGTGCGGCAGCAATGTATGTTGTAGGCCAAACGCCGAAGGAGGCAGAGTATGGCGAGTAGTTATAAAGGTTTGTACGTTCAGCGCTTTAGCGATGGGACTATTCACAGTGTCCAAGTGGTTGATCCAGGTGGCAACTCGATTCCTCTTGATCCACAGACATACATCGATCGTGAAGTGCAGCCGCCGATTGACCAGTTGCCCGATCTAGAGAACTACCAGAAATCCAAGTAATTCATAACAATCGCAGGCACGGCGACGGCTTTTTCGTTGCGGCTCCGCCTCCACTACAAAGCCGCGCGTGCTGCGGGCGTTATTGCACTGGCTTGGGTGCGTCGGTTGAGGCGGGTTGTTTCGGTATAGCAGGCAGGCCGCCGCAGCAGATCGGGGCGCTGTTTTAGAAGGGTTTCGTCAGGTCTGGGCTTTGAATAGTGTGCCGCGCCTTCGTTGTTGGGCTGCTCTCATTGGTTGAAAAATGACGATTCAGTTTTCAAGCGCGGCAAGTGGCGGCGTTGTTCGAGTTGCTTCGTTGCTCTACTTGGCAGGTTCTCCAGACCGCCCAATCTGCTCGTTTTTTCAGGTTTGAGTTTGGCGCATTCTGTTGGTCTCACTTAGAGATAGTGTGCCAAAATCGGGCTGCTGGGCTTTAACCTTGGTTTTTCATTTGCTGCAAGCTCACAGCTTCTAGCTTTCTTTTTGTTGTTTCTTGCAATAACAAGGCGCTGCACGCGACACGAACGCTAGTCCGTTTTTGTGTTTTCGCTGCGCTCAATTTTACACAAAACCGGCCGTCGCTT
>NZ_JBANFI010000021.1:0-1962 GCF_045055655.1 Marinospirillum alkalitolerans | reverse complement strand
AGCTAAAAGCTGCCAACTTGCAGCAAATGAAAAGCCAGGGTTAAAGCCCAAAATCCCGACCTTGGCACACTATTTCTGAGTGGAGCCAACAGAATACACCGAACTCAAACCTGAAAAAACGAGCAGATTGGGCGGTCTAGAGAACCTGCCAAGTGCAGCAACGAAGCAACTCAAACAAAGCCACCGCTTGCTGCGCTTGAAGACTGAGCCTTCATTTTAAAACTAGCGAGAGCAGCCCAACAACGAAGGCGCGGCATACTATTCAAAGGCCAAACCTGACGAAATCCTGCTAAAACAACGCCTCGATCTGCTGCGGCGACCTGCCTACTATCCCGAAACAACCGGCCCCAACCGACGCAACCAAGCCAATGCAATAACGCCAAGCTCACGCGAACGAGAGCGACGACCGGTTTTGTGTAAAATTGAGCGCAGCGAAAACACAAAAAC
Source organism: Marinospirillum alkalitolerans (assembly GCF_045055655.1). Lineage (NCBI taxonomy): Bacteria > Pseudomonadati > Pseudomonadota > Gammaproteobacteria > Oceanospirillales > Oceanospirillaceae > Marinospirillum > Marinospirillum alkalitolerans. The sequence continues at coordinate 1,515 of NZ_JBANFI010000021.1, read as the reverse complement.
GGTCTAGCGTTAGTTTCGCGTGCAGCGCCTTGTTATTGCAAAAAACAACAAAAAAGAAAGCCAAAAGCTGCCAGCATTCAGAAAATGACCAACCTGGGTTAAAGCCGCATCACTCATTCTGGCACACTATTTCTGAGTGGAGCCAACAGAATACGCCAAACTCAAACCTGAAAAAACGTGCAGATTGGGCGGTCTGGCAAACCTGCCAAGTACAGCAACGAAGCGACTCGAACAAAGCCACCGCTTGCCGCACTTGAAAACTGTGCCATCATTTTTCAACCAATGAGAGCAACCCAACAACGAAGGCGCGGCACACTATCCAAAGACCAAACCTGACGAAATCCTGCTAGAACAGCGCCCCGATCTGCTGCGGCGGCCTGCCTACTATCCCGAAACCACCCGCCTCAACCGACGCAACCAAGCCAATGCAATAACGCCCGCAGCACGCGCGGATTTGTAGTGAAGGCGAAGCCGCAACGGAAAAGCCGTCGCTGTGCCTGCGATTGTTAGGCTTACACCTCATCATTTGGGAAGTCTATGCCAGAAATGAAAAGTTTAGACTCTTTTTTATCGACCGAAATGAAGTCGGCTTTGTTTGACAGCCCGCCAAGATCACCATTTCTCCCGCCCTTAATTCTTCCATGCGCAGTATTGAAAGTAATAGCCTCGCCAATAGAGTAGGAGTACCTATCCAGTTTTGAATCGAAAAGGCCATCTGAACTCTTTGGGTATTGGTTGAATTTGACTACGTTGTACTCAGGTTGCAATAAGCTGACAAATGCCTTTTCCGCATCAGTAACAAGTTTTTTGTGCTGATAATCAAAATCAAGATCAATATCATCTCCGGCCCCAAACGTGCTTATAAATAGCGGTTCTAGCCGGAAAAGGAAAAGAAAAATCTCATCGGAAACTCTTACACCTGGGTATCGCTGCGGCTCATTTGATAGTATTGCCTGTCTCGCGTGATGTCCTTTTTTGATAAGCCGATCATAGCTATCACCTACTTTAGCTATGCCTACATATAGAAGGTCGTATCTGAAAAGTTCTTCGAAGTTGTCAATCCCAGAAACGCCTTGCATATTTCTAGATCTATACCAAAGAATGTTTTCAGGCGTAAATCTATCAAGAATGTAGTTTTCGCCCCCTTTTTCATACACTATCTCTATAGCATTTTCGGTAAGCGAGAGACCAAACTGCTCGCCCTGAAAATGAGCCACGGACTTAAGCTCGCCGATGTCTATAACCCCATGACTTCTATTTTCATCGGCAATATAAATATCAAACGAAATCGTCATATCATCGTCGTTAAAGACGATATTACTGAATTTCGATTTTGGCTTCCCACCAATCATATAAAAATCGCTTGCTCTCATATGCTCGGCAGCAGGCTCATTTTTGAAGTGGTGAGCCTCTTGATTAGATATTGGCGGAAAGACCAGCTCCAGAAAAGTTGCCTTTGCTCGATTCATTAAAGTTCCTTGAGTTAAAAACTAAAACGGTCACTACTCGGCCGCC
>NZ_JBANFI010000020.1:0-1965 GCF_045055655.1 Marinospirillum alkalitolerans | reverse complement strand
CTGCAAGCTCACAGCTTCTAGCTTTCTTTTTGTTGTTTCTTGCAATAACAAGGCGCTGCACGCGACACGAATGCTAGTCCGTTTTTGTGTTTTCGCTGCGCTCAATTTTACACAAAACCGGCCGTCGCTCTCGTTCGCGTGAGCTTGGCGTTATGCACCTCTGCGACGCAATCTGTCGCTCAGGTCGCGTAAGCTGAAAGAGCAATGAGAAAAAAGGAAAAGATATGTCAAATTTCGATCAAAATTTTGAAGCTGCACGTCTTGCCTCGTTGGCTGAACAACATTCAGACATTGTAAAAGTTACGGGAGAGGTGGTTTTCCGTGCGGAAGATGATGAAGACCGCTTGAGTGGTACTTCTTGGACACTTGAAGAAGATATTTTCGATCAGGTTACGGAGTCTGGTTTTAAGCTGCATCTGATTGAGCTTCTCGATGATTTTATTGCACACCGAGGCCAATGCAATGAGTTGCCCAAAAAAGAAGGGATAGTTCGTTTTGGTGATGGTGATTTGAGCATTGAGTGGTTGCCTGATGGGTCTACCCATTTATCAGATCATCTGGGTACGGAGCAGCAGGTTTGATTACAAAGCATGACTTGCCATCTTTGGTCACCAAATTTGAGCGCCTACCGGGTCAAATCAATGAGCTTTCAAAGTCCGCTTTTGAAAATGTTTATGGCTCGGAAGCGGCTGCTCAGGCAAAAAACATAGTCTATTTTTTCTTGTCCTCAAAGCCAGTGCCTCGCCTCAATGGAGAGAGTTGCATCCTTTACATAGGCCAAACAAAAACCAGCTTCAAAACCAGATATTTCCGCCATGCAAACCTGCATGCCACATCGAAAGCCAACTCGTTGAAATTTGACATGGTAATAAAAAATTACGGGGCAATAGAAATCGCCTTTTGTGATTACCGCAAGTTTGGCGACACTCTGCTTGGTGCTGAAGGGCAGTTTTTGTGGTGGTACTTTCAAAACCACGGTGAGTATCCGCCAATAAACTACACCAAAACTAAAGTCAGAATAGATGCTGTCAGTGCATAACAAGGCCATTAAATTCGCTCCCTGCGGTCGCCGGACGCTCGTTCCTCGCGCCGTTTATGGCGGCGTTATTGCATTGGCTTGGTTGCGTCGGTTGAGGCGGGTGGTTTCGGGATAGCAGGCAGGTCGCCGCAGCAGATCGAGGCGCTGTTCTAGCAGGATTTCGTCAGGTTTGGCCGTTAAATAGTGTGCCGCGCCTTCGTTATCGGGCTGCTCTCGCTAGTTTTAAAATGAAGGCTCAGTCTTCAAATGCGGCAAGTGGTGGCGTTGTTCGAGTTGCTTCGTTGTTGTACTTGGCAGGTTTGCCAGACCGCCCAATCTGCTCGTTTTTTCAGGCTTGAGTTTGGCGCATTCTGTTGGCTCCACTCAGAGGTAGTGTGCCAGGATCGAGTGATGCGGCTTTAACCTAAGTTAGCCATTTTCGGCAAGTTGGCAGCTTTTAGCATTCTTTTTGTTGTTTCTTGCAATAACAAGGCGCTGCACGCGACACGAATGCTAGTCCGTTTTTGTGTTTTCGCTGCGCTCAATTTTACACAAAACCGGCCGTCGCTTTCGTTCGCGTGAGCTTTGCGTTATTTGTCTTCGCCTTTCATAGCCGCAATCAGTGCGTCGTACTCTTTATCTGCCGCTAACTTTCCGTCAAACAACAGTTCGCGTGCAACGCCACCGAAAAAGTTTATCCGCACAATGTGTTTTCCTTCGCTCCGCGCAACAGTGATATGAGTCACCACTTCAAGATTTACCGCTGTCTGGTCTGCTGCGATGTAAATTTTCATAGCTGCCGCCTCTTGGTCTTCGTTGTTGTTCCGCTCAAATAACAAACCGTTGCACGGGACAAGCCCGTGAACGGGGCGTTATTGCACTGGCTTGGTTGCGTCGGTTGAGGCGGGTGATTTCGGGATAGCAGGCAGGTCGCCGCAGCAGATCGG
>NZ_JBANFI010000019.1:0-2046 GCF_045055655.1 Marinospirillum alkalitolerans | reverse complement strand
GCAGATCGAGGCGCTGTTCTAGTAGGATTTCGTCAGGTTTGGGCTTTGAATAGTGTGCCGCGCCTTCGTTGTTGGGCTGCTCTCGCTAGTTTTAAAATGAAGGCTCAGTCTGCAAGTGCGGCAAGCGGTGGCGTTGTTCGAGTTGCTGCGTTGCTCTACTTGGCAGGTTTGCCAGACCGCCCAATCTGCATGTTTTTTCAGGCTTGAGTTTGGCGCATTCTGTTGGCTCCACTCAGAAATAGTGTGCCATTTTCTGAGTTCTGGGCTTTAACCTTGGCTTTTCACTTGCTGCAAGCTCTCAACTTTTAGCTTTCTTTTTGTTGTTTCTTGCAATAACAAGGCGCTGCACGCGAAACTAACGCTAGCCCGTTTTTGTGTTTTCGCTGCGCTCTATTTTACACAAAACCGGCCGTCGCTCTCGTTCGCGTGAGCTTGGCGTTATTGCATTGGCTTGGTTGCGTCGGTTGGGGCGGGTTGTTTCGGGATAGTAGGCAGGTCGCCGCAGCAGATCGAGGCGCTGTTCTAGCAGGATTTCGTCAGGTTTGGCCTTTGAATAGTGTGCCGCGCCTTCGTTATCGGGTTGCTCTCGCTAGTTTTCAAATGAAGGCTTAGTCTTCAAGCGCGGCAAGTGGTGGCTTTGCTTGAGTTGCTTCGTTGCTGTACTTGACAGGTTTTCCAGACCGCCCAATCTGCTCGTTTTTTCAGGTTTGAGTTCGGCGCATTCTGTTGGCTCCACTCAGAAATAGTGTGCCAGTATCGAGTGATGCGGCTTTAACCTAAGTTGGCCATTTTCGGCAAGTCGGCAGTGTTTAGCTTTCTTTTTTGCTGTTTCTTGCAATAACAAGGCGCTGCACGCGACACGAACGCTAGTCCGTTTTTGTGTTTCGCTGCGCTCAATTTTACACAAAAACGGTCGTCGCTCTCGTTCGCGTGAGCTTGGCGTTATGTTTCTAAAGGATAATCTGACTGATGTACAAGGTGGATGTTGAGAACAAGACATTAAAAAAGCTGTCCGAGGCGAAATATTCTGAGCTTGGATTGCGAGAGCGGTTTGATATTCAAGAATGGATCGAAAAGGTTCCCTCCGTCTTAGGTGAAGAACTCCTTGTCATTGCGAAAGAGTATGAGCTTCCTTCTAGGTGTAGGCTTGATCTGCTAGCGATAGACAAGTCCGCTAATCTTGTGGTTGTCGAACTAAAAAGAGATGATTCTGGGTCAAGTGTAGATTGGCAAGCAATTAAGTACGCATCCTACTGTTCCGCTTTCACGGATGAAGAGATATACCGTATATTCGCTTCATACTCGGGAAGCGATGAAGACACAGCGCAGGAAAAAATAGAGAAATTTATTGATGACGAACCGGAGCGCTTAAATCAAAAGCAGAGGGTTATTTTGGCTTCAAGGGAATTTCATTCGGATGTGGTTTCTGCTGTATTGTGGTTGTTGGAATATGGGATTGATATCCAATGTGTGAAACTTGAGCCTTTTGTAGATTCAGAATGTGGATTGTTTATCAATCCCACCATCATGGTTCCAGCCCCAGAGGCTCGTGACTATATCAAACGGAAAGAAACTAAAAATAAAGAAAAAAGCTTATCCCGATCTGGTTCGTTTTCATTAGAGAAGTCTGATTTAACCGAGAGTGAACTACGAAAGGCTTTAGTTGAGTCATTAAGTCGAAAATCTGATTTAACACCTAGAGTTCTGGCTTTTTTCGAAATTTTGCTTTCAGAAGATAGAGAATTTGATCGAGAAGAAATCAAACAAAAATTGTTCAATAAAGGTATAGGAGAGAATATTGGCCACGCAGGGCGTTTGCTTAGCAACGTAAGCCAGTTTCTTACTAAAAAATCAAACCCTCACCTTCGACAGGTTGTGCAGTTCGAGAGCGGAGGGGAAAATGGTGAAACGAAGAACAATTACAGGCTCCTGAGTCAATATAGGAATTTGGTTTATGAAGTGGTGGGCATTGTTGGGCAAGAAACATAACAAGTTGCTGCACACGGAAAAATTACTCGCTTCGCTTGCAATTTTCCGGTGAGCAAG
>NZ_JBANFI010000018.1:0-2446 GCF_045055655.1 Marinospirillum alkalitolerans | reverse complement strand
CCGGACTAGCGTTCGTGTCACGTGCAGCGCCTTGTTATTGCAAGAAACAGCAAAAAAGAAAGCTAAAAGCTGCCAAATTGCCGAGAATGGCTAACTTAGGTTAAAGCAGCATCACTCGATTCTGGCACACTATTTCTGAGTGGAGCTAACAGAATCCGCCAAACTCAAACCTGAAAAAACGGCCAGATTGGGCGGTCTGGAAAACCTGCCAAGTACAGCAACGAAGCAACTCGAACAAAGCCACCACTTGCCGCACTTGAAAACTGAGCCATCGTTTTTCAACCAATGAGAGCAGCCCGATAACGAAGGCGCGGCACACTATCCAAAGCCTAGACCTGACGAAATCCTGCTAGAACAACGCCTCGATCTGCTGCGGCGGCCTGCCTACTATCCCGAAACAACCTGCCCCAACCGACGCAACCAAGCCAGTGCAATAACGCCAAGCTCACGCGAACGAGAGCGACGGCCGTTTTTGTGTAAAATTGAGCGCAGCGAAACACAAAAACGGGCTAGCGTTAGTGTCGCGTGCAGCGCCTTGTTATTGCAAGAAACAGCAAAAAGAATGCTAAAAGCTGAGAACTTGCCGAAAATAGAAAACTTGGTTTAAAGCCGCGCCACTCGATCCTGGCACACTATTTCTGAGTGGGGCCAACAGAATACGCCAAACTCAAACCTGAAAAAACGGCCAGATTGGGCGGTCTGGAAAGCCTGCCAAGTACAGCAACGAAGCAACTCGAACAAAGCCACCGCTTGCCGCACTTGAAAACTGAGCCTTCACTTTTAGACCAGCAAGAGCAGCCCGATAACGAAGGCACGACACACTATCCCAAAGGCCAAACCTGACGAAACCCTGCTAGAACAGCGCCCCGATCTGTTGCGGCGGCCTGCCTGCTATCCCGAAACAACCTGCCTCAAACGAGGCAACCAAGCCAATGCAATAACGCCAAGCTCACGCGAACGAGAGCGACGGCCGGTTTTGTGTAAAATTGAGCGCAGCGAAAACACAAAAACGGGCTAGCGTTAGTTTCGCGTGCAGCGCCTTGTTATTGCAAGAAACAACAAAAAAAAGCTAAAAGCTGCCAACTTGCAGCAAATGAAAAGCCAGGGTTAAAGCCCAAAATCCCGACCTTGGCACACTATTTCTGAGTGGGACCAACAGAATACGCCAAACTCAAACCTGAAAAAATGGCCAGATTGGGCGGTCTGGCAAACCTGCCAAGTACAGCAACGAAGCAACTCAAACAAAGCCACCGCTTGCCGTAACTCGAAACCTTCAACTCATGCAAACCAATAAGAACAGCCCGATAACGAAGGCGCGGCACACTATCCAACGGCCAAACCTGACGAAATCCTGCTAGAACAGCGCCTCGATCTGCTGCGGCGACCTGCCTACTATCTCGAAACAACCTGCCTCAACCGACGCAACCAAGCCAATGCAATAACGTTCGCCATAACCGGCAGTCAAAAGTGACGCGACGAAGGAGCGGCGCTTTTGGCTGTCCGGGTTCATGGCGTTGTTATGCACTGTTTACGGAAACGACATAGACGGCAATTCCGAGAACGTCTGCGAGATTCTGTAATGCCGCAGGAAGTGAACGCTCGGTTACGAGCACGGCTCGTGCGGTTGGAGGAGAGAGAACCGCTTTTTGCTCGGAGCGCAGAAGTGCTTGATACTTCACGGCCTGGAACAGCCCGCGATTCAGGTCTGGATCATTTGAAATGATGGACTTCACTTCTACGCCGAGATACCCATTTTCAGTTTCAAAGACGACGTCCGCCTTGTCGCCGGAGGCGAACACGTATTCAGTTTGGCCTTGGCTATTGTTTTTCGGAAGACCAACTACCTGCGGGTTTGCGGCGACAAACGTTTTCAGCTTCTTGTGTTGTTTGCTTTCTCCCTCTGAAGACCATCCGCCCCTGCCAGGCGTCTCGATCTCATCTGCGTCAACCGCCTCCTCCGCAATGCCATCCGGAATGGGGCGAAGCCCATATTCGTTCAGCACTTCGTCCCAGCGCTCATAAGCAAAGATGTCTTCGTGAATTTCCTCAACGACTGCCCGTTTCTCATCTTCAGACATATCGTCAACGCTTTCATCGGGCTCATAATATCGTTCAAGGTAGTAGTTCACCCCTTTTCCGGGGAGGCCACTGCTTGCGTTCACGACGATTGCGTTCAACGGCGGTATCGGCTCACCCCATTCTTCTTCCGTCTCGATCAGTGCACTCCCTATTGAGCCTGCTGGGTAGCCATATTGAACCGCCATAACATGATGGCCAAGCCCCCGGTTTACGATCTCCTGATCGAGCTGCCCATAGGTAATTGTTCTTCCATTCTTTGCACACCAAATAAGGATCGGCAGCGCGGCTCGTGCAGTCTCCTTAGTCCAGCTATCACCTTGCAGGGCTTCCGGCAATGCCATGTAGTCACTCCTTTTCTTTTTGTGCA
>NZ_JBANFI010000017.1:0-2887 GCF_045055655.1 Marinospirillum alkalitolerans | reverse complement strand
GTGTTAGTGGAAGGCTCTGGAAAGTGCCGCCATAGTGGGTGATAGCCCCGTACACGAAAATGCTTTACAGGTGAAATCGAGTAGGACGGGACACGTGTAATCCTGTCTGAATATGGGGGGACCATCCTCCAAGGCTAAATACTCCTGACTGACCGATAGTGAACCAGTACCGTGAGGGAAAGGCGAAAAGAACCCCTGTTAGGGGAGTGAAATAGATCCTGAAACCGTGTGCGTACAAGCAGTCGGAGCAGACTTGTTCTGTGACGGCGTACCTTTTGTATAATGGGTCAGCGACTTATTCTCAGTGGCGAGGTTAACCGTATAGGGGAGCCGTAGGGAAACCGAGTCTTAATAGGGCGCGCAGTCGCTGGGAATAGACCCGAAACCGGGCGATCTACCCATGGGCAGGTTGAAGGTTGAGTAACATCAACTGGAGGACCGAACCGTAATCTGTTGAAAAAGATTCGGATGACCTGTGGGTCGGAGTGAAAGGCTAATCAAGCTCGGAGATAGCTGGTTCTCCTCGAAAGCTATTTAGGTAGCGCCTCGTGTATCACCACCGGAGGTAGAGCACTGTTAAGGCTAGGGGGTCATCCCGACTTACCAACCCTTTGCAAACTCCGAATACCGGTGAGTGTCAGCACGGGAGACACACGGCGGGTGCTAACGTCCGTCGTGAAAAGGGAAACAACCCAGACCGCCAGCTAAGGCCCCAAAATCCTGATTAAGTGGGAAACGATGTGGGAAGGCACAGACAGCTAGGAGGTTGGCTTAGAAGCAGCCATCCTTTAAAGAAAGCGTAATAGCTCACTAGTCGAGTCGGCCTGCGCGGAAGATGTAACGGGGCTCAAATCAGGTGCCGAAGCTGCGGGTTCCACTATGTGGAGCGGTAGAGGAGCGTTGTGTAAGCCGTCGAAGGTGGATTGAGAAGTCTGCTGGAGGTATCACAAGTGCGAATGCTGACATAAGTAACGATAAGGGGTGTGAAAAACATCCCCGCCGGAAGACCAAGGTTTCCTATCCCATGCTAATCAGGGTAGGGTGAGTCGGCCCCTAAGGCGAGGCCGAAAGGCGTAGTCGATGGAAAGCAGGTTAATATTCCTGCACCAGTGCATACTGCGATGGGAGGACGGAGAAGGCTAGGCGAGCCAGGCGTTGGTTGTCCTGGTGAAAGCAAGTAGGCGGTACCCTTAGGCAAATCCGGGGGTGCATAACGTCGAGATGCGAGAGGAAGATGATCTTCGGAGATTCGAACTCGTTGATGCCACGCTTCCAAGAAAAGTCTCTAAGCTTCAGGTATGCAGTGACCGTACCCCAAACCGACACAGGTGGTCAGGTCGAGAAGACCAAGGCGCTTGAGAGAACTCGGGTGAAGGAACTAGGCAAAATGGTGCCGTAACTTCGGGAGAAGGCACGCCGACACTAGGTGACGTTAACACTAACTGAGCCGAAGTCGGTCGAAGATACCAGGCCCCTGCAACTGTTTATTAAAAACACAGCACTCTGCAAACACGTAAGTGGACGTATAGGGTGTGACGCCTGCCCGGTGCCGGAAGGTTAATTGATGGGGTTAGCGCAAGCGAAGCTCTTGATCGAAGCCCCGGTAAACGGCGGCCGTAACTATAACGGTCCTAAGGTAGCGAAATTCCTTGTCGGGTAAGTTCCGACCTGCACGAATGGCGTAATGATGGGGGCGCTGTCTCCACCCGAGACTCAGTGAAATTGAAATCGCCGTGAAGATGCGGTGTATCCGCGGCTAGACGGAAAGACCCCGTGAACCTTTACTATAGCTTCACACTGGACTTTGATATTGCTTGTGTAGGATAGCTGGGAGGCTTTGAAACGTGGACGCCAGTTCGCGTGGAGCCAACCTTGAAATACCAGCCTGGCAATCTTGAGGTTCTAACCTAGATCCATTATCTGGATCAGGGACCGTGTGTGGTGGGTAGTTTGACTGGGGCGGTCTCCTCCCAAAGAGTAACGGAGGAGCACAAAGGTACCCTCAGGCTGGTCGGAAATCAGCCAATGAGTGCAAGAGCATAAGGGTGCTTGACTGCGAGACAGACACGTCGAGCAGGTACGAAAGTAGGTTCTAGTGATCCGGTGGTTCTGTATGGAAGGGCCATCGCTCAACGGATAAAAGGTACTCCGGGGATAACAGGCTGATACCGCCCAAGAGTTCACATCGACGGCGGTGTTTGGCACCTCGATGTCGGCTCATCACATCCTGGGGCTGAATTCGGTCCCAAGGGTATGGCTGTTCGCCATTTAAAGTGGTACGCGAGCTGGGTTTAGAACGTCGTGAGACAGTTCGGTCCCTATCTGCCGTGGACGTTGGAGACTTGAGAAGAGCTGCTCCTAGTACGAGAGGACCGGAGTGGACGAACCTCTGGTGTTCGGGTTGTCATGCCAATGGCACTGCCCGGTAGCTATGTTCGGACGGGATAACCGCTGAAAGCATCTAAGCGGGAAGCCCCCTTCAAGATAAGGTCTCCCTGAGGACTTGATCCTCCTAAAGGGCCCTTGAAGACGACAAGGTTGATAGGTCGGGTGTGGAAGTGCAGCAATGCATTGAGCTAACCGATACTAATGACCCGTGAGGCTTGACCATATAACACCAAAAGAGTTTTACACTGAACAATACCGGATACATGAGACTGAACGCTTTGACAAGCAGGCTAGAGAAATCAACACTCAAAAGCCACAAAACTTGGATTCTTGCCCCTTTTTAGGATGTTGGCACGCAACAAGCCAGCAACCAACCAGTTACGCCTGATGACAATAGCGAGTGGGAACCACCTGATACCATGCCGAACTCAGTAGTGAAACCTCTCAGCGCCGATGATAGTGTGGGGCCTCCCCATGTGAAAGTAGGTCATCGTCAGGC
>NZ_JBANFI010000016.1:0-2910 GCF_045055655.1 Marinospirillum alkalitolerans | reverse complement strand
TTGCGTCGGTTGAGGCTGGTTGTTTCGGGATAGCAGGCAGGTCGCCGCAGCAGATCGAGGCGTTGTTCTAGCAGGATTTCGTCAGGTTTGGACTTTGAATAGTGTGCCGCGCCTTCGTTATTGGGCGGCTCTCACTGGTTTAAAAGTTAAGGCTCAGTTTTCAAGCGCGGCAAGTGGTGGCTTTGCTTGAGTTGCTTCGTTGCTGTACTTGGCAGGTTTGCCAGACCGCCCAATCTGCTCGTTTTTTCAGGCTTGAGTTCGACGCATTCTGTTGGTTTCACTTAGAGATAGTGTGTCAGGAACGAGTGATGCGGCTTTAACCTAAGTTGGCCATTTTCGGCAAGTTTTCAGCCTTTAGCTTTCTTTTTTTGTTTCTTGCAATAACAAGGCGCTGCACGCGACACGAACGCTAGTCCGTTTTTGTGTTTTCGCTGCGCTCAATTTTACACAAAACCGGCCGTCGCTTTCGTTCGCGTGAGCTTAGCGTTATACGTAAAGGAATCGAAGGCATGTGGATCACGCACAATTACGTAGGAACAACGAGAAATGGTGTTCGATGCCTCTTCTTTTTGTTGCTGGAAGACTATATCGAAGAGCAATCGCAGTTCGCACGAGAACTCAGCCTAGAGCTAGAGCGCTTTGCCAGGAATCTTGGTGATCACGGGGCCGTAGTTAGACCGTTCTCAGGCGATATTGAGCAGGCGAGGCAAGGGGTGCTTCAAAAGAGCTGGACACCTGAGCAGTTGGAGGAAATTCAAAAAACACCAGCGCTACTAATGATCAGTACGGACTTCGACGAGTTTGATCCGCAAGAGCATCCTTGGTTGCTTTTTAATTTGGGGAGTCGTGTCTATGAGGGGGTCCCCGGCGCTTATCGCTTCAGAAATCCGCTAGCTGCCATTACCGACGCAGTGGCCAATGATGGTGTCGATCCATTTGATGTGGCTCACCGTGCTCAACACGAAATAGAAGTAAATGACGCCCTGAAGATTTTCGAGGCTAAGCCTGGGTTATTCGGATTTAGTATTGATCTTGTAAAGGCCGGTGAAGTAATTACGACGGCATTTCGTAGGTACGCCCGCTAATGCTACGTATAACAAACACATTAAATTCGCTCCCTTCGGTCGCCGGACGCTCGCAAGCTCGCGCCGTTTATGTGTGGCGTTAAAAGTAAAAATATGGCTCGTCGTAAAGAATTGAAAAATATAGCTCAAGGCATTGTTAGCTCGTTTGTTAGCCGAAACAATGATTATGATGGTTATTGGGAATTAGCTAAACTTTATGACCTGTCTAAGAATAATAGTGGTGCAGAAATATCGATCGACTTGCTTGGATCTACGATATATCCATACTCAGAATCATTTGAGCCATTGGTTTATATTTGGCAAAGTAAATTTTTAAAAATACTCGGGTCACGGTCGATTCCTGCTAAATGGGTTAACTCTGCAATCATCCACGCAAAATTTGATGTCGAGTACCGAGAACAATTACACAAGCGGGGTATGTCTGGAGAGCCTTGTACTTGCGAATGTGTAATTATTACCGATACCGGTTCTAAATATTCTGTAAGTGCTGGTACGAAATGCATGCCTTTCAGTCGTGCTTGGTTTCAGCGTAGTACTCGCAGGAAAAACTTTTAACAAGCGGCTGCACCGGACAAATTTCCGCTGTCTCCTTTTGTGCAAAAACACGCACAAAAACCGCCATCAAAAATTTGCTCGGTGAGCCGGGCGTTAATTATCTACTGGCTCAAACCCATGTTGTCGAGCGTACCTCTCAGCATCTTCGCGCGAGTAAAAGTCAGGGCCGATCTGATACCCCAATGTGTTTATGCATCGGAATAAACTACCGCCCTCGCTGGATATAAAACACCGCTTTATTGGCGAGTATGCTTTTCGCATAGGAAGATAACTATCTAGCATCAGTAATCCTCCCAAGTATCAAACCCTTCGCAACACTCGTTTATGTTAGTCATTGCTCACCTCTCGATAATTAACAAACCGTTGCACGGGACAAGCCCGTGAATGGGGCGTTATTGCATTGGCTTGGTTGCCTCGGTTGAGGCGGGTTGTTTCGGGATAGCAGGCAGGCCGCCGCAGCAGATCGAGGCGCTGTTTTAGAAGGGTTTCGTCAGGCTTGGCTTTTGAATAGTGTGCCGCGTCTTCGTTATCGGGCTGCTCTCATTGGTTTAAAAGTAACGGCTCATTTTTCAAGCGCAGCAAGCGGTGGCGTTGTTCGAATTGCTTCGTTGCTGTACTTGGCAGATTTGCCAGACCGCCCAATCTGTTCGTTTTTTCAGGTTTGCGTTTGGCGCATTCTGTTGGCTCCACTCAGAAATAGTGTGCCAAAATCGGGCTGCTGGGCTTTAACCTTGGCTTTTCACTTGCTGCAAGTTGGCAGCTTTTAGCATTCTTTTTGCTGTTTCTTGCAATAACAAGGCGCTGCACGCGACACGAACGCTAGTCCGGTTTTGTGTTTTCGCTGCGCTCAATTTTACACAAAACCGGCCGTCGCTTTCGTTCGCGTGAGCTTGGCGTTATTGCATTGGCTTGGTTGCGTCGGTTGAGTCTGGTGGTTTCGGGATAGTAGGCAGGTCGCCGCAACAGATCGAGGCGCTGTTCTAGCAGGATTTCGTCAGGTTTGGCCTTTGGATAGTGTGCCGCGCCTTTGTTGTTGGGCTGCTCTCACTGGTTGAAAAATGACGGCTCAGTTTTCAAGTGCGGCAAGCGGTGGCTTTGTTTGAGTTGCTTCGTTGCTGCACTTGGCAGGTTTGTCAGACCGCCCAATCTGCTCGTTTTTTCAGGCCTGAGTTCGGCGTATTCTGTTGGCTCCACTCAGAAATAGTGTGCCATTTTCTGAGTCCTGGGCTTTAACCTTAGCTTTTCATTTGCTGCACGTTGGCAGCTTTTA
>NZ_JBANFI010000015.1:0-4316 GCF_045055655.1 Marinospirillum alkalitolerans | reverse complement strand
ACAGACCGAGGCGCTGTTCTAGCAGGATTTCGTCAGGTCTGGCCTTTGAATAGTGTGCCGCGCCTTCGTTATCGGGCTGTTCGTATTGGTTTGCATGAGTTGAAAGTTTTGGGGTGCAGCAAGCGGTGGCTTTGTTTGAGTTGCTGCGTTGCTGTACTTGGCAGGCTTTACAGACCGCCCAATCTGCTCGTTTTTTCAGGTTTGAGTTTGGCGCATTCTGTTAGCTCCACTCAGAAATAGTGTGCCAAAATCGGGCTGCTGGGCTTTAACCTAGGTTGGCCATTTTCGGCAAGTTGGCAGCTTTTAGCTTTCTTTTTTGTTGTTTCTTGCAATAACAAGGCGCTGCACGCGAAACTACCGCTAGCCCGTTTTTGTGTTTCGCTGCGCTCAATTTTACACAAAACCGGCCGTCGCTCTCGTTCGCGTGAGCTTGGCGTTATTGCATTGGCTTGGTTGCGTCGGTTGAGGCCGGCGGTTTCGGAATAGTAGGCAGGTCGCCGCAACAGATCGGGGCGCTGTTCTAGCAGGATTTCGTCAGGTTTGGGCTTTGAATAGTGTGCCACGCCTTCGTTATCGGGCGGTTCTTGCTGGCTTTAAAATGAAGGCTCAGTCTTCAAGTGCGGCAAGCGGTGGCTTTGTTTGAGTTGCTTCGTTGCTCTACTTGGCAGGCTTTACAGACCGCCCAATCTGCTCGCTTTTTCAGGTCTGAGTTTGGCGCATTCTGTTAGCTCCACTCAGAAATAGTGTGCCAAGGTCGGGGTTTTGGGTTTTAACCCTGGCTTTTCATTTGCTGCACGTTGGCAGCTTTTAGCTTTCTTTTTTGTTGTTTCTTGCAATAACAAGGCGCTGCACGCGAAACTACCGCTAGCCCGTTTTTGTGTTTTCGCTGCGCTCAATTTTACACAAAACCGGCCGTCGCTTTCGCTCGCGTGAGCTTGGCGTTAGCTGGCATGAACCGAGCTGCCCGGGAGACCGCAAGTTATTTGCAAAGAGGGATTGCAATTCGCAAGCGGAATGAATACTATGAGTAGCATTTGGCTCATGGGAAAATTATGTCTGTCACTGATCTGGCCAGATCGAAGTCACGCTACTCTTCGGTCACAGAAGAAAAGTCATCTGGTGCCACCTATACTCCGAAACTGCTAGCAGATTTTGTAGCCCGGCAGATCGTGCAGAGTACCGGAAATCTTTCTGGCAACAATACGCTTCGAATTCTTGACCCAGCAATAGGGCATGGAGAGCTGCTTGTAAGCTTGCTAGAGCAACTCCCGCCACAGAGAGGGTTACAGCTCGAAGTCTATGGCTTCGAGACAGATCCCAATGCGCTGAGTATCGCCGCAGGACGGCTCAAGCAGAAGTTCCCCAGTGTTTCATTCCATTTGGAACCGGTTAGCTTTCTTGATTTTGTGCTCGAAAACTTTGGGATTCACGACCATGGGGACCTGTTTGGTGCGTCTGTTCCCGAATCCTATGATCTGATCATTGCTAATCCACCATATGTTCGCACCCAAATTATGGGTGCAAAGCAGGCGAATTTTCTAGCAAAACAATTCGGTCTCTCTGGCCGTGTAGATTTGTACTATGCCTTCATTCTTGGCATGTCACGGGTTCTAAAGCCAAAAGGCATCGCTGGAATTATTGTCTCTAACCGCTTCATGACTACAAAATCTGGCGCTTCTATTCGTCAAGCCATTCTCGAGCGCTTTAACATGCGGCATGCTTGGGACTTGGGGGATACCAAGCTCTTTGGAGCGGCTGTTCTGCCTGCAGTTTTGCTCGTAGAAGGTAAAAACGGCCATAGCCAGACTGCGTCTGCCTTTTCCACAATATACGAAACCACCAATCAGGCTAACTATGAAGCCTCAGATCCAATCGAGGCTCTCTCTAAAGAAGGTATAATTAAAATAGATGATGGGCGGCGCTTCCAAGTTCAACATGGAAAACTCCATACCAATGATACTTCGGATGGGGTTTGGCGTATTGCTACAGAAGCTGTTGATGCATGGTTAGCAAAAGTGCATTCCCATACTTGGGGCACGTTCCGCGATGTTGGTAAGATTCGTGTTGGAGTCAAAACCTGTGCAGATAAGGTTTTCATCCGTAAAGACTGGGACACCATGACTCCAGAGGATTGCCCAGAGCTACTTAAACCGCTCGCGACGCATCATATCGCGCATCGCTTCAGGCCACTCGTATCTGATCAGAAAGCGCAAATTCTTTATCCACATGAAGTCGTGCATGGACGTCGGCGCGCCGTGAACTTAGAAAACTACCCACGAAGTAAAGCCTATCTTGAGGAAAATAAGGCAACCCTAGAGGGACGCCGATATGTCATTGAAGCGGGTAGGGAATGGTACGAAATATGGGTTCCGCAAGATCCTGATGCCTGGGATCAACCCAAACTTGTCTTCCGGGATATTTCCGAGCAGCCTACCTTCTGGATTGATTTGGCTGGCTCTGTTGTTAATGGCGATTGCTACTGGCTTATATGTGAAAACACAGATCAGTCAGATCTTTTATGGCTTGCTTGCGCTGTTGGTAACTCTACATTTATTGAAAAATATTATGATCTTCGCTTTAACAATAAGCTCTATGCGGGTCGCCGTCGTTTCATAACTCAATATGTTGAAAAGTTTCCTCTCCCGGATCCATACAGTTATCTCGGACAGAAAATCATAGCTATGGCAAAACAGGTATACGAATGCAGCTCTTCACCAGAGGCTGAGCAGCTCGAAGAAAAATTGGACGCCCTGGTCTGGGACGCCCTTACAAGCGCTAAGGCAGATTGATATAAATCGTTTTCCTAGTTTTTCGAGGAATCACGGCATTCCTAATCGTCGAAAAATCCAGCAGGAAGGGGTATCTGGAGTTTTTTGTTCAGTACTTTTCCTTGGAATTGCGGGAATCGGGTGAAGAACTTTTCTCCAGTAGTCAGGAATAAGTTCGTTAAAGTGACCTCTTTCCCGTCCGTAACTGCGTAAAATAGGGCGTAACGTACATCGCAGTGTCGGATTTGCTTTCTCTCGATCATCGGTACATCCAAAGCTGCAATGCTATTGGGGCAGACTAGACCAAGATCAATAGTTGGTGAGGTTTGCAACTTCACCTCTAGAAGTTGATGTCGCACGTCGGGGAACTGCCCGTCATCTCGATAGTCTGCGTACCCCAAGCTTTGGCAAACAAGCCGGTGAAGCGCGGCTCCTCTATTGCGTTCCTGGTCATAGCCGCTATCAGAAAAGCTTTTTCCAACGAGTGATTGAAGTCGAGAAAAAAGTTCGCCTATAGGCAGAAGCTGACCAGCTTGGGGCTGGTTGACTGGGCTTGCCACAGCGGTGAGATCCACAGAGGAATGTACAAAGGGGCGAAGAAGCTCTGTGTCATCCTTGCTTATAAGTTCTAACTTGGCGTCGCCGGGGTTTAGCCGCGCCTGGTATTTTTGTGTCAAAGTTCCAGTGGTATCCAGCATGGCCAGAGTATCACCAGTCACCACTTTTACTTTCGCGATAGTATCTTCCTCATTTACACGAATGATTACATAGCGACGAGAAGGTGCAAGCTCTTCATTCCAGACCTGAAGGTTATTTGATTTCTGCACATACGTGTCAAAGAACTGTCCTTGGAATCTCGGCTGTGTTTTCTTAAAACTAGAGGGAACCGGATACCCAAGGGCTCGGCAAACATGTTCTTTTACGACCTTTGAGCGGGTGCGGAGCGGAAGGCCTTTGAGGGAAAGCCCCTTCATCGCGGCGTTGAGTAGTTGCTCCAGCTCTAGTGTCGGAATCCAAAGATCAGGATCACCTATTTCAATAGCGTCATAGATAGATAAGCCGCTATCTCTTATCATGGTAACGTACTGATTCGGCTCATGAGAATCATACTTCATCGTTTAAATCTCGCTTGCTTAATAGCTCTATGACGCTGACGTCAAGGGCTCCGGCCAACGTCTCTAATGTGCTTAAGGTTGCGTTCCTCTCGCCCCTTTCCACGGAGCCAATATATGTACGGTGTAGCCCGCAGAGGTCAGCTAGCTCCTCTTGAGAAAGCCTTTTGGCGTGTCGAAAGCCACGAACATTTTCCGCAAGTATCCGCGTCAAATCTTCACTTGGTTTTCTCAAACCATCATGTTTCATCTAAATTGCAACCATTTATGAAAGTGTGCTATTTTCACGCGAGTGATGACTTTGGGTCGACCGACTATAAGTAGCATTTTTATCGATGAGTCGCTTAAGGGGCGGGATGGGGAGAGGCATACCAGCTAACAAAGCACTGCACTCGGACGTCAAATCCGCTGCGCTACTTTGCCGCCGGTGAGTGCG
>NZ_JBANFI010000014.1:0-5735 GCF_045055655.1 Marinospirillum alkalitolerans | reverse complement strand
ATCAGTAATGGTAGCGCAGCTGAGCGATCAAGAGGGTGTCGTCGATTGCTTTGTAGACCATGCGGTCTTCTTCATTGATCCTTCTTGACCAGTAGCCTGTTAAATTATGCTTGAGGGGTTCTGGTTTTCCGATGCCTTCGAATGGATTACGTTTTGTGTCCTTAATGAGATTGTTGATTCTGGTGAGCGTTCTTTTATCTGTTTTTTGCCAGTAAAGGTAATCTTCCCAAGCATTTTCTGAGAAGATAAGTTTCATTCAGCCAGCTCTCTTTCTTCGCCTTTTCCGTTTTCAAGCTCTGCAATAGAGGCAAGTAGGCGGCGAGCGTTTTTCGGAGCGCGGAGCAGATAGGCTGTTTCTTGCAGTGCTTCGTAGTCTTCAAGTGACAGCATAACGACAGAAGGTGCTTTGCTGCGTGTGATGATGACAGGGCTATGGTCATCGCATACTTGTTGCATCATTTGTGCTAAGTTGCTGCGAGCACTGGTGTAACTGATAGCATCCATTTTTTATACCTCGTTTCATTCTGTACAGGAAACTGTACGCAAATGATTTAACAAACGCAAGCACACGGAACAATTTTTCGCTTCGCTGCAAATTGTCCGGTGTTGCGAGCGTTAAGCGTTCGTTCAACCTTAGAGAAATACATATGTCCTGGATACCAGCACTGACAACAACAACGGTCTTCGGGCTCTTGATTGGAGTTGTGATTTGGTTGTCACGGAATCTCATTATTACAAGGTTGACTAACTCTGTTAGGCATGAATATGACGTCAAAATCGAAAAATTGAGAGACGAACTTGGTAGTAAGCAGAAGCAAATCGAAGCGTTAAGGAGTGGAGCCTTATCAGGAATCGTAAATCGGCAGTCGGTTCTTTATCAACGTCAGGTTTCTGCTGTTGAACAATTGTGGGGTGGCGTTATTCAAATGGCACCTGCAAAAGGTATCGCGACGCAGATGGCGCTTTTTAAGTTTGAAAATACGGCCAAAGCTGCAGCAGAAAATCCACAATTGCAGCAACTTTTTGAGACGATGGGAGCCCAATTTGACAAAAGTTGCCTTTTGACTGTGGAGGCAAACAAGTCGAGGCCATTCGTAACGCCTATCGCCTGGGCATACTTTTACGCCTACCAAACAATTCTTGGGCATTACGTCGCGAAAATGCTAATTCTTCAACAGGGTTTTCGCGATGCCGCCAAGCTCATTGATCATGAAAACATAACAAAAATTATTAAGGCGGCCTTACCTCATCAAGCAGAAAATATAGATAGGTTTGGTCATGAGATGTTTCACTTGTTTATTGATGAGCTTGAAAACAATCTTCTCTTGGAGCTTCGCAGAATCATCGAGGGCTCTCACGCGAATGATGAAAATGTTCGCCAAGCAAATCAAATTCTAAAAGCAGTCGAGGATCTTCAGGCTCAAGGAGATCAGCCTGAAGGCGACGCTTAACAAGGTGGTCAACGGGACGCCAACTACGCTGCGCTCCGTTAGCGCCCATTACCACTGGCGTTATATTGAAAATTTGGAGTTGGTACATTGTCAGAACTAGAACGGAATTATAGAGAAATAAAGCCAAAATATCAGAGGCTTGCGATTAACGTTGAACAAGCCTTGGTTCAATTTCTAGCTGAGAACCAGATTTCATCTTTCGATGTTGAAAAACGAGTAAAAGAAGAAAAATCATTTCTAGAAAAAGTGGTTCGGAAGTCTTATGAAGCACCACTAGATGAGATGGATGACATCGCAGGTGTTAGAGTTATTTGTTATTACAACGAAGATCTTGAAGCTATAGATAAAATAATAAAAGAGCAATTTAATGTGGTTTTATATTCGAATAAATCTCAGGAGCTAGATGATGACCAATTTGGTTACGCTTCAAATCATTACGTCGTCAAACTAAAACCTGAATGGTTACAAGCCCCAAATTATCGTGGTTTGAACGATCTAAAAATTGAAATTCAAGTTAGAACCATTTTGATGCACGCATGGGCAGCAATTAGTCATAAGCTGCTTTACAAAAAACATGATGATGTCCCGAAAGAGTTTAAAATAAAACTTAATCGATTAAGTGCACTTATTGAACTCGCCGATGAGCAATTTGATGACATCAAAAACATGAAAGTAGATTATCAAAATCATGTCATGCTTGATGAGAACTCAAGTCTAAATGCTGATAGCTTCTTAGTATTAATGAGAAAGTATTTCCCGAATCGGAGTATAAGTGACGACGATATTTCATCAGTTTTGGTAGAAGTTAGAGAATACTCAGGAAGTATTGCTGATTTTGAAAAGCGTATTAAGAAGTGTATGCCTATTTTAGAAGAAATGGAGCAGGAAGAAATGCGGCACTACCTCTTCGATGATTATGATGATGAAGATAGTGGCTGGTCTATGGCTGGTGTAGCAAGAACCATATTAGATCTAACTAGTGATAATTACTGGGCGAAAAGAGGTCTAAGTGAACCGTACTGGTCAATAACTGAACACTATAGGAATTCAATATAACAAACGGCTCAAAAGGGATTGCCAACGCGTGGTGACTTTAGTGCAAAATTGCAGTTCAGTGTTTACAGTGTGTTTTTTAAGTTCGGTGGTGCGTTGTCAACCCCTTAGCCGGGCGTTATTGCATTGGCTTGGTTGCGTCGGTTGGGGCAGGTTGTTTCGGGATAGCAGGCAGGTCGCCGCAGCAGATCGGGGTGCTGTTTTAGCAGGGTTTCGTCAGGTCTGGGCTTTGAATAGTGTGCCGCGCCTTCGTTGTTGGGCTGCTCTCGCTAGTTTTAAAATGAAGGCTCAGTCTTCAAATGCGGCAAGCGGTGGCTTTGTTCGAGTTACTTCGTTGCTGTATGTGGCAGGTTTGCCAGACCGCCCAATCTGGCCGTTTTTTCAGGTTTGAGTTCGGCGCATTCTGTTGGCCCCACTCAGAAATAGTGTGCCCGGATCGAGTGATGCGGCTTTAACCCTGGCTTTTCATTTGCTGCAAGATCTCAGCTTTTAGCTTTCTTTTTAGTTGTTTCTTGCAATAACAAGGCGCTGCACGCGAAACTAACGCTAGCCCGTTTTTGTGTTTTCGCTGCGCTCAATTTTACACAAAACCGGCCGTCGCTCTCGTTCGCGTGAGCTTGGCGTTATTGCATTGGCTTGGTTGCGTCGGTTGGGGCCGGTTGTTTCAGGATAGTAGGCAGGTCGCCGCAGCAGATCGGGGCGCTGTTCTAGCAGGATTTCGTCAGGTTTGGGCTTTGAATAGTGTGCCGCGCCTTCGTTATCGGGCTGCTCTCATTGGTTTGCATGAGTTGAAAGTTTCGAGTTGCGGCAAGTGGTGGCGTTGTTCGAGTTGCTTCGTCGTTGTACTTGGCAGGTTTGCCAGACCGCCCAATCTGCACGTTTTTTCAGGTTTGAGTTTGGCGTATTCTGTTGGCTCCACTCAGAAAGAGTGTGCCAGAATCGAGTGATGCGGCTTTAACCTAAGTTGGCCATTTTCGGCAAGTTGCCAGCTTTTAGCTTTCTTTTTGTTGTTTCTTGCAATAACAAGGCGCTGCACGCGACACGAACGCTAGTCCGGTTTTGTGTTTCGCTGCGCTCAATTTTACACAAAACCGGCCGTCGCTTTCGTTCGCGTGAGCTTGGCGTTATGAATTTAATCAAACACGGAGTAATACATGAGAAAGCATTTCCACCTCCAAGAATTTGAGCCAATGGTCTTCGAGTTTGAAGGCGTAAATTACCAGTTCTCACATTTAACTGCGCTTGCCGAAAAGCGTCGGCTTGCAACAAATATTCACGAATACGTTTACCGGCTGCCAACTGGGCAGTACGTTTATGTAACCGTTGTGGGCGAAGAGGAAGAAACTTCGGCTTACGGTATCCACAAAGGCTGGTATGTAATCGAGCCAATATCCGAGGAAGAGGCCAAATTTGATATAGATGCACTTTCAAAATTTACGGCTCTTTACAAGTAATTCGTTCTAATGCAGTTTCAAGTGCGTACTTAATCATGGCATCTGTAACCTCAACCTCTTGTACTTGCCCCGTTTTAGTGGACACCTTCAGTCACCACTGGAGGTGCTACAATGCCAAAATACAACAACCCCAAAAAAACACGTCAGTACAGCTTTGAGCTCAAGCGCAAAGCCGTTGAAATGAGCCTTGAACCTGATGTGCTGGTGCAGGAAGTGGCGTAGCGTCTGGATATTCATCCCTTCATGCTGTCGCGTTGGCGAAAGGAATACCGTGAGGGGCTGTTTCCACTGCGCTCACCACCTAGGGCTAAGTCATTGAAAAAAACACGCAAACCAGCCAAGCCGGTCATACCCGACACTGACAATACCGAGTTGAAGCAGCTCAGGAAGGAAAACGAGCGCTTGAAGTTGGAGGTCGACCTTCTAAAAAAGTGGCAACGGTTTCCCGCGGAACAACGCAGGAGTGCTACTGATTCATAAAGCTGCATCATGCCTCTTTTAGAGGCGTCGGTGGAAACGGGGTAGAACCCATTTGATTGAGATCTTCTTGATGTTTTTGATAACGAGTTCACGTTCATCTAAAAGAAAGTGATTGGGATGGATCTGGTTTTGGATAACAATAAGGTTCGTTTGCGATGGCATCAGTCAGGGGAAGATGCCTATTAAATGCGATCACACTAATAAAAATCCAGTCAACTAAGAGCAAGGAGTGAGTCTTGTGAATCTGATTAAAATACTGACCATCTTTTTATTGATGGCTCTGGCTGGCCCCGCGCTGAGCCAAGAAGATGTCGAGGGATCGGGTGATCATCCACTGATAGAACGCATTGCTGGTGCTTATATCGCTTGGCAAAGAGTCGATGAGTATGCCGAGTACAGATTTCCGGCCGGCATTCATGTCAGAAATCGAGGCTACGAAGAATCCATTACGGCAGAAGGTGAGCATCTCCGCATTCTGTACCGATTCACAGAACCTACGTCCACTTTGCGTATTTACAGAAGCTACCAGCAGTCACTTGAGCGCGCCGGTTTTGAAATCCTCTTTCAAGGGCGCGGTCAGAATGATGAACTCGATAATAATAAAGGCATCAATTTCGTGGGGCGATACGATACCCTGCCCTCAGGTCCGCATCTTCGACTGCCAAACCGACGATCAGAGTCTGATGCCAGCTACCTGTTAGCTCGCTCACAGGATGGCAGCATCCTCGCCAGCGTTGCGATCATGGTGCCCAATCTCACAAATTTACCCATCATTGTGCTCGATGTGGTGACATCAACCACCATGAACGATGCAATGGAACACCACCCGCTTCCAGCGAATGCATTGAGCCATAGCCTGACCACACAAGGGCACGTTGCCCTACAGCAGCTGCATTTTGCATTTGACAGCACCGAAATCTTGCCAGAATCAGCCGCAACGTTGAACGAGATCGCGATACTCTTGCAGCAGCAACCGGATCTGCGCCTCCTGGTTGTGGGGCATACTGACAGCCAGGGCAGCTTTGATTACAACCTCCATCTTTCTTCTGGTCGCGCCGAAGCTGTTAAGACCTACCTCGAAACACGTCATGGGATCCAAGCATCGCGCCTTCAGGCCGCCGGTGCTGGCATGATGGCGCCTGTGGCCAGTAATCGGGATGATGCGGGTCGACAGCTTAATCGTCGCGTTGAGCTTGTCGAGCTGCCCTAAAGGATTCGCTATAGCTCACTTCCGCTTTTCAGTCGGCGTCTATGATTATCGTGTTCTTTGACTCAGTGATATATTAATCGAAGAGCT
>NZ_JBANFI010000013.1:0-7935 GCF_045055655.1 Marinospirillum alkalitolerans | reverse complement strand
AGCGGAGAGGCATTGTGGCCTTGGTTTACTTGGTTGAGGAACAAAGTGTCGCTGGTAGGTCATTAATAAGGAGGGGGCATGGTTGGAATATCTGGACTCGACAAGCTACAGAAAGAACTAAAACAAGCACAGCAAGCGTTGAATGAATTAGATGGCGAGTTGGGCGTCGTTAACTTTGATCCTAACGATCCTGCCAGTATTGAAGCTGCCATTCAGTCAGTTATTCGAATAATTGATAGCCGTATTGAGCCGTACGCTAACAACTCTATTGTTGGGTCGCTCGCCGATCAAATGAAAGAAAGCTATAGAGAAAGCATTCTCCAGAAAGCCGCTGAGGCTCGATTGCAGTCTAACGAGGATGAATGATGGCTCAAGATATTTTCGGAGAAATCAACAACGCTGTTCTAGACTTACAGAACTCGCAGCTACAGACGTACGAACGTCCATTGAAGAAGCTGGCCCAATTGTTGCGACATCCCGACCTTGAACCTTACAACGAAGAGCTGACAAAAGACGTTGATCTCGATGCTTTCATTGCGGAAAGTGAAAAAACTGGCGGTAGCATGGTTGGCAGTGCCCAGCTTGCCTGGCCAGATGACCCCAAAAAGACTATGGGGTTAACGTTGCTTTTGATCGAGAAACTGGCCAACAACCCTAGTTACGCTACCAACTTCGGTCATCATTTTTTCTATTCCGGGAAGAAAATCATAGCCGGCATCCATTCGCTTACTGGGCAACTCATCATTCCCTTTGTTCGTGATTACAAGCACTATGTCCAATCAAAGGGGAGTACTGAAACTGTGTTAAGGCCAGCATTTTCACGCAAGGTATTTATTGTTCATGGCCATGACGATGGTGCGCGCGAAACGGTGGCTCGCTTTCTGGAACGCATTGGTTTGGAGGCCATCATTCTCCATGAACAGGCCAATCAAGGACGAACCATTATCGAAAAGGTTGTTGCAAACAGCGATGTTGGATTTGCGGTAGTCCTTCTCACACCGGATGATGAGGGCTGTGCAAAGGGAGGAAATCCCGAGCCACGGGCTCGGCAAAATGTATTGTTGGAGCTGGGCTACTTCATAGGCCGGTTGGGCCGAGACAAAGTATGCGCCCTAAAGCGCGGCACCTTGGAAATTCCAAGTGATTTCGCGGGTGTCGTCTGGGAGACGATGGACAGCAACGGTGGCTGGAAGCAAGCACTTGCGCGCGAACTCGAAGCGGCAGGCCATAGTATAGATTGGAACAAGGTTATGCGCGTTTGATATGCGATCAGCTACGATTGAAGAGCCGCTGCAGCGGCCTCGAAATGCACTTTGTCAGGTTCCGTGCTGATAACCTTTAACAATCGCGTGTACAGGGACTGGTTCTCCGCTGCCGCTACAAACCAGCCCGTAACGCGGGCGTTATTCACAAGGAGATATCAGTGTTATCTGATCCAGAAGTAAAACAATTAGCAAACTTAATAAAAGATTCATTTCGTATTAGGCCCAATCATAATCCAGATTATGTCGATGTTTCTGGCCATTTAGCAAGATTTAGTTCCTGCCAGCATCAACTAGTATTTGGTCGCCGTGGATCAGGGAAGTCTTGTCTTTTTGTTCACTTTTTGAATGACACTGATGCTAATAATGGGGTTTTGCCAATTTATATTGAAGGCGATGAGTTTAAGAGGCTTACCTATCCAGACCTTCTCGTCCGGTTACTGCTTCGTATTTTTGAAAACATGCCAGAAGCAAAGCAGCACTGGAGGCGTTGGTTAAGGTGTCCAAATAGTATCCAAAAAAATATAACTGATTTACGAAAGCTTTTGTCATCGGCCGAAGAAGCCATCGTACGTCAGACTGACGGTGATGTATCAGAAAAATATGCGGGGCTCTCAAAGGGAGGGGCAAATTCAGGCCTCAAAAAATCGAAGAAGCATGAGAGGCAAAGTGAATTTAAAGAACAGAAATTAGATTATCTAGAGCGGTATTTAAGTGACTACAAAGAGGCATTATCAACTTCCCTCGATAAATCCAGATATGATTCTGCCTTTATTTTGCTCGATGATTTTTATCTGATACCCAGAAGCCGGCAGCCGGATGTAATAGATTATCTGCATCGCTTAGTTCGCGGAACTAATTTCTACTTGAAGATAGGAACGGTCCGGCACAGAACGACAATAATACGCAACGAGGAAAATACAATAGGGGTTGAGCTCCATCAAGATGTAGAAGAGATAAGCCTGGATAGAACATTGGAAGACGTGGTTTCTACTAGCGAGTATCTGTCCCAAATGCTGGAATCTGTCGCCTTTAAGGCAGGATTAGATAACCCAAAGGGAAAGCTTTTTAACCCAGAAGCCTTTCATGCTTTGGTTCTGGCCTCAGGAGGTGTGCCTAGAGACTTCCTAAATATTTTTGTTGAAGCTATTTATTCTTCTATATCAGACGGAAGAGAACAATGGATCACCCCAAGATATATTTGGAAAGGCGCGAGTAGACTTTCCTATCGAACTAAATTAAACAACCTCAAAGAGGAGGGTGTTGTAGATGCCTCTCCCTTGGAAAAACTGTACAGAGATATTATTTCCTTTTGCCTAAAGGAGAAGCGAAAAACAGCTTTTCTTGTTTCACAAGAGCAAGCGCAAGAATTTCCGATTGTACATGAACTCATACAGCAGTTAATGGATTTCAAATTGATTCACATTATCGAACCGGATACTTCTGCGGCCTCTGGAAGAAAAGGTAGATTTGAGGCTTATACCTTGGACTTCTCCCTATTCATGGAGCCCCGGATCAGGAATGTTGAACATGTGGAGTTTTGGAAGATCGACGATAATCGTCGTCGGGTTGGCGTGCGAGAGGCTCCGAACTATGACCTCAGTAGAGCACAACAAGCAATAAACAGCGAGAGCTCACCAAGCAGTATTGAGGAAACTCTCCACGAGGCTGAGAGCGCTGGTGTATAACAATCGCATTAAAGCCGACGCTCGTTCCTCGCGCGCTTTATGCGCACGTTAGGTTTCGCAAGGGGTTTCTGAATGATCGAAGTTTTTGAACGGCCGAATAACCAGCGATATTGGGTTGTTAGAGCCCAAGGTGGAGATTACATCGATCATTTCCGGCAGGCGGGTACGGTAGCGATTGGTCACTTGGATAAGCTATCCCCTCCGCATACGCATCCTCAGCCATACTTCCCCTTGATGAGCCCTTTGCTATCCCAAATTGGAGCTTTAGAAAGAAGAAAGCGTGAAGAAGGCTGGAAAGCAAGAACCCACAGAAGGTACGGACAAATAAGAGTATTCATCGCCGAGATGGCGGTTGGCGATCTCGTAGTAAGCGTTGATTCGGGCTATTTAATGGTTGGACGAATTGTCGGCCATCCTCGGATTGACAACAATCCAGTCAGAGTTATCCGAGATCAAGAAACTGGTGATTTTACTGAGATGCCATTCTCTCTGCGGCGTCCAGTAAAGTGGGGGCCTAAAATAAGAAGAAAGCATCTGCCAACCGCAATGAAGAGGAGTATATCAGCTCGGCAAACAGTATTTAATATTGATCCATACTGGGCAACGCTTTATCACATGCTGTACCCAATATTTACCTCTGAAGGGAAAATATTTTTTTCCACTAGAATAAATCAGAGTGACGCAATAAGTAACTATAGCGTTTCCCAGTTGTTTTCAATACTCACTGATCTAGAGGTCTTAACTAGGTCACTTGAGGTTACCGAAACCCCTGAACAGATTCGCTTTGAAAGATTGTTCGACCAGATTCTAAGAGAAGATGGCTTTAAGCTGGCGACTACTGCTGAGTTTATGTCTCCGGGGTCAGTCTGGAGTTATCTTGGAGTCGATGACGATACCGGACGAAAGATCATTCTAGGGTCATTATTGTTTGGCGCTCTTTTCGGGGTGAAAATTGGTCCTCTCGAAGTCGATGGAGTTATTCACAAAGAACTCAGGGAGAAGATATTGGACCAGTTTGTACAAAGACTGGATTATCACAACGCTGAGTCTGTAAAAGAAAGACTTGAGCTAACTCTTCCAGAGTTCAACACCGAACCCCTTGAAGATGATGAACATGATGAAACTGAGGACCCGCGACGTCTGGCTCTACTTAAAGAAACCTAACCAGGCGCAGCAGTTCGCCGCCGCAAGCGGCGGCAGGACGCTCGCAAGCTCGCGCCTCTGTGCGCAACGTTATGCGCTGGTATTACTAAGTTCACTAAATACCCAAAGCGAAAGTTGAGAATAGGTGGAGTTGGAGATGAAACTACAGTCGATTCGACTTTCAAATTTTCAAAGCTTCGGTGCTGAACCAACAGAACTTACACTGGAAGAAATTACTTATCTGATTGGCCCCAATGGTTCAGGAAAGACTGCTGCACTCCAAGCTTTATGCCGACTGTTTGCATTTGATCCATCATTACGCCGTATTCAGCGCTCAGA
This sequence comes from Marinospirillum alkalitolerans, assembly GCF_045055655.1. Lineage (NCBI taxonomy): Bacteria > Pseudomonadati > Pseudomonadota > Gammaproteobacteria > Oceanospirillales > Oceanospirillaceae > Marinospirillum > Marinospirillum alkalitolerans. Next base: position 3,503 of record NZ_JBANFI010000013.1, on the reverse strand, counting down.
CTTCCATGTTCCGCACACTGAACAGGAAGCGCCCGAAGAAAGGGAGTTATGGATTGAGGCTGACTTCGAGTTCCCCGAGTTGGAGGGTGAAGAAGATAACTCAACCGTTGCTCCCCATTTCAGTCACATGCGCCTTGATGCCCCTGACGGAATTCCTAGGGTACGGTATCGCCTAAGTGCCACTATGGGCCTGGATGGGGATATTGATGAAGCTTTCGTGTATGTGCTTGAAGTTGGCCCGGACGGCTCACCTCTAAATCCTGAAACAGTTCCCAGATCTGATCGAAATCACATACAAGTCCACTATCTGCCAGCAAGAAGAGATCCGACTGACCACATTGCATACGGAACCAACGCGCTTCTGGGCCGCTTGCTACGGGCAGTGAATTGGGAAAATGAACGAGAAGAGGTCAAAGGGTTCACCGACCAGATTAGTGAGAGTCTGGCTGCTAATCCATCGGTCAATGCTTTTAGTACCCACCTGAGAAAAACATGGAGCACCCTTCATAAAGGCAGCTACTTTACAGATCCAAAGATTACTTTTGTGGCATCTGAGATCGAGGCGTTGCTTCGTCATTTGTCCGTATCTTTCTCGCCAGGGCATGATGAAAAAATTGTCGATTTTTCCCGACTCAGCGACGGTCAGAAGTCGATGCTTTATCTATCGTTGGTTTTATCATCTCAAGCTATTGCGCGTGCTGTCCTTGCTGGTGAGGACGATTCTTTTGACCCAGAAAAGTTGCGCCCGCCGGTTTTTACTCTAATTGCCCTTGAGGAACCAGAGAATAGCCTCTCGCCTCACTATTTGGGGAGGATAGTTAGCGCTCTTAACTCAATGACGAGCAACAAGGATGCTCAGGCTCTAATCGCTACGCATGCTCCGTCAATGTTACGACGTGTCGATCCGAAAAATATTCGATATCTTCGACTTACCGAAATCCGGCAATCAAGAATTACGAAAATCCAATTACCCGCCAAAACAGATGAAGCGCACAAATTTGTACGTGAGGCCGTACAAGCATTCCCTGAGATTTACTTCTCGCGTTTGGTTGTATTGGGTGAGGGGGATAGTGAAGAAATAGTACTACCACGCCTTTTCCAAGCAAAAGGTGCGCCAGTTGATGAATCAGCAGTTACGATTGCTCCACTTGGAGGTAGGCATGTCAACCATTTTTGGCGCCTTTTATCAGCACTGCAAATCCCATTTTTGACTCTTCTAGATTTAGATGTGGGCAGATATCAAGCGGGCTGGGGAAGAATAAAGTATGTAAATAACCAACTTGGTTTATATCAATCTGAAAAGGTCCTGCCAACTTCTTTTTCTTTATCAGATTGGAATGATGACAAAGTTCCTGTTCGTACACATCATTTCTTTGAAAACGGCACTAAGAGTGTATTTGAAGAGCTGGAAACGCGTGGTGTTTTTTTCTCATTTCCAATGGATTTAGATTTTTCAATGCTCCTTGCTTTCCCTGATGCTTACGGTGTTCAGCAGGAGGTTTCAGATGAGTCAACAATTAAAGCAGTTTTGGGAAAGAGCCATCATGGCTCATACCAATACAGCGGAGATGAGTTCAATCTTTTCTCTTCGTATCACAAGCTTTTTAAACTGGGTAGTAAGCCCGCTGCGCATATAGATGCTCTTGCTAAACTGAGCAACGAGGAATTGCTGACGAACATGCCAGAATCATTTGGACGACTTGTAGATGCCGTGATAGCGAAACTTGCGGAGCTGCCCGAGTGATTGCTGTAGATGCATGGCTGCCTTCGGATGGGTTAACGCTTGAGCCTAATGCACTGCTGGCTGCGAAGGAGCAAGCGCGCTGTCTTGCACTGACTGCGGGGCCGGGAGCGGGCAAGACGGAAATGCTTGCACAGCGAGCTGACTTCCTCCTACGAACTGGAACCTGCCGTTATCCGAAGAGAATACTCGCTATCTCTTTTAAAGTTGACGCTAGCAAAAACTTGAAGGAGCGAATCCAAAGACGCTGTGGGCACGAATTGGCTTCCCGTTTTGATAGCTACACATTTCATGCGTTTGCAAAGCGTATTATTGATCGTTTCCGAGTAGTGCTTACTGGTAATGATGCTCTTGATTTGGATTATTCGATTGGCGAAAGAAAAGTCACAAGAAGGCAAATTACATTTCATGATCTTGTTCCCTTGGCAATTCAAATTCTCAAGGCCTCTGTTGTTGCAAGAAATGCTATACGCCAAACTTACAGCGATGTTTTCTTGGATGAATTCCAGGACTGCACGGATCAGCAGTATGAACTCGTTAAGGTAGCCTTCAAAAGTACGAGCATTCGTCTTACAGCTGTCGGTGACACCAAGCAGAAAATCATGGGATGGGCAGGTGCTTTGGACGGAATTTTCCAAACGTTCGCTAGGGATTTTGCAGCCATCCCACTAAATATGTACCGAAACTTTCGTTCAAAACCGCGCCTGCTTCGGGTGCAGAACGAGATAATTCGTGTGCTTGATCCAGCTTCCGTCATGCCAGATCACCAACTTGCTGGTGAGGAGGGAGAGGTTTTCGCGTGGCAATTCGGGAATGCTCAGGGGGAAGCTGAGTATTTGGCCGATTTGATTTCCGAATGGATCAGAAATGAAGAGATTCCGTTATCCGAAATCGCCGTATTAGTGTCCAAGCAATTAAATCTTTACGCCAACCACCTGATGGCGGCATTGGAAGTTAGGGGAATACCATATCGGAACGAGCAGGAGATGCAGGATATTGCTGTCGAACCTGCCGCAAGGCTCGTCGTTGACTATTTGTCTTGCCTCTATGGCCAGCGAGAGCCCAAAGCTTGGATTCGGCTGATGAATCAATTGATTCCCTTTGCTGATGATGAGGTGCAGTCTAGCGCCAGGCAAAACTTCCAACGCTTCTTCAAGGAACAGCGAAACGTCATCATCATGACCGAGTTGTTGGATGAGCAGTTTTCGGGATGGTGGGATTCTGTGTGTAGCTTTCTGACTAAAATAGGAAAGGAGACTCTTGTTGCTCTCTCGCCTGACTATGAGTCACATGCCAGGTTAGGTGAGGTTGTGAGAGATACCAAAGCGTGCATTGAAGACTTGCTGAAACTTGAGCCTGATTTACCCCAAGCCTTGACTCGTTTCTCTGAAGATCAGGCTGTGCGTATTCTGACAATCCATAAGAGTAAAGGATTGGAGTTCGACTCAACGATAATTATGGCTGTTGAAAACGAAATATTCTTTGGCGATCAGGGTGCTAATCGGTGTGCTTTTTTTGTTGGTGTATCGCGAGCTAAACGACGCCTGGTACTAACACATGCGATTGAAAGAGAAAGACCGAAAAATCATGGTGGCCGTTGGAATGTACGTCGAACTCCTCAGCAGGAATATATTAGTTTCGCTCTTCCTCATCTAAATGGCGTTGATGGCGAATCAGATGATCATAGTAATGATGGTGCAGATCAGGCATAACCAATCAATGCATAGGACGTCGCCGCTTCGCGGCGGCGCCCATGATTGAA
>NZ_JBANFI010000012.1:0-8913 GCF_045055655.1 Marinospirillum alkalitolerans | reverse complement strand
CGCCTCAACTGCCGGAGGCTACTGGCGCCTTTTGTGCGGCTTTTTGCACAGAAGGTGACAGTGGCCGAAGGTCGGGTTGCAGGCGTTTGTTATGGCATTTGACTCACAGGTTTCACAAGCTTGTAGCCGCACTCTATTAAGTGATGATTTACTCCGTGCACAGACTCATCAAATACTTCATCACTCTCATCAAAAGATGCAGCCACAATACCTTGAATATTTCGCTGTTTAGAGATATTCGTCAAAAGTGCATTTACACTTGTGACCCCCATAGAATGCTGACCTGGCTCATCCAAAAGAACTAATCCAGGGTGATTCCCGCCTAACTCTTCTGAAGCCGAATATAATGCTAGTAAGTAAGCCCAGATGAGCCTCACAAAGTCACTTGCTGAAGAATCAGATTTTATATCCGTATTTACTTCTCTCAACTCCAGCCCTGCCAAATATGGAAACAATGTGTCTCTATTTATTTCTATATCTGAAGTTGGCGCACTCTTATAGCCAAAAAGGCTCGCATAGCTTCGGAAATGATTCTGAAATTTATTATATTTCTTGACATCCTCAGCAGATGATTTTCGTTCCGGCAAGCCTGCTAACTCGGCCTTAATATTCCGAAACTCATTGCTGAAATTTACTAGATTACTGACCGAACTGTTTATGATCCTTTCTGCTTTTAAGAGGCTTTCCACTTTAAGTTCAAGTTGTAGTTTAACTCTTAAGTCAGCCTCTTCTGCATTGCCAGATAACCGTATCTGCTTTTTAAAGCTCAAGCATACTGCACGCTTATCAGAAACATTTTCTGAATATTCACGAGCTTGAGACTCTAATTTTGTAATTGTTTTTTCTAACCCTAAAATATACCTAGATACCATCTTTTTCTGACTATCGAGGTACCTTACATTTTCGTCAATACTCATCGGCTGTATAAGGGTATCTGCTAAAAACAAGGAGTCATCTACGTGTTGATGACAAGCCGGACAACTATCAAGCGCAAGGCTCAAACCACTCTCGGCACCAAAATTTTTGAGTTTTTTAGCAATCTTGTTTTTTTCTAAGTCTTTTTCTATTTCTGATCTAAGTGATAAATACTCAGTCAGCCTTGATTTGGAAAGCCGAATCTCCGAATTAGCGGAATCAAGCATAGAAACTAGCTGGTCTAATTCTGCTTTTGAACTCTCATATGCCTCTATCAAATCGATAGAAACATCATCTCTTGTTTTATTCTCAGCCTCGTCAATAGCCTCAATTTTTCTTACCAATTCAACAATGTAATCACTTAGCGCAAAGGTAGCATCTCCAACTTGCTTCGTAATTCTGACTAGTTGTGGGTCAAACATATCGTCTGCTGTGCGTTTAATACCTATCACATTGATAGACTGGTCCTCTTCCAACAATCCAATTTTAACCTTCTCCTCCGACCATTTTGATTGAATATTAGTCAAGTCTGACATCAAAGTTGATTTGAGCCTTTCGTTTTCGAAAACATCCAACCCCAGAATAAATTCAACGATTTTTGTTCTCACATCACGGATAGCATAATAGGGTGTATTAGCTATGTAATCAGTCCACCCTCTCTTTTGCTCAATTAGGAGCGCTGAAAAAATAGTTTGAATATAGAGCTTTACCTCACCACCATTGGCACCAGGAACGAAAGGAAGACTTAAACCGACGAAATTCTCAAGGAATGTAAAATACCCCGATTCAGTGTTCTGTGCTGAGCCTTTATCATGCAAATACTTAGGAGATATATCAAATTCTCGATTTTTTCCCGAAAGATAATCCCCATGTATCACCTCGATTAGTTTCGTATCTTTATCAGTAGAGTTAATGGCTCTTTTTAAAGTTACAACATCACTATTTTTATTTGAGATCTGTAAGTAAACATAAGATGATACTATCCTTATCTTATCCTTCTTTTCACTTTCAACATATTCCTTCAATGCATAAGGCAAGGTCTTTTCACCTTTCCCGCCAAGAATTTCCTCCATGCCAAGAGAATAGATAAGAGAATTAACCAATGTGCTTTTGCCAGAGGAATTATTACCGCGTACAATATTTAATCCAGATTTAAATTCACATTCAAAACCGTATTCACCGCCGGTCGTATTGAGAACTATTTTAAATTTCTCTAGGTGCAAACCAATCATTCCCATTCCCTAATAATATTTTCCACCATACCTTCAGTTATTTTCGAACCTATTGACTGAAGAAAAAAGTAATCATCTTTGAAAGCCATCTCACTATCAATTTCTGAAACGTATTTGGCGCCATCTTGAGTTAACTTATATGAAAGTCCAGACTTACTAATCAGCCCTTCAGCTTCAGCATACTGAAGTGATATATTGACTGCTGGATCAACCCCCCATACCCCAAATAAAATTTGGTTTTGATTCGCCGACTCTAACAACATTTTCTTTCTTATCTCATCTTTCAAAACCCAGCTGAATAAATGTAGTCGAATTAGGCTAGACTTCTTTCCTCGTGATGAGAGATATAATACCAGTAATAGTTGAGTGATTTTATAGATAGGCCTATGCTCAGCCATAAGAGGCATAGGCTTTCTGTGAAATGTAAGTTTACTCATCATTCAATACCTAACGGACACAATGCAATCCATTTAGACGTCATTTGATCAGCTATCCGGTATATCTCTGCCTCTCCTAAAGTAGGTGTTGCCTCACTTAATCTTTGGGCTAATTCGTCTCGAACCTTAGATATCAATTCTTCAGCATCCCCGCGCCAAGTTATACACAACTCTTCTACTTCACTTTCGTACTGATTTATTGCTCTCAACACGTGAAAGTAGATTTCCGAAGCGTTTTTCTCTATTTCTTTTAGGAATGGATCGTTTTTTAGCCATTTATTTGATGTTATGCGATTCAATTTTAGATGCTTTTCTTCATCTAAAACCCCATTGAATGTACAGCGAACTTTATTCTTCTTACTAATATTTTTTTCATATTCTGAGACTTCTTGTTCTTCTGCTTGGCTTTCTAATTCTAATGCGGAAAAAAGAGTGATTTTTTTCCCTTTCGCTGTTTGTATTGCGTTAATTTCCGAGGCAAAATAATCAGCGTCTTGCAGAATAACTTTGAATTCAGGGTCTATAATGGAGAGCCCCCATGTGACAACCTCTACTTGCTTCGTTTGCGCATGACTTAGCAATTTATTGTCGGTGATTAGCGGAGTAACGAAAACCCACTCCCTAATTTTCGTATTACCCATTCGACGAGATATTTCATTTTCGTAGGCTCGAAGCTTCTCAAGGTCCTTAGTTATTTTGTCTCTCTGCTTTTCGTACAATTCTTTTTGAGTGTAGTGGGTATCGGGGCAATAACACTGAAATGCCACGCCGTCTAATTTCGTAAAGCCTTCGATCCCGAAATCACCAGGGGATGCAACCATCTCTTGGTATTGTTGATCTTTATACTTTGATTTGAAAACTAGTTGACACAGGTCTTCCCATGAATCCCCGTCAAAAGTTCCGTATTTAGTCTGGATCATTTATTAATTCCAAAGTCCAATGTGCCTTCTACGCTGTGGCCTGCCATAACGCCCGCAGCACGCGCGGCTTTGTAGTGAAGGCATAGCCGCAACGAAAAAGCCGTCGCTGTGCCTGCGATTGTTAGCCATTCGCCCACTCTCCGGTATGCAATTTTCGATCAATCTCTTTCCTGACTCGCTCGTCTATCTTTGATGAGTGATCGATTGCATCAGATCGATGACCTACATGATGGTAAGCATATCGCTGCGATGCCAGAGGCCATTGCCACTTGCACGAGTCGTTGATGCAGTAGACAAGACGGCCATCATAATCATCAATATTCAATACGGACTTACAGCTTGGACAGCGAGGCGTTAGCTCATCAAACTTGTAGTCAGCTCGGAATTTGTTCGGCGGCATCCACTTCCAGCTCCAGTCAATTCCTAAAATATGGTCACGTGTGTACTTTGTGAAATTTGGCTCCTTGCCTGGACTCAGCCTAGTAATTACCGGGATGAGCAAGATGAGGATAGGAACACCTGTTATGAGGAGCCAAAGCGGTATTGGAACGTCAGCGGTAATAGTGGACCAAAACCATCTCGCACCTATAACAACATATCCCTAGAGTCCAAAGAAAAGCTGTCCTATACCAAGAATAACAGCAAGGATTATTCCCGCAATTACCGAGCTCCAGACGGGATCCTTCCAAACCTTCTTCAAAGCTTGACCTCCAATCTATTGGCTAACGCCCGCAGCACGCGCGGCTTTGTAGTGGAGGCGAAGCCGCAACGGAAAAGCCGTCGCTGTGCCTGCGATTGTTAGCCATTGCGTCTCGACCAAGGGTCTTGAGCCATCCGATCTTCCGACCATCTCTCATCCAATGAAATCGCCAACCCATCAGCGAAAATGGTAAAGCCGTCTTCTTGATATGGTTCAGCCGCCTGATCTAGCAATAGCGATTTTTCACCTTGCAACAGGATTCGTTTTAATACGCGCTCCTTAACCTCTCGGTCTATTCCAATAGTCACTCCGATTTCTGAAAGCTCCCCCGTCTGAAATTTGCGATTTCCTATAAGTCTGCTCTGGCCCCTCTCAGTCGCAATAATGGGCGCGGAATAGTACATATCCATCGCGCTTTCTACATCGAACTGAATATCTGGCACACCTTCATCAAACTCTTCAGGATCGTCTATAGCCCATTCAAGTCTAGGATTAAACGAAGCTTGAATCGCCACCCGAAGGGAAGGGTATTGACCATTTATAGTGCGTAGTTGGCGCGTTTGTAGTTTAGCCGCATGCATCGCTGAGCTGCTGTAACCCCGAGTTCGTCCCTTAGCCTCAGCAACTATCCACTCCCTGTTGCGCCGAAATCCAACTAAATCAGGCTCCGACTTTGCCTTAAGCACGACGGAACCTCCAAGAGCGTGAACCAACGACATATGAAAAAGCCAGGGCGTATCAAGCAAGCGAGCTCCCAATATTTTCGCAGCCATCATGCCCATGAAGTACGAGACCCCACTTTTCTCTGTGGGATCTAAACCGGTATAAAGGCTGCTCTTCTCAACATGGTTTGAGCTAGCCCGCAAGTTCGCGTAGACAGTGTGACTCCGAACGACAAGATCGCTAAGAGAATGCCACCCATGTGACAACAAAAATGCAACGCCAGGCTTTCCCATTGTCATAGCAGCCCACACAAATTCATTCCAACTAAGTGTGAGATTGTGACGACCAGCCAGCGCTGTTCCCCAATGACGACCGAAGTTTGAAGCTGTATATGGAACTACTGGCATATCAAAATCCTTGGCTAACGCCGCCAGCACGCGCGGCTTTGTAGTGAAGGCGAAGCCGCAACGGAAAAGCCGTCGCCGTGCCTGGCCTTGTTATAGCTTGCTGCTGATATATTCAATAGTTAAATCCAACTCTTCAATTAGCCGAGGGTACTGATTTGGAACAGCCACCCACTTTTCTCTGAGGCCTTTGAGCATTCTCTGCGAGTGCGGATAGTAGCGGCTATAGAAACGCAACTCATAAATTGCGGCTGTTTGCCGATCAACATACATGGCACCATTTTCTGAAGGAGGCTCTACCAACTCCTTGACGAGCTTGTGGTATGCCTCAAATTCTTTCCAAAAATGGCTAGCTTTTCTCTCCGCCTGAAATTTGTACGCGCCAAATATGAAGGCAACAGCTGCCCCCAATGCAGAAAGTTGCGTTCCATATACTTTGAATAGTTCGACCAGTGTTTCCATGTGCTACCTATGAGCTATAACGCCAAGCTCACGCGAACGAAAGCGACGGCCGATTTTGTGTAAAATTGAGCGCAGCGAAAACACAAAAACGGGCTAGCGGTAGTTTCGCGTGCAGCGCCTTGTTATTGCAAGAAACAACAAAAAAAGAAAGCTAAAAGCTGCTAACGTGCAGCAAATAAAAAGCCAGGGTTAAAGCCCAAAACCCCGACCTTGGCACACTATTTCTGAGTGGAGCCAACAGAATTCGCCAAACTCAAACCTGAAAAAGCGAGCAGATGGGGCGGTCTGGAAAACCTGCCAAGTACAGCAACGAAGCAACTCAAGCAAAGCCACCACTTGCCGCGCTTGAAAACTGAGCTTTCACTTTTAAACCAGTGAGAGCCGCCCAATAACGAAGGCGCGGCACACTATTCAAAGGCCAAACCTGACGAAACCCTTCTAAAACAGCGCCCCGATCTGCTGCGGCGACCTGCCTACTATCCCGAAACAACCCGCCCCAACCGACGCAACCAAGCCAATGCAATAACGCCCACAACAGGGGCCAAACGGAGTGGAGCCAATTTGCGGTAAAGTGAGCAAAGCGAACCGCAAATTGGCGGAGCGTAGTTTGGTCCCCTGCTTGTGATTGTTAGCTGCATTGCTACAAGTAGTCAAAAAAACGTATCCACCAGGTAATACCAGCTTTTTGTAGCTCAATATTTTTACCATCATATGGCCTATCTAACTCTTTAGCGTCGATAAACGACCAACCCTTTTCACTCACAATGGACTTAATTTCTTGAACAGGATATTTTTCTAAACTATCTGTTAGGCTGTACAACGTGAATAACTTACCATAATTCGAAAACCTCAAAGCAATATCGGGAGTTATGCAAATCACGCCACTAGACCAATACGATGATTGATTTAGAATCCTAAGCTCCTCAATAAAGGACGCATCTTGAACATTACCATCTTTTTCCAACGTAATTCCAAGATCGTTCTCGATCTTTATCCGAATTACTTCAATTTCTTCGGATAGTTCATGCCAAGGAAAGTTCTCCCAGTCATTTTCTGACACTTCGAATCCAGTAGCATCATCTGCTTCAATATAGATTTTTTGCATACCGCGATCCTTAATGGCAGCTAACGCCGTGCTCTGCGGCAATTTTGGAGCACAGCGGAAAAATTGTCCGTCAGCGGCACTTTGTTATGCTGTTTCCATATCGTTGCCGCCGCCATCTGATAATTGAATTACTTCAAGAGAACCTTCAAAAAAGTTGGAATACTTAGAGTTTCTTGTGACAAAAACAACCAAGTTAAACTTTGCCCTTGTGAGGCCAACGTAAACCAACTCCGCATTATCCTGCTCATTAACAATCAAAAAAACAGTTGGTGACTCATATCCCTTAAAACTATGTATTGTCGATATTTTTAAAACACCACTATTAAGGTTAAATCCATACTTTTTATTACTTCTTATTTTGTCAATTTCACTACGATCTACCCGTGAAGAATCATGAGCTTCTTTGGTTTCAAATGTTGTCAAAGTTCTTTCGTTGAAATTTGGATTTTTTCTTATCAAAAAGTCGATTTCCCGCATTTGAGAAATGCTGGATGAAAGAATAACCATGTCATTTGGGTGAATAGACTCACGCTTTGCGACAGAAAAAACATAATTAACAATTGAGATAATATCGCCTGCATCAATCACTACACATTGATTTACCCCAACTCCTAACAGTGCGGGCTGCATCGCCTCAGAAAAATCGAGTTCGTAACGATCACTAAAAAATGCTTCTTGAAATTTTTTTGCAACATCTAATATGTGTGAGTCTTCTTTATAACGAAAAGATTTAGACAGCTTATTCCAGCGACCAAAACCTTGAACTACTTTTGTTGTATTTTCTTCATCAATTTCCCTTTCATAAATATTCTGTTTCTCATCGCCAAAAAGAACCATTTCGCCTTGGTCAGATAAGAAATATTTACGTATTATCTTTATCCACTCAGGTTTATAGTCTTGAATTTCATCGACCAATATTGTGTCGAATTTTTCTTCAATTTTACAATTTTCAAAAATATTTTCATTTGAGTAATACTCCGAATCTAGGTAAGCACTGCCCCTTTCCTTATTATTTTTTATTTCCTCAGGAACACTTACATCTACTCCATATTTACTGAGTGCTGCACTCATAAACCTATGGTAGTTAATAATGCCAAAAGCCCCCCAGGAAAAATCACTTCTCACTTCATTTATTTTGTCTTTAATGTACATCCGAAGAGTAAGATTAAACGTGAGTATAAGAACGTTACCACCATGTCTCGAATGTGCATTTACCGCCCTTTTCGCCAGTACGGTAGTTTTTCCTGATCCTGCAATCCCTTTAATTTTTTCTCGCTTGCCCTGCTCACTGGTTACGAGCCTGTCTTGCACCTTAGTGTATTCGATTTCTTTCCCTTCATTGAGATAATGATAAGGAGGCTGCAAATACCTTAAGAAAGCTTCGTGGATTGATGCAGGGTATATGTCACTCTTCTTGGAAAGTGGAAATTTTATTTTCATCAACTGATCTTTGGTAACTGAATGCTGATACAAATCCCTTTCAAACTTTTTTATTTTTGAGTTAAGCCATTCTCTCTTTCGCTCATATTTGTCATGGTCTATTGGGTTTTCAGAATATGCATTATTATGCTCTCTGAGCATGTTCTTCAATTCGTCCATTCGGGGAGAGAAAAATTTTTGAATTGAATCTTTATTCTCGCCATGGAAATAAACGTAACAAGATATCACCTTGTAAAAATTCTTGTTATTTAAGTTCTTTTCTAAAAGCCCATTAATATGAAGATCGAACATATTTTTTTTGTAACCAAAAACTTGAGCGAACGGTGATCGTATTACCGACCCATTGTTATTTACATGCCATTTGTTGTTTTCATCCAAATGATAAAAGGACAAATCCCAGTCTTTTACTTCGATTATGATTACACCCATGATCGGGTGAATAATTATGATGTCAGGTCTTTCACCGTTAAAAAATGGCTGAAAGTATATCTCCACTTCCGTATCGAAATTCTGCGACAGCTCATTTAGAAGAAATAACTCACCCTCAGTCGGCTTCTGCTTGCTTTTCTTGATGACTTCAATGCTTGGGAATATCTTAGCCATACAACCTCAGTTTGACTGAACTACTTTGAGCA
>NZ_JBANFI010000011.1:0-17562 GCF_045055655.1 Marinospirillum alkalitolerans | reverse complement strand
AGCGCCGAATTGCCGCGCCGCTTGTGAGCAGATGGCCATGCGCAACGAAGCCACTCAGCAGGCCAGCCAGCCGAGGTTAAGCTTTGTGGCCGTGGGGTTTGGCCGCTAAAAGCTTGTCCTTGGCGGCTGTTGGCCTGCTTGATTCGGGCCTGAAAAAACCAACCAGTGGCACGGCTGACACGCGAGCGCGAGCAATGAAAGCGCTGTAATTACAGAAAAGCGCAAATACTGAAATAAAGAGCGCTTGGCTGGGTGGGGGAGGCGGGGGACTTGCTTTGAAGCCACCGCGCCTTTTGGCGGCTGAAAAGCAAGCGGGCCTAGGATGCAGAGATCGTCTACCAGTGATAGGATCAACCAGCGGACGCGCTCCTCTTTCTTGAACTCAACAGGCCCTCATTTCTGAGCTGCGCTGTCCGCCTCTTTCTTCTTTTCTTCCTCAAGTAGCTGCTCAAAAACTTCCGCTCGGGCCAGCTTCTGGGCGAGTTCTTCGTTCTTGGCTCTTAATGTTTTCTCTAACGCCTGCAGCTTCTCAAGTTCTGCAACATGCATCACGGCCTGAGCCGCTAAAGCCTCATTCTTCGACTTCTGCTCTGACATAGCCTCATGCAGTTGATCCAGCTCGTTTTGCAGACGATCAACTTTGGCCTCTGATCGAGTCTGCAAATCGCGGTAATACTCCATATTTTGAGTCAACGTCTGGTTTTCACGGTGATAGCTTTCGGCTTTCGCGCGCATTCCAATCAGCTCGGTACCTGATGCGCTAAGCTCTCTCTGTGTCAATCCTAGCTGTTCACCAAGCTTTTTCAGCTCACTGTTTTTCTCTGCCAATTCCCCTTTCAACTGGCCCAACTGATCCGAAAAGGAGCGGCTCTGCTCTTCCTTCTGCTGCTTTAACAAAGCCAGCTCTTCAGCAGACGAAGCCCGCAAAGAAGCCAAAGCCGCATCTTTTTCACTGGCCTCAGTCTCTAAAATCTCCATCAGCTGATGAAGCTCATTCAGCTGCGAATCCATTTCTTGGCGCTGATTAGCTAGGGCTTCGCGCTCTGATTTCAGTCGATTTTCGGCCTCCTGCTGGGCAACTTCCCAAGCAGCTCGCTTGAGCTGTTCCATGCGCTCATCCAAAGCCGCAGGCACCTGGACCAAAGCCAGCTCATGCTCTTCCTGCACCTGGGCTCGCCAGCTCTTCATCGCCTCACTGATCGTCGTGAAGCTACCGCCGCCCAGAGCTTGGCGCACAGCGGCCAGTGTGGGGCGTGTCCCCTCGGCCTGCAGGCGATCAGCAACCTGGTGAATCTGCTCGGGTGTAATCGTAGACATGGTAAAAGCTCCTTTGTAGTTGTATGTAGTATAGTACAATCTACAACACAATACAAAAGTCCAGCGGTTGTTTCTGACAGCATCGGCCTAACCAGGCACAGAACCCTAGACGCACGGCTCTAATCTCTGACGAAATCCAAAAAAATAAAGCAAAACAATGTTTTAGGCATGAAAAATTAACTTGCTAATGCTTGACACTATGAACAATAGTTCATATAATTAAAGCTCAAGCCAGCCAATATTGGGCGCGGCGAAACCAAGGAGAAGCACAGATGAAACTCAAAGAATGGGCATTTGCTGATGAATATGAAAATGTGTTTGCCGGTTACACCAGCCAGCTTTTCAGCATCGCAGAAAAAAATCTGATCGCGGAAGCCGTGCAGATCATTGAACAAAAAATGACTGCCCGTGCGTTGGAATACAACTTTACTAAGCCCGAAACAGTCGAGCGCTATTTGCAGTTAAAAATGGCAACCCTGGAACATGAAGAAATGCACGCGCTTTGGCTGGACAACCAACATTATTTAATCAAGCATGAGGTTTTGGCCATTGGCACCATCGATGCCGCCAGCGTGTACCCCCGTGAGATTGTGAAAAAAGCACTGCAACAAAACGCAGCAGCTGTAATCGTGGCACACAACCACCCATCTGGTTTGCTGGAACCCAGCAGATCAGACAACGCGATCACGCAGCGGATCAAAGAAGCGCTAAGCACTATAGACATTAGGCTGTTAGATCATTTTATTGTGAGCGCCAAGGGCTGTTATAGCTATGCAAGCCACGGCAACTTATAGGCCAGAGGCCCCCGAAAGGGGGCTTTTTTAAGGACCAAAAAAAGGAGCGACTCTTGAAACCTGACGCAAATCAACACGACCCAGACCCCGAGCGGCTGCGGGAACTGATCGAAAAAAGCGGCTTATCTATTCGAGCAGCGGCCCAGCAAATCGGCATCAGTGACCGAATGCTGCGCTACTATCTGACACCGGAAGACAAAAAAAGCCATAGGCCGTGCCCTTATCCTGAGCAATTCGCCCTGGAGGCACTGGCCGCCGCAGCCACCAGCGGCGAAGCCGCCACGCAAGCGCATGGATGCGCGCCGCAGGGTGTCGCGCAGCGACACAATCAACGGGAGGTTTGAGCCAATCTCGATGCAGCGAAAAAGATGGGCGCGGACAGCAGACTAGACGGACTGCTAAAACTCTTCCGCGCCCTAATCAACCGGGTTTTGCGATGGTGAAGGAAGAAGAAACCAACCTGGCGAAGCCAGCCAAAACACTGTTCTTAAAGGGTTTTCCCGCCGACCGAAGGGCGGGAGAGCTGGTTTTGGCTGCAAAAGCGACTTTTCCGGCGCGGGGAGCAGCAAAAAGGTATGGGAGCTTGCGACCTTTACCGCTTGCTGCGGGCGACGGATTAGGAGCATGGGTTTTTGCAGCCAAAACCGGCTGGGTGGGGGAGGCGGGGGACTTGCTTTGAAGCCGCCGCGCTTTTTGGCGGCTGAAAAGCAAGGATGGGGTAGGACGCACCACTGACCCTGCAAGCTCATGATAACGACGTGAGTTATCATGAGCCGAAGCACGAACCCATCAGCAGTGACGCTTTTAAACCAGCAGAGCCACCAAATCAGAGATTCAAGATAACCTGGTTATCTTGAATTGCACGGGCCCCTCCTTTACTTCCGCTGCTGGGCGGGAGAGCCAAGCGCTTGGCGAAAGAAACCACATAACCAAAAGCCAAGGCGAAAGCGCCGAATTGCCGCGCCGCTTGTGAGCAGATGGCCATGCGCAACGAAGCCACTCAGCAGGCCAGCCAGCCGAGGTTAAGCTTTGTGGCCGTGGGGTTTGGCCGCTAAAAGCTTGTCCTTGGCGGCTGTTGGCCTGCTTAATCTGAGCCTGAAAAAACCAACCAGTGGCACTGGCTGACATGCGAGCGCGAGCAATGAAAGCGCTGTAATTACAGAAAAGCGCAAATACTGAAATAAAACGCGCTTGGCTGGGTGGGTGCAGCGGATCTGCGCGGAAGCCCTTAATGGGCTGACGTGCAGACGGATTATCTCCGTGCCACAAAGTGTTAAAAGGCTAAGAAAGAGACTGGCTGGACTTCATGCCCGTGCGCTTGATGTAGTCGTTAAGACTGGATGGAGGGATTTCTAAAAGCTTGGCGATGGCTCGCTGGCTCAGGTTTTTATCCAGCAGTTTTTGAATGCGGTCCCGCTTGGCATCCAACTTGAGTTTTTCGGCTTTACCTGGTGGCCGCCCCAGAATCTTACCGGCCTTCTTTCTTGCTGCCAGTGCCTCTTTCGTCCGCATCGAAATAAACTCCCTTTCGATCTCAGCGGCCATGCCCAAAACCGTTGCGGTAATCGTGGCTTGCAGTGAACCATCAAAGATCATTTTTTGTTTGGCGATATGAACGCTAATTTTCTGCTCGGTGCATTTTTCCAGCACCTCCAACACCTGCAGGGTGCTACGTGCAATCCGGCTGATTTCAGCAAAAATCAAAACAGAACCCTGGGGCAGTTCATCCAGCATTTTTCCCAGCTTCCGCTGCCGCCACTTCTTCTTGCCGCTGGCAGTGTCTTCCACAAACTCTAAACCAGAAAACCCCTGAGCATTGGCATATTCAAGGATACCGTGGCGTTGGTTATCCACGTCCTGACTGTCTGTTGATACTCTTAAATAAGCCGTGATTTTTCGGTTGCTCATGGTGTAACAGCACCCCCGCCGCTTATAAGAAAAGAAATTATCCTGTTACACCCTCTAGCCCTTGGCACATAAGGCTTTCAGGGTGTAACTGATCATTTTCTTGAGTGGGAAATTTCAGCTTTAAAACAGCTATTTTCCGCGCTGAAAATTTCTCAGCGTCAGCCGCTACACCGGCAGAATAAACCCACTGATCCGTGGCCTTTCTCCAGCCTGACGCTCTGGCTGATTTCAACTCAAAACCCCAACTGGTGAGTAGGTTTTTTAGCCATGCCGTGTGCAGGCGCTTGGGTGCTTTTGCAGCCGGTGGTTTGGTGATCAGATGGTAGGTTGGTTTAACTGCTTTTCGGAAAGTCGCACTCAGGCGCTCGGCATCAGTGCCTGTGAACTGGATCTCGCCTGCTTCGTTTTTGAGGTCATCGAGGATCTTGTTCATCAGCTCAACCTGCTGGGCGGTGTGCTTTTTGAATGCAAAAACGCTTTGTTCTGTATCGCCAGAAAGCGTATCCAGATCAACACCAGCAGCAGCTGCTTTGAGCAGGGTTTGGCGTTCAACCTGTTTAATCAGCCCACCAAAAATGGCTTCTTTAGCCAGCTCATGAGGTAGGTTTCCAGCTGAGTCAAAATCGACATACCCCAGCTGTAATGCCTGTTCAATCTGATAACGTGCCAGTTTTGCAGCCGCTTTTTCTGTACCGGCACCGACTGCGGATAAATGATCCGCTTCCAGTTCGTTAATGCGCTCCGCCGTGCGTGTGCTTTCGATCTCTCTTTCTTTGGTTTCTAGCTGCGCCTGGGCAACTTCTTCTATCCCTTCACGGCTGGATTCAAAACAGGTAGATACCTGAATACCTGCATTCAGTAGGTGGCCGTGAAGGATCAGGAAGGGATTGGAAGAATTGAGGTTTTTCTGCTGTAAAGCGGCTATCTGACCAGCGGTAAACGTGCAGTTGATTGCCGCCTCTCCGCCGTCTTGCCAGGCGGCTTGCTTCGCTTCGAGTTCTAACTCTTGCGCTGGCATGTACTCGCGCTGAGGGCGCATAAAATGGGAATTAGCCGCCATTTGAATAGTGCCACCCGCTGCGCGCCTGAATCGCCTGGCCAGCTGCCAGATGGCAGGTGCATCAAGGCTATCATGGGTGATGAGGCCGAAAATTTGGGCTTCGATACTGGTCACGCTAAACCCTGAGCTGAGTACTGGACTGTAGATAATCAGCTGATAGTCAGGAGCCTGGCCGTTGGGGTCGCTCAGAAAACGCGCTTGCTCCGGCTCGGCGGTGGTGCGCGATGTTAGCAGCAAAGATCGGCCCGAACACTCACGCGAATAGAGGGCATGAGCGGCTTCGGCACCGCGCCGAGTCGTGCAGAAAATGACTGTTTTTCTGCCATCCTGAAGGCTCTTGATCACTGATTCATGCAGCGGCTGATTGTCCTTGGTTTTACCGTCAATCTTGACGCGCTGTGCTGGATAGAGCTCGACCTTGGGCGGTAGATATGCCTGTTCATTGCAAGAAAAAACCGGCAGATTCAGCTGCTTAACAAGGTGTGCAGTGGTCGGTGTAATGTCACCATCAAGCGCGACAACCTGGATACCAAAGAGAGCGCAGCCGTTGATCAGCGCTAAAAAGCGCTCTTTTTGCTGGCCGCTTAAAATGCTGGCTGATCCGAACAGCAGGCCGGATACCTGTGCGGCTTCGTCGATGACCAGCAGCCCATCGAAATTGGCTAACTGCTGAATCAGCGGCATCATGCTCTCACGGGTGGCGCCGTGAACCGTGCTCGAAACACCACGGCTGAGTTCAATAATTTCGGGTCTTTCGGTGTAAATATCCAGCTCCAGCGTTTCGGCATTCTGTCCTGCTAGGCTGCGCAGCACCGTGACGGCCAGCACGGGCCGGCCTGCTTTTCTGGCTTTTTCGATCAACGGCTTGGCTAAGCCGGAAGTTTTTCCAGCGCCCAACGGAGCTTGCACAAAAGCACTTTTCCCCTCGGCTAGGGCTTTCTCCAGGCTGGAAAACTTGGTGAATTTCTTAGCTACTGGAATCGACTGATGCAGTGGCATGGCGCGGCCAGCTAGGTGATGTGCCCACCATTGTTGAGCTTTTGCTGGATCAACACCGACCTGCTGAGCGGCTTTTTCCAAACCCTGAGCATTGATACCGGCTTTGTGTTCGTAGCAGGCTTTAATCAGGGCTTGGCGTGGTGTCTGGTGGGTAGCATTGACTGCCGGTTTACCCAGTAACTCACTGATTTTTTCCTGAGCCTGAGCAGCCCTTTTTTCATCTTCTGGCGTGACCAGACCACGCCTTTTTTTATTGCTGAACGCAGTCAGAATCAGGCGCTCATTCGCCGCTGATTCCTCGGCTTTTTTACGCGCCCATTCGCGCTTTTCATTGGCCGAAAAACTACGTTCATCTGTGATCAGGTCTTGAGCGGTCAGCCCTACGGCATCGCGGATTTCGTTATGTGAGTGACCGGCATAGCAGAAAAAAACCACACGCGAGCGGTCGAACTGATGATCAGATGGTTTTTCTGTGATAACTAGCCGCCGCTCTTTGCGTTTGCGCGCGTTATCACGAGCACAACAGGGGCAGGCCGCACGATGGTCTTGGGGTCCAGAAGGCCGCACCAGGTCAAAGTAGGAAAGGATTTTCTCAAGCTGCATTTGGAGCCTCCATGCTTTCTGGCTGCCCTAAGCTCACTTGGGCACCTTTTATTCTTCTCTGGCATCCTTGTTGTTTGTAACAAAACAATATAACGCAGCTGCAGAACTTGCGCTCATATGCGATAGCAAATAAACTAAACATTGATTACCTGTTGTACCCGTGTAATGGACTACGCACCGGTTAGAGAGTGTTGGCGCACTCTCTAACCAGACTCAAAATTCCCAGTCTTTTTCTAGATCTTCACCAAAATCTCATCAAACCCAATCTTTTTGCACGCACTGGCTGCGGCATCGATCGTCTTGAACACCCTTTTTCCTGAACGCTGTTTTGTCAGCTCACGCCATTTATCCGTTGTTGTCTCATGGACTCTGACCAGATAACCAGGCTCGAAAGGCACGATTTCGCACTGATCTAGAACAAAGTGCTTTTTTAGCTGTGTTGCTTCGACAATTTGCATGGCATCTATAGAAATTGGCTTCTGGTCGATCAAAATAACTTTTTGATGATCGATATGCAATCCATTTCTTGAATAAAATTGACTCTTATACCAGATTTGGTACAGGGGCATAGCTCATGCTGCTCAGAAAAAACCTTCGTTTTTCTTGGTCGCAAATGGGTTTTGGCATGGGGACAAACCATACGACGGCTTCTACCCCCCTAACCTTCGGTTTTTTTTAATTTCTGAAATCCGAAAAAAACAAATGTCTTTTGGACAAGGAGCGTCGCCAATGCGATACCTGAAATTGAAAACGCACTGCAGAGCTCGGGCAGACGGCAGCGCCGTAGTTAATCCCATCATTGTCGATTCCCCCCGCAAATTTGCAAAACAGCGCGAACGCCGAGAAACCTGCATAAGCAAAAGAAAATGCCAGTTGGTGTTTGGTGCTCATGATTCTGGCAAAAGCCGCTGGCTCCAAAGGATGCACAAGAAGTGGGATGAAATTTGGGGTGCTAAGATCAAAGCTGCGCCGGTTTTTTTGGGGGCACTGCATCCAGTTAGCACTTGGACGGACCAGCCGCATGTGCAGAAATGGCACGACAAGCTAGAAAAAGCCGCAGCGCAGAACGATCCAGATTATGTGATCAGACCCTGGGCGAAATTGAACCAGCAGCAAAAAGCCGAGCGCTTGGCTGATTATTTGGCCGAAACCGGCGCACTCTTGTTTATTGACGACGCCCACAAGCTCACTGGCCGAAAACTCGAACTAGCGCGGCGTTGTGTGATCTCGGCCAATATCTGGCTGATTGCAACCAGCCAAGAAAACCGCCTCCCCCCCAACCTACGCACCATCATTGACCGGCGCGAACCCCAGCGCACACGACTGATGACCGATGCCGCTTACGATGCGACCAGTCTGCTGATGTGGTTGGTGATCGTTATAGCGATTGGCATAGGCTGGTGGGAAGCCGCCCTGATCCTCGGCGGCCTCAAAGTTCTTGGCAGTGGGAGACGGGCAGCGCGGCCTGAATAATCTGAAAAGGAGTTCAGAGATGACAAGGAAAGAGTCACTAAAATTCTGTTTTCTGATGTTGATTCTTCTCTTTTCGGCGCATTTGTTCGCAGAAAATGAGCGCGGTTGGTGGCCGTTGCATAACCCTTGGGCCGATGCCGCCACGGATCCAACACCACCACCACGAATACAGCCCTATGAGCTTCCCCGGTTTGATGAGCAAATCCAAGGAGATCATCACACGCAAATTCCCCCGCTGCGAACCGCGCCTTATGTGGACGGTGACCTGATTTTTCAAAGCGTGATGAACTGCTATCCCGAACCCAGTAAATTTCGTTTGGAGCTTGAGTTAGAAGGGCGTTATGGCACGCGCGGTCAGTACGATTCTACCGGACAGATTGAGATAGGCGGCTACTACGCCGGCATAGTTGCGCGGATGCCGCTCTACTCAGCAACCGAACTGAATAGAGAACGAGAGCGCGAATACATGCGGCGCACCGCGACTGCTGAAACCATTGGGCAACTGATGGCGGCACTGGCGCGCAGAAATCACGCAATCCGCGAGCTTGGTCTGTATACGAGTCTGGAGGCGCGTTCTCAAGTGCGTGTCGCGCAGGGTGTGGTTGGCGTGGATGAGCAAGTGCAATATTTGCGCAAAGTTGCCGAGGCTCAGCAAGCTTTGATCATGGCTGAAAGCGAGCTAGTGCAGCATCGGCTCTCACTCGTTGCTCAATGCGATGACCGACAGGCAGACAGCGTAAATGCTTATCTGCGGCGGATCACACGACTACCGAGGACAGGCGATGAAACGCCATAAAAAGCGCCAAATCCGGCTTTTTTGGTGTAGTTCAGCGTGCTGCTGGGTCGCGGATTATCCTTATAACTGGATTGCTGAGTATCTTTATGGAACAACGGAAATCCCACTTTTTGCGGGTAAAGAGGTCAACCCCGAAGAACTGCGGCTGGATTTGATGGCACAAAACCCGGGTTGGAATTGTTATATCTGCTGGCCAAGCTGGTGGCGGGAGGGAACCCATGAAATGGATTAACCATGTCGCCATTGGTGGCGCAACCACTGCCCTGATTAACCCCGCTCTAGTGCCGGTGGCCATGCTCGGCGCGACAGCACCGGACTGGATGGAATGGATTGCCAAAGGCATTGGCCGGCCAGTTAAACATCGAGGCCCGACGCATTATCTGGTCGTTTGGCTGGTCGCACTGGTGGCGGCCTGGATATTAGAGCCAACCGGTGTACTGGCCGCCTTCGCCTGGGGCGGTTTAACCCATATCATTTGCGATGCAATGACAGTTTCCGGCGTGCCGTTTTCGCCTTATAGTGACCGACGATTTCATTTATTTGGTGGGCGCTTTCGCACCGGTGATCCAGCTGAATATGCGATTTCTTTTGGTGTAGTGGCGGCCTGCGTTGGGGTATTTATGATGATCGGCAGCGCCTCAAGCGGCTGGTACCCATTTTTTTATGATTGGATGGGGCTCTATAACCAAGGAGTAATAGATGGCTCAGAATGGCGAGCAAACAGGTTCAGGTTTTTTTAAAAAGGAGAAAAGGGCTATGGATTGGCATAAAATCCTGCTTTATGTTGCGTTGTTGCTGTCTCTGATCTGGCATGTAAATAGCCTGCAGGTGGCACATCAAACTCTTGATTTAGCAGATGAATTTATAAAAAGCTGCGCTTATTGGTGATAGAAATGGAACACAAAAAATATGGACCTGCTGATCAAGTGAACTGGGTAGAAGCTATTGCAGTGGGCGGTTTTTACTTTGAACGGGCGCTTTATCTTGGACTACCCAACCCCCCAGCCGCTTTTGTTTTTGAAGACGATTTTGAGCGTATAGATGAAGTCGTAAAAATCATCGGTCTATATCACACACTTTTTGCAGAAGCCGAAGCACAAGCCGCTGGATTTCGCAAAGCTGGAAATTGTCGTTAAGAATCCACAAAATCTGTGGGTAACTCGGTGGGCATTTTGCCCACCTGTTCAGCAGACCAGCAACCTGCCAACTGATCAAAAAATCACCACCAAAACCCCTTTCTTTTCAGGCTAAAAAAGCATAGAATTATTTTTACAAAATCGTAAAAACTTAAAAGCGCAAAAGGTGAAAAGATGATTTACAGCATCCTGAACCAGAAGGGCGGCGTAGGAAAAACAACACTTTCCGTCAATTTAGCGGCCAGCTTTGCCCGTGGCGGAGCGCGTGTTCTGCTGCTGGATGCTGATCCCCAGGGCAGCAGTTTAGATTGGGCTGCGGCGCGAGAAGAGGAGCCACTTTTCACCGTCTTAGGTTTGCCACGACCGACAATCCACAAAGAGATTACCCAGCTTGCCAGAGACTACGACCACGTTTTTATCGACGGGCCACCGCGCGTAACCGAGTTGGCCCGATCTGCGATTATGGCCGCTGACGTGGTGCTGATCCCCGTACAGCCCAGCCCTTATGATGTGTGGGCGGCTGACGAAGTGGTGCAGCTGATCAAAGAAGCCCAGATTTATAAAGAAAACCTGAAAGCCTTTTTTGTAATTAACCGCAAAATCGTAAATACAGCAATCGGGCGTGATGTAGGCGAAGCCCTGGAAAACTACGAATTGCCGGTGCTGGCGAGCAGCATCAATCAGCGAGTGGTATTTGCCGAAACGGCTGCTGTTGGTAAAGCCGTTTTTGAAACCAAAGACAAACAAGCGGCTGAAGAAATCGAGGCCATCAAGAAAGAACTGCAGGAGCGCACAGCATGAGCGGAAAAAAAGTGGCCTTTGGTGCCAAACCCAAACAAACCCCAACCGCTGACGACTGGGTGGAAAAACGCGAAACACCCGAAGACGAAAACAAGCCGAAAATGAAGCGCCTGACCATTGATGTACCGGAAGATTTACACCGACAGATCAAAGCAGAATGCGCGATGCGCGGCAGCAAAATAGCGGATGAAGTGCGCGAGCTGCTTTTGCAGAAATACGGAAAAGCGTAACTTGTGAGGTGATCTATGAGCTACAAACAAGCATTTGGACAAGACTTTGATCTTGGCTTTGATCTCGACAGCTTCCCTGTAAAACTGACCGATAGAAGCTACGGTAATGACGTTTGCCCATCATTTTATTTTTCAGCAGGTGGTGAATACTTTGTTTTGTGGGTTGAGAACAAAGACCCTGAGAAGAGAGAGAGCGAACAGTCAAAGAGGTACACCATATCACCAGCCAAAGAAGAGGATGGTGAGGTGGTTATTGACTATTCAAAGAATGATCTTTTTCTATCAGAAAAGGCTGGTGAGCTATTCTTGTTTTTTAAAAATTAAGAGCTCAAGTTCATGCTGTTAAAGGTATCGGGAATCGAGGTGAAAGATGGAATGCCCAGCTTGCTACAATCACTTCCCGCTAGAAGACTACACAGACGACACCCCATTCAACTGTGAGTTTTGCGGCCAACTGTTACAGCTAGAGCTGGATGAAGGAACCTATGAAGGTGCAGTGAAAAGCTCACTTATCATGCTGGATGACGATACTTATATCTTGTCTACCCCACCACCCGCATTACCGTCATCCGACTAACGCTAAACCGCCTTGCCAGCTCTGCCTTAGACGCGCCTTGCGCGTGTAAGGCTTGGATCTCCGCCTTCTGCGTGGGGGTAAGCTTCGGCTTTCTCCCGCCAAAATTGCCGCTGGCCTCCTTACCCGCCCAGGTGCGTTCAACAATAAAATTGCGCTCCATTTCCGCGAACATCCCCAGCAGCTGCAGCATCGCGGTATTCATCGGGTCTGAGCGGCGCGTATCCAACCCCTGATGCAGCGCCTGCAGGGTGACGCCTTTTTCCTTGAGCTGATCCACCACCGCCAGCACCTGGCGCAGCGACCGGCCTAACCGATCCAGCTTGGTGACCACCAGCGTGTCACCCTCGCGCAAATAAACCAGCATGGCATCCAGCGCCGCCTGGTTGGTTTCCGCCTTGCCTGAGTGCTTACCTTGGAAAATCTTGCGGCAACCAGCGGCCTCTAACTCCTGCACCTGGCCGGCCAGATCCTGACCCACCGACGACACCCGTGCCCAACCAACTAAATCGCCCATGATCACACCGCCCCCTGACGCGCCAACCACTGCCACACACTGCGCGTGGCCTGCGCATCCGCTAGTGCCGAATGCGCCCGACCACTCCACACATGCCCCACATGCTCCGCCGCAAAACCCAGTTTTTTCCATTTAAACCCACCACGCTTGGGATCTGGCTCACCATAAGCTTGCGCAAAAGCCAACATACAACAACGCACCTCTGCCGCGCCCTCAGCCACGGCATCTGGCAAAAAGCTCAGATCAAAAGGCGCGTTATAGATCACCAACTGCCGCCCCCAAACAAGATCAATCACCGGATTCAACACCTCATCAAGAGAGGGGTAACCCACAACATCATCGGGACTGATACCGTGAATCGACTCAGCCACCGGCCAAGCCTTCAGCCGCTCCGGTTTTAACAGCGTGTGGAATAGAGTTTCGCCATCGGCACCCACCAGAGCGATTTCAAGCACCTCATCTTCGCCATTGCAATTCAGGCCGGTGGTTTCCAAATCCAGGTAAACGCTATTCGGTGCAGTCAGTTCCATGCGGGCCTCTTTTTGGTTGAGAGTTTGGCTAAGTGAGAAAGCGCACTTATCTTAACAGTTATGAACACCAGCCTAGCACACTGTTCAAAACTCGTAAAATCGGATTTTGAGCAGTGTTCAAAAAAAGTGGAGAGATTTGAACGAAAGTTGAGCGCGGAACCCGCAAGAGAAGTGGTATGCTGCTAGAAAATAGCTTGTGGGTTTTAGGCTACGAATAGGCGGCGCAGAACAGGCCAACTTACTATCAAAATTTTATAAATATCAAGATCAAACTTAGGAGTTACATATGGGGTCCCTGTTTTTCTTCGATGAAGAGGTTTCTTTAGACAATGAGCCTCGAGTCCGCTGTATTCCCAAACAGGTTGAGGTTCTCGATAATCACTCCGTACCGGAAATAGTAATTGGTCCGGTTGGCGCTGCACATGAAGGTGTTCGCGCTACGTTTAACGACTTCAGTCAATTTGAGAGGTTTGTAGACTCAGTGAATAACCTTAGAGATCGACTTTCAGGTATCCACAAGTGATTTATAACAATACGCACCACTCTCGGCCTTTGGCCGCTTGGACGCCAACCCGCTGCGCGGCTCGTCGCCCGTGTGCTATGCGTTAGAAATAATTAAGGAAAGTACATGTACGAAGATCATTCGACATTTATTCAGCCGAGCGATGAAGAAGTAAAAGTGTGGAGATACATGGATTTCACGAAGTTTGTATCTCTTATTGACTCTAGAAGGCTTTATTTTACTCGGGCTGATAAATTCGAGGATCCTTTTGAAGGATCTTGGCCGAAGATCAACGTACTTGCACGAGAATTTGTACCCGAAGATATTCCAGAAGAGGCAAGGGAAAAATATCTTGAGACAATGCGAAGTATCGGCGAAATCAATAAACACTGGCCTAGGTATCAAGCTATAAATTGCTGGCACATTAATGACTATGAATCTGCAGCAATGTGGAAGCTCTATCTAAAAAGTGATGAAGGTATTGCGATACAATCGACATACACAAAATTAAAGAAAAGCCTAATAGATGAAGAAAAAATATTTTTGGGAAAGGTTGAGTATATTGATTACGATCGAGAACATATAGATGACAGAAATATTTTTGGGCCATTTGTTCACAAAAGGAAAAGTTTTGCACATGAGCAGGAAGTAAGGGCCTTGGTTTCAAAGTGGCCAACCGGAGAAAAAGGAATTGATTTTACCCAAGAGACAATTGGCCACGGATTGCAAATTAGGGTCGATATAGAAACACTGATAGAACGAATATTTATCGCTCCTAGTGCACCGTCATGGTTTGCTAATTTAGTTTCAGCGGTAGTAAACCGCTACGGATATAAATTTGAAGTCGTTCATTCTAAGTTAAATGATAGTCCGGTTTTCTAAAGCTTCTAACAAGG
The DNA here is from genome assembly GCF_045055655.1 of Marinospirillum alkalitolerans. Classification (NCBI taxonomy): domain Bacteria; kingdom Pseudomonadati; phylum Pseudomonadota; class Gammaproteobacteria; order Oceanospirillales; family Oceanospirillaceae; genus Marinospirillum; species Marinospirillum alkalitolerans. Next base: position 3,426 of record NZ_JBANFI010000011.1, on the reverse strand, counting down.
CCATCAACTTCGCGCCTTGCGGCGCTGGATAGCCTGCGCTCCGGCTGCCGGTTATGGCAGCGCCATATTTCTCCATCACGCGAATGCGAGCTCCAAGTTTTCGCCAGAGTCAACAGCTATAGTATCGGTGTTTTGTAAACCAGAAAGTGTATCTCTTACGCAAGAGGCGACTACTTCTGCAAGCTGACAGGGAACAGCGTTGCCAATTTGAGAATACACTTTGCTGCTTGGTCCACACCAAACATAATCCTCTGGGAAAGTCTGGAGCAAAGCAGCCTCGTTAATTGTCAGCCTTCTTAGGTACGATGGAACATCGTGCATGCCTTGAGGCTTACCGCCAGCCATCAAATGCTTATGGTAACCCTCAACCCAAGATTCTTTACCAAGATATAGGTGGTTGTCGTCAATAATGGGAGTTCGGTTTCCTCCCATACTTGCAGGTAAAGTACTTGCCCAACCGTCAGGGTTCAGCGGCCTACCCTGTCCATTAAACAGCATACCTGCATAAGGCGATTTCCTAAGTACAGGCTTAGCGGCTAAAGTCACCTTAGCATTGCAAATTCGATCATTGCGTTTAGTGCCCGGTCTCCCAAGTGGTATTAATATATCCCTAAGAGTTGGGGCGGCTTTCAAATATTTCTTAAAATTACTTTTGTAAATAGGATTAATACCATTTTTAACGCCAATAAAGAAAACTCTTTCACGGGACTGAGGTACGCCAAAATCTTTTGAGTTTAATATATGAATTGTGACGGTATAACCTGCTTTCTGAAATCGTGATATGAGTGAAGTCCTTACAGCTTCAAACTTTGATAGCACACCAAGAGCTTTCACATTCTCCATAACAAAAGCTTTTGGTTTAACTTTCTCAATGATATTACAAAAGCTGAAAATCAATTTGCTTCTCGGATCATCGGGATCCATTTTCCCGGCCACAGAAAAACCCTGACAAGGGGGACCGCCAAAAACCACGTCTACCCCTTTGTAGGAGTGCAGCTCTTCACCACACACATCTAGATCACCCTCGATTAATTTAGATTCAGGGTGATTAGCTCGAAATGTATCGCAGGCATATTTGTCCAGTTCATTGGCGGCGAGCACATCAAAGCCCGCTGCTTTGAATCCAACATCCATGCCTCCTGCGCCACTAAAAAGAGAAATTGATTTCATTAAAATATTCCAATTCCGAATAATTCGTGAATCGTAGCATGATACGGAAAAGCTTTAAACCCCTAAGTGACAAAAATATGAGCAAAACCATACATGACAGCCTCTACCGCAAGCTTGTAAGCGAGCTAGCGGCAGAACGGATCAGGCTAAACATTTCTCAGGGCGAACTTGCTGCTCAAGTGGGTCTAAACCAGTCTGATATATCCAAGGTTGAAAAATTTGAAAGACGCTTAGATGTGCTTGAATTCTCGATGATCCTCAAAGCGCTTCGCATCAAAGACAACGTGCGCTTACAAAATATTGTTAAAGATTTCACTGGAGTTCCTTATGGCGAAGATCGCTGAACGAAATCATTCAGGCCAATACTATGTCAACACCAGGCTGGGTGTTGCAAAAACTAAGCAAGAAAAAGACTTTCCAGAATTTCCTTCAGATTCTGATGTTCACAAGTTGCTTACTGACTTGATTGAAGTTAATGCCAAAGGATTTCGTGGCGTTGTTGTGACGGCATTAACAGGTATTCACCTGAATGGAAGCTATGATCCCTTGAATAATTTTTATGGGTGTAACCCGCGTTCTATTTTTGAGGGTGGTATTTGGTACGCTCTACAAGAAAATGGAATACCATGCGGAAAGTCAGATCCATTAAATGTGGCAAAAAATGCTAATCAGCTTAATGAAGACTGGGCGCAAGGAAGAAGGCCGCAGACGGCAGCCATGGCAGTGGTTAATTTTTTACGTTTGGTTATGGAGTCAAAGCAAAATAAAAGAGCAAGGTTGGTTGATTACTTCTTTTTTCGTTTATGGAAGTACTCCCAAAACATTGTTGGATATCAACTTTTTGAAGTTGAGCCATCGGATCACTCAAATCAGATTATTGGTTCTAAGCTTGCTGATTTCACGCTAAAGTATCCTGAGTCTGGAAACCTTCCCCAATATTTGGTTTCTCAATTGCTAACGGGTTTATTTCGTGTCTCTAAAATTGAAGTAATGGGCGGTAATGAAAGTGTATTTGGAACCAATACGACATCAAAAAAGCCTGCTGATATATGGCTTGAAGTTGAAGGTGTTCAGACAAATCTTTATGAAGTTACTGTTAAGCCAGTTTCAAAAAAGCGTCTTGATGATAGCCTTGATGCATTGCAGTCAACTGGGCACATAAACAACCCCGTAACATTCATATGTAGAATTGATTCAGATGTTAAAGATTTGGATCTCGTAGATGGAAGTTTCGAATATAAAGGGAAGCGATTTGATTTTGTTGATTATCGCCATTTCTGCCTCTCTTTATTTTCGCTATTAAGCGCAGAAGAATGTTCAACAGTATTGAGAAACCTTTCTTTTTTTGTTAGAGATAAAAATGTTTCTATGAGAACAAAAGAGGGATGGAATGAGTTCTTCGGAAGTGAAATATAACACGGCTTTAAGGCGAGTCTTGGAACTGCTCGATTGTGCTTGAAATCCTGAAAACGAAATTAAAAGCGATTGATAGCGAGTGTGAGTCTACAGCCCGCTCGGAGATAGATGCTTATTATCAGTCTGCTAAATATGATGGAAGTCGGTTTGTTGTGCCGTCATTTCAAAAGGTCTGCGCTGTTTGGTTAAAGCTGATCGCGGATAAAGAAAACCTTTCAAAAGAGGAGCTTACAAAGATTTGGAGCCACCCGAACTCTGAAATTAGTTCCAAGGAAATATCTGAGCTGAATGGTCTGATCTCAGAACTCTTTGATGATTCGAGATATCTTGATCGGTTCAGCAGTTTTTCTGAGGATATCGGTAGAAAGGCTGCATCCTATGGAATTCAATTCGATCCAATTGTGTATCGGTTTGATTTTCATGAGAGTGCTTATCGAGTGAGCGTCAAGAACTCACTACGGAAAGCCCGTCGGGTGCTTACCGATGAAGTTTCTTTGCATAGCCTGCCGAATACTCCTGAGTCGGTAAAAAGGATAAAGGTATGGCTTTCATTCTTGCGGGCTAGGCCATGGCAGTCCTTAATTTTCGCATTCGCTTTGCTGGGTTTTGCTTTACTGTCCAGTATAGGTCTGCCAGATATCTTAGGATGGTTCAACGGATCCCCAAAGCCTTAATAAAAACCTCTCACGCTCCTACGCAATTTCTAGCCAACTCAGCACCCCAAACTAGACCAGAAATCACGCACAAAACCAACTAAAAAGCCTGGTTTCCCCCGCCGACCGAAGGGCGGGAGAGCCAAGCGCCTTTTTCTAAGAGCACCAAGACAACCCCAAATACTAC
>NZ_JBANFI010000010.1:0-47954 GCF_045055655.1 Marinospirillum alkalitolerans | reverse complement strand
CGAAGAGGCTTCTAAAAACCCAAGAAAAAACAAAACCTTGCAACTCTTGCCAAGGCTTCTATCCAACCGCGTTTCCGAGGTCGCCTTCACAAGAGCTGCGTATTATAGGGATCTATTTTTAAAGCGCAACCCCTTTGCCAAACTTTTTTACTTTTTCCTGCTCACACCCTGTTTGGGCTAGGCTACATCCACCTCTGCCATGCTTTAGCGCGTACCTTCTCCTTTAGCATTCTTCTTTTCTACCAAGGTCTGACGGCGCACGACTGAGCGCACTGGGCCAGAGAAGCCATAGCCTAAAAAGAGTAACAGCAGCATCACACCCGGCTCGAGGGCAATAATCGAAATCACCAACACCAAAATCAGCAGTGCAATAAATGGCACTCGATTTTTGAGATCGATATCCTTAAAGCTGTAATAGCGGACGTTACTCACCATCAACAGGCCAACCGCGGCGATCACAACAGCCACCAAGATCTGTATTAAAGCAGACTCCAAAGCGAAATCATGCAGAACCCAAACCAGTGCCGCTACAATAGCAGCCGCAGAAGGACTAGGTAGGCCAATAAACCATTTTTTATCAACCGAGCCAACCTGCACATTAAAGCGCGCTAGTCTGAGAGCAGTTCCCGCCACATAGACAAAAGCGGCGATCCATCCAAACTGCCCCAGATCTTGCAACATCCAGGTAAAAGCAACCAGAGCTGGAGCTACACCAAAGGACACCATATCGGCAAGACTATCATACTGCTCACCAAAAGCACTTTCTGTGCCGGTCAACCGTGCAACGCGCCCATCAAGCCCATCTAGAATCATCGCAACAAAAATCGCAATCGCTGCCGCACTAAAATCACCATTCATTCCTGCAATAATGGAGTAGAAACCGGAGAACAAGGCCCCTGTTGTAAACAGGTTAGGTAGGAGATAAATCCCCTTGTGCTTGACCTTACGGCCATTCACCTCTTTCTCTTCTACCACTTCTTCAAAGACTTCTTCTGCCAGACGGTGTGCTTTACGTGCAAACTCTTCATCTTTAGGTTGTGTCGCTGAATCTAGAGCTGGATCACTCGCCTGAGACTCTGACGGTGATGCGGCTAAATCAGCAGCCTGCGAAGACGTGGATGCTTTACTGGTATCTTGTGACATAGGGTGCTCATTGTTTATCCAAGTGTGGCATCCATTCTACACCCTCTCGCCTCTAGATTTGAATGCCCATCCAGATGAGAGGTGGTTGAGCAAGCCGCATAAAAAACGCCCCTCTTAAGGGGCGCTTCAAAAGGATCGATCAGATTCAGCTTAGTTCTTGCTTTGATCAACGATCTTATTAGCAGCAATCCAAGGCATCATCGCACGCAGCTTTTCACCAACCTGTTCAATCGGATGCTCTGCATTTTGACGACGACGCGCAGTCATCGAAGGATAGCCTGCCTGACCTTCAAGAATGAATTGCTTGGCATACTCGCCAGACTGGATATTGGCCAAGGCATCGCGCATAGCTTCACGCGATTCCTCATTAATAACGCGCGGCCCAGTCACATACTCGCCATACTCAGCATTGTTTGAGATGGAGTAGTTCATGTTAGCAATACCACCTTCGAACATCAGGTCTACGATCAGTTTCAGCTCGTGCAAGCACTCAAAGTAGGCCATTTCTGGCTCATAGCCAGCTTCAACCAGAGTTTCAAAGCCCATTTTGACCAGCTCAACCGCGCCACCGCAAAGAACTGCCTGCTCACCAAACAAATCGGTTTCACACTCTTCACGGAAGGTGGTTTCAAGAATACCGGTACGGCCACCACCTACCGCTGAGGCATAAGACAGTGCCGTGGCGCGCGCTTGGCCGGTTGCATCTTGCTCAATCGCGATCAAATCTGGAATACCACGACCAGCGACAAACTCAGAGCGCACGGTATGGCCTGGTGCTTTAGGAGCAATCATGATCACATCCAGATCTTTGCGTGGCGAAATCTGGTTGTAAATGATCGAGAAGCCGTGGGCAAAAGCCAAGGTGGCACCCTGCTTGATATTAGGCTCGATCTCTTCTTTATAAAGCTGACCTTGGAACTCGTCCGGCGTCAGAATCATCACCACATCGGCGGCAGCAACGGCAGCAGGTACATCCGCCACTTTCAAGCCGTGGGCTTCTGCCTTGGCACGTGATGAAGAACCTGCACGCAGACCCACGGTGACATCAACACCCGAGTCTTTCAGGTTACAGGCATGAGCATGGCCTTGCGAGCCATAGCCAATGACGGCCACTTTTTTGCTTTTGATGATCGACAAGTCACAATCTTTATCGTAGTAAACAGGCATTGCCATAGTGAAATCCTCTTGATATTAGAATGATATTGCTGGCTCTTTGAGCTTGGGTTCAGACTAAGCTTTTTTTGTTCTTGCGTAAAATGTTATATTCACAATGCAATATTGCATAAAACGCAACACTCGCTTTTTTCTGTACAGCCCTACCTTAATGCACCGGCAATGGAATCAACCCGATGGAACATCGTCTGCTCCGCCATTTTTTAGCCCTGGTCGAAACGCTGCACTTTTCACGCGCCAGCGAAATGGTGCACCTGAGCCCCTCTGCTTTAAGTCGCTCGATTCAACAACTCGAAGCGCGGCTTGGGACCCAACTCTTTGTGCGCGATAATCGCCATGTTGAGCTGACTCCAGCAGGCCGCCTTTGTGCTGAATATGCCCGTGATGCATTACATCAGTGGGACAGTTTAAAAAATCGCTTACAGGCGCAGGCGCAAGAGCTACAAGGTGAAATCAGTGTTTATTGCTCTGTCACTGCCAGCTATAGCTTCCTTTATCCACTACTCGATCGCTTTCGGGCCCGCTACCCCTTGGTCGAGATCAAACTCCATACAGGTGATCCCGCTGTGGCATTACAGCACGTGATCCAGGGCGAAGAAGATATCGCCATTGCCGCGCGCCCAGATCAACTCCCTCCAGCTGTGGCGTTTCGCTCTATCGGCCTCTCTCCGCTGGTATTTATTGCCCCCCGCCAAGAGCCGATGATCGATCGACTGCTAGGGCAAGAACTGAAAGATATTGATTGGTCGCAGCTGCCCATGATTCTGTCTGAGCAAGGTTTAGGACGCCAACGCGTCGATGCGTGGTTTAGGCAGAAAGCGCTCAAACCCAAGATTTATGCTCAAGTCAGTGGTAATGAAGCCATTGTCAGCATGGTGAGTCTTGGGCTGGGTGTTGGTGTTGTGCCACAGATCGTACTGGATAACAGTCCGTTGATTGACCGTGTCAAGATTCTTCCTGTCACGCCACATTTGGCGGCCTATGACGTTGGTGTCGCGCTGCTGAAGCGCAAGCTGCACAACCCGCTTATTCAGGCCTTCTGGGATTTAATTGATGAGCCTGCCGAGCACCCATAAAAAACCCCAGCCGCAGCTGGGGTTCATCACGCAGGATCTCAGTGATCGGGATTAAAGGCTCAGCACCTTCTCACCGCGAGCAATACCTGAGACACCTGTGCGGACGACTTCCAAAATCGTACTGGCACCCAGAGCACTGACAAAGGCATCCAGTTTATCGGCGGCACCAGCCAGCTGAATCGTATAGATGCTGGGGGTGACATCAATAATTTGTCCACGGAAGATTTCTGTTGTGCGGTGGATTTCAGCACGCTGAGCACCGACGGCTTTCACCTTCACGAGCAACAGCTCACGCTCGATATGCTGACCTTCGGTTAAATCGACCAGCTTGACGACATCAATCAGTTTATTCAACTGCTTGGTAATCTGCTCAATCACCCGCTCATCGCCATTGGTGGTCACGGTTAAACGTGATAGCGTCGGATCATCCGTTGGTGCAACATTGAGCGTTTCGATATTGAAGTTACGCTGCGAAAACAAGCCCACTACCCGCGACAAGGCACCGGCCTCGTTTTCCATCAGGATCGAGATGATATGTCGCATGGCTTATGTCCTCTCCGTTTTTGATAAGAGCATATCTTTCATGGAGCCCTGCGGGACCTGCATCGGATACACATGCTCACGTGGATCGACATAGATATCCATGAACACCAGCTGATCCTTGATCGCAAAGGCTTTTTCTAAAGCTGCTTCAAGGTCTTCTGCTCTTTCAACCTTAAAGGCCACATGCCCGTAAGATTCAACCAACTTCTGGAAATCAGGCAAGGACTGCATATAAGACTGAGCGTGGCGTGCACTATAGTTCAGATCCTGCCACTGGCGTACCATGCCCAGAGACTGGTTATTCAGGTTGATAATCTTCACTGGAATACCAAACTGGCTGCAGGTTGAAAGCTCCTGCATCATCATCTGGAAGCTTCCTTCTCCTGTAAAGAGCACCACTTCTTCCTGAGGCTTATGCAGCTTGATGCCCATTGCGGCCGGAAAACCAAAGCCCATCGTGCCTAAACCACCCGAGGTGATCCAACGGTTAGGCCGATCAAACTTATAGTATTGCGCGGCAAACATCTGATGCTGGCCGACATCGGTGACGACATAGGCCTGACCTTGGGTGATCTTCCAGACAGCTTCGACGACCTGCTGGGGCTTCATTGCCTCACCGGGAGCCGCTGGCTCGTATAAGCGTCCCTGACGACTCGCGCGCCAGTCCTGAATTTGCTTCCACCAATCGCTCAGATCATTGTTGATCTGCTTCTGCTCACCCAGCATAGACAGCATCTCTTCGAGAACGCTGCTGGCCGTACCCACAATCGGTACATCGATTCTGACCGTTTTACCAATTGACGATGGATCGACATCGACATGCACGATCTTCGCAGTCGGACAGAATTTCGCTGTGTTGTTAGTGGCCCGGTCATCAAAGCGCGCACCAATACAGACCACCAAATCACTATGGTGCATCGCTTGGTTGGCTTCATAGCTACCATGCATACCCAACCAGCCCAGTGACTGTGCATCCGTTTGCGGATAAGCACCGATCCCCATTAAAGAGGTGGTCACCGGCAGGTTGAGTTTTTTAGCTAATTGGGTGAACAGCTCTGTTGCTCCACCCAGAATCAAACCACCACCACCATAGAGCACTGGGCGTTTGGCTTTCAGCATCAACTCAACGGCCTTACGAATTTGGCCTGAGTGCCCACGACCAACAGGCGTATAAGAGCGGAGCTTGACCTTCTTGGGATAGACATATTCATACTTCTCAGTTGGTGCAGTCATATCCTTGGGGATATCGACCACCACCGGGCCAGGACGACCTGTTGAGGCAATATGAAATGCCTTTTTCAGCACCATCGGAATCTCAGCTGGGTGCTTGATGCTAAAGCTGTGCTTCACGATGGGGCGCGTCACGCCAATGATATCGGTTTCCTGAAAGGCATCTTCACCGATCAGATGACTCATCACCTGACCGCAGAGCACCACCATCGGAATCGAATCCATATAGGCTGTCGCAATCCCAGTGACCGCATTGGTCGCTCCGGGGCCGGAGGTCACCAGCACGACACCGGGCTTACCCGTTGCACGCGCATAACCATCGGCCATATGGGTCGCCGCCTGCTCATGACGAACCAGGATGTGTTGTACCTTATCTTGGCGATGAATCGCATCATAAATATGCAAAGCGGCCCCACCTGGGTAGCCGTAAATATATTCAACGCCCTCATCCGCTAAAAAGCGGGTGATCATATCTGCGCCTGAGAGTAACTCCACTTTCGTGAACCCCCTAAAAACAATTCGAGTGCAAAGAGCTACCCCTATGATAGCTCCGGTGATGGCCAAGATGTTGCTAACACCCATCTCAGCCCGCTGATACAAGACTCGCCGCTGGTCGGAAGTCATCAGCACCTGATGCTTGCCGTGTTATGGCAAAAGAGGCCCGTGTATGGGGCCTGCACTCTGATCACATTGTTTGAATGTGAAGCGGGGCCTAGCCTGACCAGAGGATAAATAGGTCTGGAAGTCCTGGATGCTGAGCACTGTGCTCAGTGCAAGCCAATGAGGGTCTCTCGATGGCCTGCGGCGATCAGGAAGGCTCAAGACTCTAACAAAAGGTTTTTTTTGTCAAGCAAGCAAAGGAACAAAGCAATAATAATGCGCTGACCTTTCAGTCACTTATCTTTTCATGCGCTAAAATGGCTAAAAAAAGAAAACTCGGCGTCCACAGACACCGAGTTGAGAGGAAGACAGCAACAAGAGTTTTTAAACGCTGAACACCAGCTGATCCGCATGCAGGCCAACGCGAATCGTCTGACCAGGTGCAAAGCGTCCAGCCAGCAACTCCTGCGCCAAGGGGTTCTCCAGCATACGTTGCATTGCGCGTTTCAGCGGGCGGGCTCCATAAACAGGGTCATAACCTTGCTCAACCAGCTTGTTCATCACCTCATCGCTCAGGCTCAGCTGGAGATCCTGCTCAAGCAGGCGTGTACGCAAACGCGCCAGCTGTATTTCGGCAATACCGCGAATCTGCTCTTTTTGCAGCGGATGAAAAACCACCACTTCATCTATGCGGTTGATGACCTCTGGGCGGAAGTGATTGCCCACCACTTCCATCACAGCGGACTTCATCATTTCATACTGCTCTTCACCTGCCATGCGCTGAATCAAATCTGAACCCAGATTCGACGTCATGACGATCACCGTATTACGGAAATTCACCGTACGCCCTTGACCGTCTGTCAGGCGGCCGTCTTCAAGCACCTGGAGCAGAATATTGAAGACATCAGGATGCGCCTTTTCAACTTCATCTAACAGCAGAACTGAATAAGGACGCCGGCGCACAGCTTCTGTCAGATAACCGCCCTGCTCATAGCCAACATAGCCAGGGGGCGCACCAATCAATCGCGCGACTGAGTGTTTCTCCATGAACTCACTCATATCAATGCGCACCATGGCTTCTTCAGTATCAAATAAATAGTGCGCCAGAGATTTACACAGCTCTGTTTTACCCACACCGGTTGGCCCTAAAAAGAGGAAGGAGCCGCTGGGCCGGTTCGGATCAGCCAAGCCCGCTCGCGAGCGACGCACGGCATTGGCGACGGCCAGAACCGCTTCATCTTGGCCGATCACGCGATCATGCAAGGCATCTTCCATGCGCAGCAGTTTTTCACGATCTGACTCCAGCATCTTACTAACTGGAATGCCCGTCCAGCGCGCCACAACCTCGGCAATTTCTTCATCCGTGACTCGGTTGCGCAATAGCTGGTGCTCGATTGAATCAAGCTGATCGGCCATCTGTAAACTGCGCTCCAAGTCAGGAATAATGCCGTACTGTATTTCTGACATCCGCGCCAAATCGCCCTTACGACGTGCGGCTTCTAAATCAAGACGCGCCTGCTCCAGCTGCTGTTTAATCTGCTGAGCACCCTGGAGGCTGGATTTTTCAGAGGTCCAGATTTCCTCAAGATCCGCATACTGACGAGCCAGATCCGTGATTTGCTCTTCAAGATGCTCAAGGCGCTTCACCGTATTAGGATCTGTTTCTTTTTTGAGGGCTTCGCGTTCGATCTTCAGCTGAATCAAACGCCGCTCGAGACGATCCATTTCTTCAGGCTTGGAATCGATCTCCATACGGATACGGCTGGCGGCCTCATCCATCAGGTCGATGGCTTTATCCGGCAGTTGCCGATCCGAGATATAACGGTTAGAAAGACGCGCAGCCGCAATCACGGCGCTGTCGGTAATTTCGACACCATGGTGGACCTCATAGCGCTCTTTCAGGCCCCGCAAAATCGCAATCGCATCTTCTTCACTGGGTTCGCTGACCAGCACCTTCTGGAAGCGACGCTCCAGCGCGGCATCCTTCTCAATATACTGACGATATTCATCTAGCGTGGTGGCCCCAACGCAATGCAGCTCTCCACGCGCCAGCGCAGGCTTGAGCATATTGCCCGCATCCATCGAGCCTTCACCTTTGCCGGCACCGACCATGGTATGCAGCTCATCGATAAAGAGAATGACGCGGCCCTCTTCTTTCGCCAGCTCATTCAAAACACCTTTTAAGCGCTCTTCAAACTCACCACGGAATTTCGCACCAGCAATCAACGCGCCCATATCCAGAGACAAGACTCGTTTATCTTTGAGGCCCTCGGGGACTTCACCATTGACGATGCGCTGCGCCAAGCCTTCGACTATCGCGGTTTTACCCACACCTGGCTCACCAATCAACACGGGGTTATTTTTAGTGCGGCGCTGTAACACCTGAATGGTGCGACGAATTTCATCATCACGGCCAATCACAGGGTCCAACTTGCCCTCTAAAGCGCGTGCAGTCAGATCGATGGTGAACTTCTCCAGCGCCTGACGCTTTTCTTCAGCATTCGGATCGTCGACCGCCTCGCCGCCACGCACCTGATCAATCGCGGCTTCAAGACGCTTTTTATTCAGGCCGGCTTTTTCCAGCGCCTGACTGGTGGCATCTTTCAGCTCTAGCGCCGCCAGGAGCACCAGTTCGCTGGAGATATATTGATCACCACGTTGCTGAGCATCACGATCAGCCAGATTCAGCAGGCGCCCCAGAGTCTGAGAAACCTGCACATTGCCATCATAATGGCTCACTGTTGGGAGGTCTGCGAGCAGCTTCTTCAACTCACTCCGCACGCGAGTGACATCACTCCCCGCTTGTTTAATTAAAGGCGACAGGGGATTGCCTTGCTGATCAAGCAAAGCCAGCACGAGATGGACAGGGGCCAATTCATTATGGCTCTGACCAACGGCCAGAGACTGGGCATCAGCAAAGGCATTTTGCATTTTGCTGGTTAAACGATCGATACGCATGGTTTTTACCTCAATCACTTCATGGACATCACCAGCAGAACTGGTGTGATGTTTGCATCTGATGATTAAGGTGGGGGTCAAGCACGCAGATTCAAGCGCTCGGGCAGGATATTTCTCCGCCGACTCGGTCTCATTTGTCCTAGATCAAACCCTGCCCTTGGCTTCAGTCTAAGGGGTATCCAACCAGATCACACTCGCCATCCGGCCCGTCGCCTGACCATCGCGTCGGTAGGAGTAAAAGCGCTCTGCATCCACAAAACTGCACAGGTTGCCGCCAAAAATCTGCGTCACACCAACAGCCTGCAAACGCTGCCGCGCGAGACGATAGAGATCCGCCATATAGTGTTTCAAGCGATAAGGGCTGGGCACAAAAGCGGCGGCAGCTTCTGGATGCCCATCCACAAAGGCTTGACGCACCTCTGCACCGACTTCAAACACCCGCGCGCCAATCGCTGGCCCTAGCCAGACCAGCAGTTCTTCAGGCGGCACCGCCATTTCAGCCACTGTATTTTCGAGCACGCCAGCGGCCAGCCCACGCCAACCCGCATGGGCCACACCGACAACCGTGGCACGGCGATCACAAAAAAAGACCGGCAGGCAATCTGCTGTCAGCACAACACAGGCGTAATCACCGCTGCGCGCAATGGCTGCATCGGCCTGCGAGCCAGGCGCAAAATGGCTCAACACCTGAGTGGAATGGGTTTGCTCTAGCCAGTTGAGTGGCCGCCCGCCTGTTGCATCAACCAGCTGTTGTCGACACAAGGCCACCTGCTGCGGATCATCACCAACATGATCGGCAGGATTGAATCCATCGTAAGGAGGCTGGCTCGGGCCATATTCACGCGTGGTCACCCAGGCTTTCACCTGTTCAGGAGCTGGCCATTGTGGATAGAGTCGAGCGGGTGACAGAGCATGGAGCGCTGCGCCAGTCGCGTCGCCTTGTGTCTTCATGATTAACGAGCCTCGCGTGTGTCTTCCGCCAGCAGGGCCAGCAGTAGCTGCATATCCTCAGGCATCGGCGCTTGCCACTGCTGAGGCTGCTGATGTTCAGGGTGAAGGAGCTTGAGGCTACGAGCATGCAGCGCTTGGCGCGGGAAGGCACGCAAAAACTGCTTCAACTCTTCACCAGCGCCAGCAGGTAACTTCAAACGCCCGCCATACTGAGGATCACCCACCAAAGGGTGCTTTAAGTGAGACAGGTGCACCCGAATCTGATGGGTTCGGCCTGTCTCCAACTGACAGCGCACATGGGTGTGCGCACGATAACGCTCGACAACACGATAGTGCGTCACGGCAGGCTTACCACCAGAAACCACCACTGCCTGACGTTGACGATCTTTCGGATGACGGCCAATCGGGGCATTGATCGTGCCCCCACTGATCAAAGAACCCAGTACAACCGCATCATACTCACGCCCCATAGAGCGATCTTGCAACTGAGCGACCAACGAGGTTTGTGCTTGAAGTGTTTTGGCCACGACCATCAGGCCGGAGGTGTCTTTATCGAGACGATGCACGATCCCTGCTCGTGGTAAATCCTCAAGCTGAGGGCAATGATAGAGCAGGGCATTCAGCAGGGTGCCATCCGCATGACCTGCTGCTGGATGCACGACCATACCCGCTTCTTTATTAATCACCAGTAACGCATCATCCTCATGCACGATATCCAAGGCGATCTGTTGCGGGACATCGCGTGTCTGGATCTCTTGCTGGGCTTCAATCACCAGCAGATCGCCTGCCATCACCTTGTCCTTCGGCTTGAGAGGGGCACCGTTACGCAACAAGGCGCCTTCTTTAAGCCACTGCTGTAATTTGGCACGCGAGAAATCAGTAAAGAGTTCAGCAGCGGCCTGATCGGCACGCTTACCGGCAAGATGAATAGGAACGGGAGCCTGCTGGGCAATCTTCTGGGTCATAAACCTGATCTTAAGTAGAGAGAGTGAAGAATCACTGCGCTGATATCAGCGCCTTTTTAAATTGACTCGAACTTCATGCTTGTTTTCGTTATTCTAGCATCCAGAAGAGATTCAAGCTCGATCTCACTGGTTTTAGACGACTTAGAGATACCTATGCGTGCTTTTTTGATTGATCAACACCGCTCGACCCTCACCGCACTGCTGCTTCTGATCTGCCTTTCGCTCCTCGCTGGCTGCGCCACACGCATTCCTGATGATCAAAAGACAGAAGCGCAGATTTATCAAGAAGCTCAAGAAGCCTTGGATCGTGAGCGCTATTTAACCGCCATTGAACGCCTGCAAGCCTTAGAGAGTCGCTTTCCTTTTGGCGAATACAGCGAACAAACGCAGCTCGAACTCATCTACGCCCTCTATCGCAATAATCAAACCGAAGCCGCACGCGCCACCGCCAGACGCTTTATTCGGCTCAACCCCGAACATCCCCAAGTCGATTACGCCCTCTACATGAGTGGTTTAGCTGCTTGGGAAGCGGGCCGCCATGCTTTAGAAGGCTTGCGCCTGAGTGATCTTTCTCAGCGTGATCCAGGTGCAACACGCGAGGCCTACGCCGATTTTGAGCGCCTGACAAGCCGCTTTCCAGACAGCGAATATACGCCTGATGCGCTGCAAAGAATGCGCTATCTAAAGAACCTGCTGGCGGCACAAGAGGTCTATATCGGCCGCTTTTATCTGCGCCGTGGGGCACCTATCGCCGCCATCAACCGTGGACGCGAGGTGCTCGAAGCCTATGCCGACACCCCCTCTGTTCCCGATGCCTTGGCCGTGATGATTGAAGGCTATCGTCATCTGGATCAAGCAGAGCAAGCCCAGCGTCTGCAAAATCTACTCGCTGAGCTTGCGCCTGATCATCCCCAGTTGGCCAGCCAAGGGCGTTTTGTTGAGCTTCATCCAGCCGACCTGCCTGATAAAACCCTGCTGCAGATCCTGACGTTTGATCTTCTCGGTGGTCGCCGCGTCCGCTAATCAAGCTGTAGTTCCCTCTCTCACCCCAGATGACTACAATGCTGGGGTCAGCAGTGTCGGTCACAGCGACGTTGTAGTTCCCTCTCTCACCCCGGATGACTACAATGCCGAGGTCGTTGAGCTCAGAAGCATCGATGTTGTAGTTCCCTCTCTCACCCCGGATGGCTACAATGTGAAGCGGCGGGCCCAATCCTTAAAAGTCGTTGTAGTTCCCTCTCTCACCCCGGATGGCTACAATAATGTGGAATAACTGGAGATTCAGGTGATAGTTGTAGTTCCCTCTCTCACCCCGGATGGCTACAATGTCGCTTGGTGGCACCCAGCCTTGAACGTCGTTGTAGTTCCCTCTCTCACCCCGGATGGCTACAATAAATCGGGAGTACTGGATTGCGATTCTAAAGTTGTAGTTCCCTCTCTCACCCCGGATGGCTACAATGCACCAGCGGCGAGGTGCCAGAAGAATACTGTTGTAGTTCCCTCTCTCACCCCGGATGGCTACAATCAGCCGCAGCAAATCAAGATCGACTAGCAGGTTGTAGTTCCCTCTCTCACCCCGGATGGCTACAATACCTTGCAAGGCACCTGTACTGGAACCTCAGTTGTAGTTCCCTCTCTCACCCCGGATGGCTACAATGGCTCAACGATCAGGAGCACCAGATCAATGGTTGTAGTTCCCTCTCTCACCCCGGATGGCTACAATGGCAAGGTTTGCACGCACATGAATACCAGCGTTGTAGTTCCCTCTCTCACCCCGGATGGCTACAATGTGCCCGACATCAGCCAGACTCAACGTAATGTTGTAGTTCCCTCTCTCACCCCGGATGGCTACAATCAGACGCACGCTTGCAACGCTCGGTACTCGGTTGTAGTTCCCTCTCTCACCCCGGATGGCTACAATCTCTGAGCCTCACAACGTCACCCGTCTGGAGTTGTAGTTCCCTCTCTCACCCCGGATGGCTACAATACCTTGCCCTCAAACCCTTGTCAGCACTGTGCTGGCTGGAGTTTGAGGGCAATTTTTTCGTGCTTATAACAACACCAACTGCTGGGCACTGACCTTTTTTTCCTGCTTTCTGGGTGGCCCCACCAGCAGTTTCATGGCTGCAAACTGTTTTTCGCTGACAGTCAGGCAACGCACTGACCCTTCCGGTGGCAGGTTCATGTTCAGCCGGTTCAGGTGCGTTTCCATATCATCAAAACCATTCACCACCCGCCCATAAACAGACCATTGCAGCATGTCGTAACCGTCTTTCAGCAAGAAACGGCGAAACAATACATAGGCTCGCTTGGCCGCAGCACTGGTGGTTGGCAGATCAAAAAAGACCAGTAATCGCATGAATCGCCGTGTCTCCTTGCTCATGTGTTGATTCCTAAGCTTGCAATAGCGGCAGGTGCAAACGGTTATCCTGATCAGCAAGGCGCTGCACCAAGCTGATCACCAATGCCTCGCAGGCCGCCAGTACAGTACGCTGCGTCAGTTCACCCTGAATATCGACTGTGCTGATATCCTGATGCAACAAGCCCACCAGTTTTACTTTATGGGCTGTTGTCATATCCTGCTGATCCTCTGCTAGAAGGTGTGTCAGGCAATAAGCATCCACCAGTGGGCGAAAAGGTTCAATCAGGTCATCGGCCAGATTAAAGGCATTTTGCTCGTTACAATGATGCAGCCCCAGCGGGGTAAGAAAGCCATAGCTGACCAGATGTTTTGCCAAGGCCGCACGGATCACTGCATAACCATAGTTCAACAGCGCATTGTGAAAGCTGGTTTGCTGGCGTGTAAAACCCTTACCCAACAAGGCAGGGAAATACAACTGTGCGGCCAGGGCTTCCTGATTATCGCTGTCACCGGATTTAACCTGACGCGCCAGCGCTTCCAGCTTTCTTGCCATTAACGGCTGCTCAAACCGCTGCAACACTGCCGCCTGATTGAGTATCTTTTGTTGCACCAGCGTTTGCCACAGGCGTTTGCGCCTTGGCTGACTGAGCGCCAATTGCTGACGCAGCACTTTAAGGCTGCGGCTATGAGGTGAGTAGGGTAATAACAAACCATTGGGGTGATGGTCTGCTCCGGTGGTGATCACCGCAATCTGTTGGTCGGCACAGGCCGATAACAAGGGAGCGGTGAGGGTGATCTGGGGGTTATCCAGCAGCAGCACAGCAATGTCTTCCAGTGGAATACGCACACTGCCATCCTGCTGCTCAACGGTTAAAGCCTGATCCTTGAGCTTGAGATAACCCGGCTGACTGATTATCACACTACGCCAGCCCATGATACCTAACCCCTTACCAGTGGCTGACGGGGTTCTTGCTCGACGCGGTGCAGTCGCCCCAGTATATCCACATGGTACTTGGTGAGGCTTTTAGCTGTTTTGATGCCGATGCTTTCTATCAGTCCATTTTTCCCTATCGCCTGGTTCCGATCATGTGCCCAGAGATTGATTGCGCCGGTTGAACGGTTCATCCCAGCATAATAACCCTCAACCACTTTCCCTTTCAGCTCCACCTGTACCCAGTCATTGGGGTAAAGGCTGAACAAAAACGCATAGCTGTCATCCATCACATCCCAGAGATCTTCTGGTTTGCCAGCAACCACTGCTTTACAGGGCAGGGTTGCGGTGACTGCATCTGCAACATAGAGCGGCACAACAAAGTATTTCCCGCCTTTGCTGAAAACATCAATCCGCAGCATATCGCCATTGCTGGCAATGCCGTGACGCACCGGCAGGCCACTTTTTTGTACCGTGGTCAGCTTAACACTGCGCACCAAAGGCGCTTGTTTACCCTGAGCAGCAGGTTTGTAGAAGGGTTCAGCAAAGGCTTTTTTGCCATCATCCTTAAAGGCTTGCAGCCTTTGTTCCAGTGCTTCAACCAGTGCCTGGTTGCGCGGATCTTCGTACCCTACCATGCGCGGCAGGTCTTTCAGTTTCAGGTTTTCCAGCGGGGTACGTACACTGCTGAGGTTTTGATCTAGCAGTTTTGCTGAGCGTATCGTTTCTTGATGCGCCTGCCCCAGGCCACGGCGCGTTGCCGCACGAGAAACTCTCAGCGGCTGAACATTTTGTGCCTGTTGCGGCGTGTAGTGATCCAGCCTTTGCAGGTAGTGTGCCGGGGTCGCCGACAAATGTGCTTGCAGCTCATGACGAAAATGCGGCCAGGGCTCAGGGAAGTGTGCTTCCAATTTTCTGAGGGTGGCAAGATCCAGCACCTCGCCTGTTTCCGGGTCTACCAGATTCTGTCTGGCTTGCTGCAGCTCTTTACGACGGGAATAATCCGACAGGCGCTTAACCAGGCTTCTGCTGCACGCAGCCACCACAGCCGCATCCAGCGCATGGTGCTTGTCACCGTCTTCACGCACTTTTAACAGCCCCCAGCGAGTACGCAAAAAGGCGGTTAACTGGCCGGAAACCACCACGCAGTTTTTATCTTCCAGTTGCAGGTGGTTTTCCACCAGGGTTTTAAACGAACGGGCAATGTAGCGGGTATCAGACAGGTTACGTTCCCGAAACTCTTCTGCTGCTCCCTTGCTGAAATCCCTGCGCAGCAGATTGCGCTTCTTGGCTTCACGGTATTTGGGGTTACCGCTGACGGCGGCTGCAAAGGCTTTCCAGCGGGTTGTTTCGTTTTGTCCATCTAGATACTCGTAGGGTGTTCTGTTGCCCTTGTTGCGGTTTTCTTCGGTGAGCACCAGCACCTTGTTGTTCATGCCATCATTAAAACTGCGTGAATAAGGCAGGGCGTGATCGACTTCAACATAACCCGCTTCAAACAACCGGTTTAAGTCCAGCGGTTTCAGGCTATAGGCACACTGGCTGTTCTGTTCGCGGTATAACCGCCATTTCAGTAAGTCCAGTCCTTTGGGGGTAAAGCGGAAGGTTTTTTCAAATTCGGCAATGTCCTCCAGCTTATTATCCCGGTATTTGCCTTGTTCCCGCTCAATCTCCTTGCGCTCCTTGAAGGATCGGCTCAAATCCCTTGCCAGCTCAATGTGAATGGCTCTGGGTGTGCCGTACTCACGAATAATGGCGTTAACCAGTTTACGTGCCTGATTCAGCGCCCTTGCCACCACGGGGTTGGCAACAAAGGTTTTACCAAAACGTGGGATATAGCGGGATTGCTGACTTTTTGGCAGTTGGCTGTGGTGCTCATAACCGGCTAACTGCACTGCTTCATCATAGCGTTTGCCTGCCTGCATAAATGGCAGGATTTTTTGCAGTGCCTTGCTGGAAAGGCGAACAAAATCAGAGAAGGATTCATTCAACACGGCATCAATCACCGGCTGTTCGATTCCCTGATCCAGCAGCCACTGAGCTGCCTTGTGGTCTTCTTTATAAACCGTCAGTGCATAAGCCAGCTGATCCAGCCGTTCAGGGTTCTGGCTGTCCCTTTGCCATTCCAGTTTTAACCCTGCATTTTTGTATGCCTTGCCCAGGATGTGAAAGCCCTTGGCTTCAAACAAGGCTGCATCCTCCGGGTTTTTGCCTGTATCTGCTTCACGTGGATAACGCAGGCCAATAAACCGCCAGCCAGCATCCAGTTCCAGCTTGCTACGTACCTGCTTGTAAGTCAGCTTGCTCTGAGTAAAGGGCAACTCCAGCAGCAGGTTTCTTTCATCTGGGGTCAATTCACGCGTTTCCCCCTGACCATTCAGGCGCAGATTATTCAACCTTGTTAACCAGACAAAACGCTCGGCTGAATAACTGGCCTTGGGTGCACGGTACTCATCTGGCTCAAAAGTACAGCGACCCAGCATTTTTAACATGGCTTCATCCGTTAAAGCGGGGCGTCGCTGCATCAGCAGGGTATGTACCTGCTGTTCAATTTCAGGGGTGGCAAAGGGATTGCTCAGCGTGCGCTGCGTTTCAAATAACAGGCGAAGCTCCTGCTCAATGTCTGCTCGCGCAAAGGTATGACTGTAGCTGCCACCCTTGTTCCTTTTTGCTGCTGCAAAATCTTCATGCTTTGCCGCCAGCTCACCCACGCTTCTGTAACCCTCAGCAGCCATTAACTGCTGATTGTTTTTTACGCCACTCAGCATCTGCCCGGCTTTTTCATCGTTTTTCAGTTCACTTTTGCGCGTGGATTGAAAACCCCGATGTTTCAGCAGATGGTAAAGCACACCCGCCCATTCATCTGATTCCAGCAAGCGATCCAACCCTTCGGCTCTGAGTTGCCAGGGCGAAATTCTGGTGATGACAGCATTCGGGGAGTTTGTATCGGTCAGACCCACGCGTTTGAACAAACGACGCAGACGCAATAACCGATGGCTTCTGCGGCGCAGGCGTTTGCGGGCTGATTTGGCATCCCGACGTATTTTGTTCAGTGACTCGCCGTACTTATCTGTTTCTGCCTTATCAAAGGTACGAACATGCAGGCCAAGAATGTGGCTATCAGATAACAATGCAGCACCAACGGATGCAACACCGATATCCAGACCAAGGGTGTAAGGGACTTGCTGACAAAGATTGGAACTCATGGACTTTCCTTCCTGAAAAGTTCTGGGTATCATCCACCTTATTGTGGTTATCCGGGGTGAGAGCCGTTACTACAATAAGGTCTTAATTGAACCGAATCCGACCCGATCTCTGCCTCTGGCATGTCGGGTCTTTTGTTATGCTGCTACTATCCAGCAATGCCCAAACTATAACACCGGCCATTTGTTAACCAGCGGATAGCGCCGATCCTTGCCAAAAGCCAAGGTCGAAACCCGCACTCCAGGCGCTGCCTGACGGCGCTTGTACTCACTCCGCTCGACCAGCCGTACCACCTGACTGATCACCTCAGGTGCAAACCCAGCCGCGACCAGCTCGGCCTGCGTGGCGCCCTCTTCGAGATAAGCTCGCAGCAACGCATCTAGCTCAGCATAGGGCGGCAGAGAGTCTTCATCCTTCTGATCTGGTGCTAACTCAGCTGATGGTGGGCGATCAATCACTCGCTGAGGGATCACCTCTCCCTGCTGGTTACGCCAACGCGCCAAGGCAAAGACTTGCGTTTTGTAGACATCCTTTAAGGCATTAAAGCCACCCACCATATCGCCATACAGGGTGCAGTAACCCACGGCGACCTCACTTTTATTGCCCGTTGTGAGCACCATTAAGCCCAGCTTATTCGACAGCGCCATCAATAGCGTGCCTCGGCAGCGCGCTTGCAGATTTTCTTCAGTGGTATCACGCTGAGTGCCAGCAAAGGTGTCTGCCAGACTGCTGATAAAGGCTTCAACCATCGGTGCAATCGAGTAAACGTCATAGCGCACACCCAAGCGCTGCGCTTGATCGGCGGCATCTTCCTGGCTCATGCTCGATGTGTAGTGATAGGGTAGCATCGCCACCCGCACCCGATCCGCCCCCAAAGCATCCACCGCAATCGCTAAGGAAAGAGCCGAATCAATACCGCCAGACAAGCCCAACACCACACCTGCAAAACCCGACTTATTCACATAGTCCTGCAAGCCTAAAACCAGTGCTCCATATAAATAAGCCTCGGCATCTGGCCAGGGATGAATCTCGCCCAGCTGAGCTTGCCAGCCAGCCCCCTGCAGCTCCCAGACCACGGTCATCTGCGCTTCTTGCAAAGCGGGGGCTTGCGCCATCAGTTCACCCTGCGCATTCAGCGCAAAAGAGGCACCATCAAACAGCAGCTCATCCTGCCCCCCGACCAGATTCGCATAGACAGCAGGCACTTCTAGCTGACGACAGACCTGAGCCACTAAGGCTTGGCGCTCATACTGCTTGCCCTGATGCCAAGGTGAGGCATTCAACAGCAGCACACCTTGCGCACCAGCTTGCACACAGGCCTCGGCGGGGCCGGTCTGCCAGAGGTCTTCACAAATCAGGATACCCAGACGACACCCCTGAATCTCAACCACGCAAGAGTCTTGCCCCGCACTAAAGTAACGCTGCTCGTCAAACACCTGCTCATTAGGCAGGCACTGCTTGTGGTATTCAGCGATCCACTCGCCCTGCCAGAGGACACCTGCCGCATTCATGCACCGCCCTTGACGCCAGATCGGATACCCCACCACCAGCGCGAGATCCTGAGGACATTCTTGTGCCAAGCGCACCAACTGAGCTTCCACTCGCTCTTGTAGTTCTGCGCGCAGCAGCAAATCTTCTGGTGGGTATCCAGTTAATAGCAGTTCAGGACAGAGCAGCAGGTCGGCCGATCCAGCCTGATGCACTTCTTGAGCCAGCTGGATCAAGCGCGATGTATTACCTTGCAGATCGCCAACAACAACATTCAACTGCGCAGCACAGATTCTCAGGCTCGACACGATGTATTTATCCTTCTAGAAATGCAAATCAATCAAAGATGGGCCTCGGCACTGGGCTAGCAAAGGGGCTTGACTAGACAAGCAGCGCTGAAAACCGCTAGTCTAAGAACACTGGATAGCAAGCGCAAATCTATTGCTCGACCCTCTCCATCCAGCGCCTTGATCGACTCATCCGAACAAGGCTTGAGAGGTGAATCCAATCACAAGAGAAATCAGCATGAGTCTACTCATTGTTCGCCTGCTTGTATTTTTGCTGCTCTTTTGGGCTGGCTGGCAACTCTGGCGTGTCTGGGAGCGCAAGCAGGGTGCGGGACAAGAACACCTTGGGCAAGAGAAGAAGCCTCATCTGGATTCAGAAAGCATGGTGCGCTGCGCTCAGTGTGGTGTCCATCTTCCTGAAAGCAGCGCGATTCACGCCGAACCCTACCATTTTTGCTGTAAAGAACATCAAAAGGCTTTTGAAGCCGATCAGTAGCCTTGGATGTTAATCAGCCAACAGCTGATAGGGCGCCGGATCTATCTTCGGGGGGCGTTGAAGCAGCTGATCCGCCATCACCTGCGTTGCAGCCGGTGCCAGCACCAACCCATTGCGAAAGTGTCCCGCACTGATCGATAAGCCACGGTAGCCAGGTACAGGGCCCATCAAGGGAATACCATCCAAGCTGCCGGGGCGCAAACCAGCCCAATGATGTTCGATATCATAATCCCGCAGACGCGGCATAATCTGATAGGCCGTGTCGCGCAAGGAGATCAAGGCATCTTCAGTCGTGTGCTTATCAAAGCCGGCATATTCCAAGGTTGATCCAGCCAGAATTCGGCCATCATTACGTGGAATCAAATAGCGACCATCCATCAGCACTACGCGATTCAACAAGCCTTTCGGCGCTTTAAACAGGATCATCTGCCCACGCACAGGTTTAATCGCCGTCGTTTGATCCAACTTGTTCAATAAAAGGCCCGTCCAGGCACCTGCACACAAGATCGTGTGGCGCGCAGCCAACACCATCTGCTTGCCCTGCACCCCCAGTACCTCACCTTCTTCATGATAAAGATCCACCACATCCGTCTCTTCGAGCAGGCGAATATTGGCTCGCTTTTGCAAGGAGGCCCGTAAAGCCTGACCAAGGCGTGGATTGCGGATACTGGCCACATCCGGCATCCATAGCGCTTCACTAAAACCTGGAGCCACATCGGGCTCTGTCTCATATAAAAAGGCGGCATCCACCTTTTCTAGACGCCGCTGACCCTGCGCCGCCCAGTCTAATGCGGCCTGCTGATCAGCAACACGCAAGAACACCAAGCCATCTTGACGCAACTCAGGATCGATCCCCGTCTCTTCTTTTAATTGCGCGGCAAGCTGTGGATAAAAGCCTTGCGAATAATCTGCCAAGGCAGTGATGGCTTGAGGGTAGCGCCAAGGATAGAGTGGCGAGACAATACCACCCCCAGCCCAGCTGGATTCTTGTGCACACTGGCGACGTTCAACCAGTGTGACATCTGCACCTGCATCAGCCAGCTCACGCGCCAGCATCATACCGATCACACCGCCACCTACAATCAAGAAATCGGCCATCTTCTGTCTCCTTTTAACGGCTGAGTCGGATCTGCCCTTCGCGCTGGGCAGCAAAGGGAAAGGCTTGCAACAAAGGCAAGGTCGAACCTATCTGGCTCTGAAAATCAATACGATAATCCAGCTCACCACCGCGCATCAAACTCTCGATCAGTGCGCGACCGGCTTGGCTACTGCTGACTCGAAGCGGAATACGCAACTGGGTTTCCTGTTCACTGCGCAGTGCTAAATCAGGCTCTAGGGCACCCTGCCCGACGGCCTGTCCATTCAGCTGCAGGCCATAATTCAAACGCTGAATATTGAGCTGAAAATCATTGAGATTCCGTACACCCAACACCAGTACCAGGCTCACACCACTGAGGCTCAGCGCTTCTTGCTCCAGCGCAATCAAACGCACCTGAGGCAAACGTGGCCTTGGGATTTCACCTTGGTGACGCACCGGCACACGTAAATCACCCACCAAAGGAAGCTCAAAACGCATGCCTGCTTCTAGACGATAAGGAATCCGCGTGGCCTCCTGCCAGGTATCAGCCAGATGCAGCAACTGCGCAAACTCGACTTCAAAAGGCAGCGTCACGGTTTGTGTTTGTCCTGCGGCCAAGCGTTGGCCTTGTACCTGACGCCCCGCCACCAGCTGGGCTTCAGCCACATCAAGACGATAATCCAATGCACCGAGATGAATGGCATAGGCGTTGGGATTGGTGACCGCAAAATGGGCCGCAAACTGCGCTCGTTCAAAATTCAATCCGGTCAGGCGTACCTGTTCAACACGCACCTCTGGCTCTTGCCAAGCGCCAGTGTCTTTTAAGAAAGAGCAGCCTGTCAGCATCAGCAGCAGGCCCAGTAGCAGTATCGGCTTCATCCGTCATTGTCCTCAAGGGATTGATGTGCAGCTTGCCACTATACCGAAGATCAGAATCTCAGGGAAAAAGCTTCTCTTTCTTGAAAGGTCAAACCCCATCCCGAGCGACCTGCTGAACACGAACCTAAATCAATAAAAACCCTGTTTTTCTACGCTGAAAAGTTTAGCTAAGTCCTTATTTGAATAAACAAAATCACCTCTGAGTCCAGTTTATTAGACTAAAGAATAAATCCAACCAAGGTCTAAGGCCTGTAGTATGCTGGCCTTTGTTAAATGACTACAAAAGGCAAGGTTATATGAGTCACGCTGAACCCCATCACACGGAAGAAGCGCAGCACAGTATGTCGCTGGCAGCCTGGATCGGCTTTTTTCTTGGCCCAGCATTCTTATTGCTGACCTTTATCCTCCCTGCACCTGAGGGCATGTCCGAAATTGCTTGGCGGGTTGTCGGTCTGACCTTGCTGATGGCCACCTGGTGGTCAACGGAGGCGATTCCGATTCCGATCACTTCTTTACTGCCCATTCTTCTCGTCCCCGCACTGGGCATTGCGAGTCTGCGCGATGTCACTGCGCCCTATGCCAATCCCATCATCTTCTTGTTTTTAGGTGGTTTTTTGCTGGGCTTGGCCATGCAGCGCTGGAATCTCCATCGACGGATTGCGCTACTGACTCTACTGGCCGTGGGAGATCAACCCGCGCGTCAGATTGCCGGTTTCATGCTGGCAACAGGTTTTATCAGTATGTGGGTCAGCAACACGGCCACCGCCATCATGATGCTGCCTATAGGTCTATCGATCATCAGCCTGATGGAATCGGATAATGAAGCTGAGTTAGAGCGTTTTGCAACCGCTCTCCTTTTGGCGATTGCCTATGCCGCAAGTATCGGCGGTGTGGCGACACTGATCGGCACGCCACCCAATGCACTGCTGGCTGGTTATCTGGCGGACAATCAGGGCATTCAGCTTGGCTTTGGCGAGTGGATGCTAATCGGCCTGCCTGTCAGTATTCTGATGATGGGGATCACCTGGTGGTGGCTGAGCCGCAAGCCTTTTGATATCAAAGGGAACAGCAAAGCCATGCTGCAAGAAGAACTGCGTAAGATGGGACCCATGACCAAGGCAGAAAAACTGGTCGCGCTGGTCTTTGTGCTCGCCGCTTTAGCTTGGGTGGTCCGTCCTATGCTGAACACCTGGATGCCCTGGCTGAGCGATACTGGCATTGCTATGGCAGCCGCGATTGCGCTGTTTATGATTCCTGTTGATATCAAAAAGCGCGTGTTCTTAATGTCTTGGGATAAGGCGGATGCCATTCCTTGGGGCGTACTACTGCTGTTTGGGGGTGGTTTGGCCTTGGCTGGAATGATCAGCAGCTCAGGACTGGCCGTCTGGATCGCCAACGGCTTAGGTGGTTTGAGCACCCTCCCTCTGTTGCTGACCATTGCCTTGGTGGTGGCGGTGATCCTCTTCCTGACAGAGGTCACCAGTAACACGGCCACAGCCGCAGCCTTCTTGCCGCTGCTTGGCGCACTGGCTGTCGCGCAGGATCTGTCTCCGCTGCTTTATACCGTGCCAGCGGCCATTGCTGCCAGCTGCGCCTTTATGCTGCCCGTTGCGACACCACCGAATGCGATCGTGTTCGGCACAGGGCACATGAAGATCAGCTCGATGATCCGCACTGGGGCGATGCTCAACCTCACTGGAATCGTGATCGTGACACTGGCCTGTTACTATCTGGTAGTCGGCTTCTGGCTCTAAGCCACCACAAACGATCACAGAAAACCCTGCTCCGGCAGGGTTTTTTACTTCACTCACCCTGCCGTCTCCAACCAGCGTTACGGCACCAAAGAGGAACACCTGGCCATGACATCTTGGCATATTTTGCAAGCTGACTATCAACACCCAGCCCATCAACGTGCTATTCCAGCCCTGCTGAATGCCTATGCACAAGATCCGATGGGCGGTGGCGAAGCCTTGGCCGCCACAGTGCAAGCGGGACTGGTCCCCGCCTTAGCCAAGCGGCCTGATGCGCTGACACTACTGGCTTTTGCCGGTGAAGAACCCATCGGCCTGCTGAATGCTTTTGAAGGTTTTTCGACCTTTGCCTGCCAGCCGCTGATCAACATTCATGACATCTATGTTGCGCCTGACTTTCGCGGGCAGGGAATCTGCGCAGCGCTGATCACCAAGCTCGAAGCCATCGCACGCCAGCGCCAGTGCTGCAAAATCACACTCGAAGTTCTCAGCGGGAATCCAGGAGCGCAAAAGAGCTACCAGCGCTTGGGCTTTGCGCCCTATGCACTCGACCCCACGCTGGGGCAGGCCGAGTTCTGGGAAAAGAAGCTGCCAAAAAACCTCTGATCAACGGCTGGGCTCGATGCAACTGCGTTGATCAGAGGCGACTGAGCGGATAGCGGATCAACTTGGGCGCGGCAAACGCGGCATCGCCTTCAGCCTGGGCTGAACACGGGGAGCGGCTTGTGGCTCCTCCTGCTCACTCAACTGAAAAGCCCCCACCGCTGCGCTGAGCTGCTGGGCTTGCTCTTGTAAAGACTCAGCGGCAGCCGCGGCTTCTTCAACCAGTGCCGCGTTTTGTTGGGTCACGCTGTCCATCTGCACCACGGCCTGATTGATCTGCTCGATGCCTTCACTCTGCTCGCCCGAGGCCACCGCGACTTGACTGATCAAAGCCGCAACCTGTTGCATGGCGTCCGCGAGCTGACGTATCCCTTGACCTGTCGCCTGCACCTGCTCTTGGCTGGTATTGGCTTGCTGTACGGCCGCGCTGATCAACTGGCTGATCTCCTTTGCCGCCTGAGCGGACCTTTGCGCCAACTGGCGTACCTCTGCCGCCACCACCGCAAAACCTCGGCCCTGCTCACCAGCTCGCGCGGCCTCCACCGCAGCATTGAGGGCCAGAATATTGGTTTGAAAGGCGATGCTATCAATCAAACCTATAATATCCGCCATCTTCTCGGCACTCTGGTGAATCGCCTGCATAGACTGGATCACCTGCTCTGCATCCTGGCGACTGGCTTGCGCTTGCTGGGCCGCTTCTTGCGTCAGTTGCCGTGCCTGCCGCGCATTGTCGCTGTTATCCTTCACGGTTGAAGTCAGCTCTTCCAGGCTAGAAGCCGTTTCCTCCAAGCTGGACGCTTGCTCTTCTGTACGCTGTGAAAGGTCCGTATTGCCAGTAGCGATCTCTTGGGTGGCCGTTTGAATCTGCTGCGCGGATGCCCGCACGCCAATCAATAGACTTTCGATCTTGGCTACAAACTGATTGAAGTAGCCCGTCAGCTCAGCGACTTCGTCCTTGCCATGACTCGCTAAACGCACCGTCAGATCTCCCTCGCCCTGCGCAATATCACGCATCGAGCCCAACACCCGCTGTAAAGGCCGCGCGACCAGATAACGCACCAGCAGATAGATCACACCACATAGCAGCACACTGGCCAGCAGAATACTCAACAAGAGCTGCACACTGCTATGCCACAGGCGAGCCGCCACTTCATCATCCGAGTAGGCGATGATGACCTGATAGCCCCAAGGCGCAAAGGTCTGACGGGCTAACTGCCAAGCAGGATCGCGGCCTGAGAGAGCACGTTCTACCTGCTCACGGCTGAGGTGCGCCGAGTGCATCTGCACACGCCGCTGATCATCTAAAAGCGCGACAAAGCCACCATCTAACACGCGCAGTCTCTCAATTGCCTCGCGCAGTGGTGCCAGCTCAGCGGCATAGCCGACATACAAGGCACCAATCACCTCACCCAAATCATTGCGTAGCGGGCTATAGCCAGTGATATAAGGCTGGCCGAGAATATCCACCTGCCCAAAGAAATCCTCTCCTGCCGCCAGCGCACGATAGGCCGCCGAATCACGGTTCAGATGGGTGCCAATGGCACGCTCGCCATCGCGCATCACATTGGTGGCCACACGGATAAAATCCTCACCACGGCGCACAAAGATCGTCGCCGTACCTTCTTGTATTTGTGTGACCTGATCCACCAATTGGTGCTGATCAATCAAGGATTGCGCCCCAAAATACAAATGCGGCACGCGCTGCTGCTGCAGAAAAGCCTCGCCATCTATCTCCGCTGGGCCTAGGCGCTGGGCTTCAAGCTGCAACAGGCGCAGACTGGCGCGCACTTGCGCACTCAGGAGTTCGTGGGTGATGGTCAGTGTACGGAGTTGTCCGGCATGGATGCGCTGTGTCTCGCTACGCAGGTATTGCTGGATATCTTGCTGCTGACGGTGAATCGAAACACCCGCAGCCAGCGCCGACATCAGAAGAATCAATAGAATCACAGCCGTCAGGAGCTGCGTTGAAATTTTCATGCTTAGTTTTACCTTTTTCAGCTAGAGCAACAATCATTTACTGATGACAAAAGAATGACATCAGGCATCAAGCAAGCTTGTTCAGCTTAAAAGCAGATGCTAGGATGCAAAACAGCTGACAAAGCCCAGCTTTGCGCTAGGTCTCTGAAAAAGACTTTTGCAGCCTAGTGTTCAGCCCCTGAGTAGAAAATCACTTTTCTCATCCGAAGCCATACCTGGCTGACTCATGAATTAACCGAGGAGAACCTCCCATGATGAAAGGAAAAACCCTTGCATGGGCTCTATGCGCCACCCTGGCAGGCGTTAGCTTGACTGGTGGACAAGCTGTTGCGAATGATCGTTTTATGACCATTGGTACCGGCGGGCAAACAGGCGTCTATTATGCCGCAGGTCAGTCCATTTGTCGTTTTGTTAATCGGACCAGCAGTGATCACGGACTTCGTTGTAATGCCCCTTCTAGTGGTGGCGGGATTGCCAATTTGAATGGTATTCGTTCCGGCGAGTACAATTTTGGTGTGATGCAGTCTGACCACCAGTATAAGGCATTGAATGGCCTGCCTCCTTTTGAGGCTCAGGGTGCCATGCCTGAACTGCGCTCAGTGTTTTCTATCCAGAGCGAAGTCTTTACCGTTCTGGCACGCCGTGATGCCAATATCAACAGCCTAGAAGACCTCCAGGGTAAGCGCGTCAATCTGGGCAACCCAGGCTCAGGCCAGCGTGACACCTTAGAAGAGATCATGGCCGAGCAGGGCTGGACACGTCGTACCTTCTCCCTCGCCACTGAGCTGCGCCCCGCTGAACAAGCCAGCGCCCTGAACGATAACAACATTGATGTGATGACCTACTTCGTTGGTCACCCCAATGGTGCGATCCAAGAAGCCACCACCACCGTGGATGCGGTCTTTGTCCCCATCACTGGCCCAGCGATCGACCGTCTGCTCGCAGAGCGCAGCTACTTCACCTATGCCGAAATTCCCGGTGGTGTCTACCGTGGCAATGACGAGCCGACCCCTTCTATTGGTGGCCGCGCGGTACTTTCCACCACCACAGCCACCGATCCAGAAGTGGTGTATCAGCTGGTGAAATCGGTCTTTGACAACATTGATCGCTTCCGCCGCTTGCATCCAGCCTTTGCCGATCTTTCTGAGCAGGAAATGATCCAATCTGGCTTGTCTGCACCGCTGCACGAAGGTGCTGCCCGCTACTACCGTGAGCGTGGCTGGATCGAATAAGCCTTTCACGCCAAGTTCACCTTGGCACTGTAAAAGCAGGTTACAGCCACAAGCTGAGCCTGCTTTTTGTATTTCCATTGACTGGGCGGCTGCTCAGTTTGTGCCTTTTCGGGCTGCCAAGGCGACTTCTTGATCAGAAGTCGATTTTATTGATGACTACAGGTGCGCACCATGCCTGAAAAAAATATTTCTGTTAAAGAGCTCCTCGAGCAAGATACAGGTGGCCGTCAGCTTGAAGGGCTGATGGCCAAAACCCTGGCCGGTATTGCTCTTGCTTGGTCTTGCTTCCAGCTCTGGATTGCTTCTCCACTGCCTTTTTTACTCGGTTTTGGCACTTTTAATGACACCCAGTCTCGCGCCATCCACCTGACTTTTGCCCTGCTGCTGGCGTTCATGGCCTACCCGGCCTTTAAAACTTCACCTAGACAAAAGGTCCCCTATGCTGATCTGGCACTGGCGTTGATTGCGGCAGCCACTTCAGCTTATTTATTTATCTTTTATCAACAACTGGCGCTCAGACCCAGCAACCTGACTTTTGAAGATATTCTGGTGGCCTGTATCGGCATCCCTCTGCTGTTAGAAGCCACACGGCGAGCGCTGGGCTTACCTCTGACCATCATCGCGCTGATTTTTCTGATCTACAGCTTGGCTGGCCCCTATATGCCGGGCTTTCTGGCCCACCGTGGTGTCAGCCTGGCTGCGCTGGCCAACCACCAGTGGATCACCGCAGAAGGGGTCTTTGGTATCGCGCTGGGGGTCTCGACCAGTTTTGTCTTTCTGTTCGTGCTCTTTGGTGCACTTTTAGAGCGTGCGGGCGCAGGGCACTACTTTATTCAGCTGGCCTTTAGTCTTCTAGGGCACTATCGTGGTGGTCCAGCCAAGGCGGCTGTCGTGGCCTCTGGTTTTACTGGCATTATCTCCGGCTCTTCCATTGCCAATGTGGTCACCACCGGTACCTTTACCATCCCGATGATGAAAAAGGTGGGGTTTTCTGCCAACAAGGCCGGAGCGGTAGAAGTGGGTTCTTCGGTCAATGGGCAAATCATGCCACCGGTCATGGGCGCGGCGGCCTTCCTGATGGTCGAATATGTCGGCATTCCCTATGTTGAGATCATCAAGCACGCCTTCTTACCCGCGGTCATTTCTTATATCGCGCTGATTTATATCGTCCACCTTGAGGCGATGAAAATGGGCATGCAGCCAATCGGCCAGCGCACGCCCAAGCCCTGGCTGATCCGCATCACCGGCTTTGCCTTTGGTGCCGCACTAATCAGTGGTTTATCTCTCGCGGTTTACTATGGTTTGGGTTGGCTCAAACCCCTGATGGGTGACTTCTCACTCTTTGGCGTTGCGCTGCTGTTGATCGCCGTCTATCTCGGCCTGCTAAAAGTCGCCGTGAGCCAGCCAGTTCTGGAGCCTGAAGATCCCAACAAGCCACTGGAATCCCTGCCGGATGCGCGTCAGGTTTTCCTCTCAGGCCTGCACTTCTTGCTGCCTGTGGTGGTATTGGTCTGGTGTCTGATGGTGGAGCGCCTCTCCCCTGGCCTCTCGGCCTTCTGGGGCAGCGTGATTCTGATCTTTATTCTGCTGACTCAGCGCCCCCTGCTCAGCTGGATGCGCCGCAGCAGCGCCCATCCGCATGATCATGGCGGCGTTGTCGATGGCATCATCGATCTGCGTGAAGGTCTGATTGGTGGTGCGCGCAATATGATCGGTATCGGTATTGCCACCGCCACAGCGGGCATTATCGTCGGCGCCGTATCCCAGACAGGCGTCGGGCTGGTGCTCTCGGATCTGGTCGAGTTTCTCTCGATGGGCAACTTGATGCTGATGCTGATTTTAACCGCCCTCTTCAGCCTGATTCTTGGTCTCGGCCTGCCGACCACCGCGAACTATATTGTGGTTTCAAGCCTGATGGTGCCGGTCATTGTGACGCTTGGTCAGCAGCATGGCCTGATCGTGCCTTTAATCGCTGTGCACCTGTTTGTCTTCTACTTCGGGATTATGGCCGATGTCACGCCTCCTGTTGGTCTGGCCTCCTTTGCCGCAGCAGCCATCTCGCGAGGTGATCCCATCTTCACTGGCGCTCAGGCCTTCTATTACAGTCTGCGCACCGTGATCCTGCCCTTCCTGTTTATCTTCAACACCGATCTGCTGTTGATCGATGTGGGCTTCTGGCATGGGATCCTGGTGTTTATCACCGCCACCCTAGCGATGCTGGTGTTTTCTGCCGCGACACAAAACTGGTTCTTGGTCAAAAATCGCTGGTACGAAACCCTGTTGCTGCTATTGGTGGCCTTTATGCTCTTCCGCCCCGGCTATTGGATGGATAAGATCCATGAGCCTTACGAAGACTTTGATCCGATTGAGCTGGTCGAAGTGATTCAGCAGGTGGATGCAGAAAGCGTGCTGCGTTTACGCATTGCCGGTGAGGATGCCTTTGGTGATCTGCGTGAATTTGTTGTCTTGCTGCCTGTCCCCAAGGGCGATGAAGTGGATCAACGCCTAGAAAAACTTGGGCTGGAGCTGTTTGAAGACAATGGCCAGATGATGATTGATAACGTGGCCTTTGGTAGCTTAGCCGCTGATCTGGGACTGGAGTTTGACCAGCGCATCATCGCGTTAAGTGCGCCAACGGATCGCTGGACCAAAGAATGGATCTGGGTTCCTGCTCTTGGGCTGTTCCTGCTGGTCGTCCTGCTACAAAGACGCCGCCGCACCCTCTCTGAGCCGAACCTGGCAACCGCCTAGTCGCTGCAAAGAGGGGCATCCAGCCAGCCAGAACCTTCGGGTTCTGGCTTTTTTGTGGCTCAGGGCGCGGGGCTTAAGGCAGTCAAGGTGCTGTCGCGACTGCAGAAGCGGTCGGAGCATAAACCTGCTCAATCACCTGCACCAGACTGGCTGTCAGCTGCGTAAGATCCCCAGCTGACATCACATAGGGTGGCATCATATAGATCAGCCTGTTAAATGGCCGAATCCAGATCCCCGCCTCGACACAAGCTGGCTGCAAGCGCGCCATCTCCACCGGCTGATGCATTTGTACAACACCGATGCCGCCTAAAACTCGCACCTGGGCAACCGCAGGATGGCCGACCAAGGGAGCCAATCCCGCCTTTAATCCGGCTTCTAAACCTGCGACCTGTTGCGCCCAGTCATTTTCTAATAAGAGATCCAAACTGGCGCAGGCCACCCGACATGCCAGCGGATTCGCCATAAAAGTGGGGCCGTGCATTAATCCACCTGCCTCGCCCTGACTGATGGTGAGGGCGATATCACGCCGTGTCAGTGTCGCGGCCAGCGTCATATAACCGCCCGTCAGCGCCTTGCCCACGCACATCAGATCCGGCTCGATCCCAGCCATCTCACAAGCGAAGAGATGCCCCGTGCGCCCAAAACCTGTGGCAATTTCATCCGCGATCAGCAGCACATCATAAGCATCACAGAGCCAGCGCGCCTGACGCAGGTACTCAGGATGATAAAAGTACATGCCGCCTGCACCCTGAACCACTGGCTCAAGAATCAAGGCGGCCAGTTGATGATGCTGGTTTTGCAGCAGCTGCTCTAAAGGTGCGAGGGCTTCTTCCTGCCAAACCTCGCCATAGGCCAGGCTCGGGCGGGGCACAAACACCTGCTCTGGCAACCCAGCGCGAAACAAGCGATGCATACCCTGCTGCGGATCACAGACCGACATGGCACCCAGCGTATCCCCGTGATAGCCACCCAAGAGTGCAGCCACCTTGGTTTTCTCTTTCAAGCCACGCGCTTGCTGGTACTGCACTGCCATTTTGAGCGCCACTTCCACCGAGACCGACCCTGAATCGGCAATAAAGACCTGATCCAGACTTGGTGGTGTCAAGGCGACCAGCCGCCGTCCGAGCTCAACCGCAGGCTGGTGTGTCAGCCCACCAAACATCACATGACTCATCTGACTGATTTGGCTCTGCAAGGCGGCATCCAGCTGCGGATGCTGATAGCCATGAATGGCGGACCACCAAGAAGACATGCCATCCAGCAGCACCCGCCCATCTTCCAAATAGAGGCGCACACCCTCTGCACGCGCGACAGGCCAGACTTGGGCTGGCTGGGCCATCGAACTATAGGGATGCCAGAGATGATCCCGATCAAAAGCCGTCTCGGCTTCAGTCCATTTGATTCCTGCTGGTAAAGACATATCCCCTCCTCTCGTTCACCCTTCTCCTGCTAGGGTAAAACAAAACGCCCTATTGTAAACCAAAATTTATTGACAGGTTGACAAGACAGCTTATGATGACCGCTCGCCTGAATGCCTGATGAGAGAACACCATGTGGTCACAGCGCCTGCGCCTCGCCTTAGACAAACGACAAGAGCAGCACTTGATGCGCCACTGTACGGCTTATCAATCCGCGCAGGGCATCGAGCTGATCGAGGCGCAGGGTCGGCGTCTGATCAACTTCTCCAGCAATGATTACCTTGGCCTCGCTGCCGATGGTGCAGGGCTGGCCACAGCCGCTCAGCGCTGGGGGATGGGCAGTGGCGCATCCCATCTGGTGTGCGGCCATAGCCAAGCGCATGCAGATTTAGAAGCCGCCTTGGCAGCGTTGACAGGCTACCCCAGTGCGCGTCTTTTTTCGACTGGCTATATGGCCAATCTCGGCGTCATCAGTGCGCTGCTCCAACGCGGTGATCGCCTGCTGCAAGATAAGCTGAATCATGCCTCCTTGCTTGATGCCGGCCTGCTCAGTCGTGCAACCTGCCAGCGCTATGCACATTTAGATCTGGCCCAGCTCCGTCAGCGCTTGACCCAACCACTGGCCGCTCCACATCTCCAACTGGTCGCGACCGATAGCGTCTTCAGTATGGATGGTGATCAAGCCGATCTCGCCGCGCTCAGCCAGCTCTGCCAAGCCCATGAAGCCTGGTTGATGGTTGATGATGCGCACGGTCTGGGCGTACTGGGTCAAGGAAGGGGCGCGCGGGCTCACTGGCAGCTCAGCCCCGAACACCTCCCTGTCTATATGGGCACACTGGGGAAAGCCCTCGGTGGTTTTGGTGCTTTTGTCGCAGGCGATGCAGAGCTGATCGACTACCTGACCCAGTTCAGCCGCAGTCTGATCTATACCACTGCGCTGCCTCCAGCGCTGGCCGAGGCCATGCTCATGCAGCTGCCTGAGCTGATCAACCCCCAGCGTCAGGCCGCCTTGCAAGCCAATATTCAACTCTGGCACGCATTAACACCAACCCTGCCGGTGCTGCCCTCAGCCACGCCGATTCAGCCACTGCTGGTGGGATCAAGTGCACGCGCCTTGGCGATCAGTGAACATCTGCGCCAACAAGGCTTTTTAGTGGTGGCGATTCGGCCACCCACCGTGCCAGCAGGACAGGCACGGCTCAGAATCACGCTCACCGCCGCCCATCAGGCAGAACACATCACCCAACTCGTGGAGGCGCTCCATGCTGCGCTGGATCACAACCCGCCCTCAGCCTGACGGCTCGGCTTCAGCCCTGCCCTGCTTTATCTGGCTGCCTGGCTGGAGCTTTATGCCTGAGGTGTTTTTGCCTTGGATCAAGCAGCTTCCTGGCGAACACTGGGGGCTGGATTGGCAACGCCAGCCACCTCAGCAGCAAGCAGCTGAACAGGAGTTTGCCCAGCTGGTGGCAAGGCTTCTGGCGCACCCTGTCGCCCAAAGAGCCACGCAGTGGATCGGCTGGTCGCTGGGAGGATGGGTTGGAGAAGGTGTTTTTGCACAGGGCGGCCTGGCACCACAAGCCCAGCTGATCACGCTGGGCAGCACGCTCGATTTTGCCGCGCCTGAATTGGATCTGGCCGCTTTTCAAGCCCAGTTTGCTGCGCACCCCCAACGCAGCCTGGCTTATTTTGCTCGCCTCTGCTGCCAAGGGGCGCCTCAAGCCCTGC
The DNA here is from genome assembly GCF_045055655.1 of Marinospirillum alkalitolerans. Classification (NCBI taxonomy): domain Bacteria; kingdom Pseudomonadati; phylum Pseudomonadota; class Gammaproteobacteria; order Oceanospirillales; family Oceanospirillaceae; genus Marinospirillum; species Marinospirillum alkalitolerans. The sequence continues at coordinate 15,133 of NZ_JBANFI010000010.1, read as the reverse complement.
ATCAGCGCCAGCAACTGATTCGCGCTCAGCTGACAGGCCAGACCGAGCAGGAGCAGGCCCAGTTAGCACTTGGGCTGGCTTGGCTCGCCAAGATTGAAACAAGCCAATGGAACCAGCCTGCAGAGCCGATTCAGCGCTGGGTGGCTGCAACGGGGAGCGATCGCCTCTGCCGTCAGCCCTTTGCGGATGCGCAGATCAGCACGAGCACCAGCCATGTTTTCTTTCTGGATCCAGCCTGGATTCAAGCCTCGACTCAGCCGTGCCACATCACTGGCGCATCAAGGATCACTCCATGCTCCTAACCTCGGCTTCACCTCCAGCCAAATCAGGTTTACTGGCGCCAAAAAAGCATCTGGCGCAGCAATTCAGCCGCGCGGCAGCCACCTATGATCAAGCGGCCAGCATTCAACAGCAGGTTGCGGCTCAGCTGCTGGAACAGCTCGGTCCGTTGACAGGCCATTGGCTCGATCTTGGCTGCGGCTCAGGGGCGAACTTCGCAGCCCTGCAAGCCGCCGGAGCGCACCAGATTACCGGCGTTGATCTGGCCGCCGGCATGCTGGATATCGCCAAATCCCGTGCCCAACCAGCCATCCAACTGGTTCAGGCCGATGCAGACCAGCTGCCTTTTGCACCAGCTCAGTTTTCCGGCATTTTCTCCAGCCTGATGCTGCAATGGAGCCACCAACCCGCACTCAGCCTGCGTCATTGGGCGGATTTACTGCAACCCGGTGGCTATCTGGCCATCGCGACCTTGCTGCCAGGCACCCAGCAGGAAATCAAACAAGCCTGGCAACAATTGGATGATCGCCCTCATGTGATGGACTTTATGCCCAGCGGCGCGCTCTACCAACTGCTCGCCCATTTGCCGCTCAGGCTCTGCAGCTGGCACACCGCCACCCTACTACAGGAATTTGATCAACTCAGTAGCCTGCTGCGCCAGCTCAAAGACATCGGTGCCACCAATACGCTACCAGGACGCGCCACAGGCTTAGGGGGGCGTCAGGCATTGCACAGGCTGGAAGAGGTTTATCCCCGCAACGCCGAAGGCCGCTTTCCACTGACCTATCAGGTTGGTTGGCTGATCGCCCAACGGCGCGCCCAGCCGCGCCAGCAAGGAGCGAGCGCGCTGGCATCTGAGATCGCCACCATCTGAAGGAGCCCAACCATGACCCGCTATTTCGTCAGCGGCACCGATACCGATGCCGGCAAAACCTGCATCAGCAGTGCGCTGTTGATCCAAGCCCAACAACAAAGACTCAGTGCTTTTGGGCTCAAGCCGATTGCCGCTGGCTATGCCTCAGCGGATGAACTGACTGCAGCTGGATTCAGCAGCCTGCCTGCAGAGGTCAATCTGGATGCCCTGCTGCTTCAGGCCACCAGCCAGCCGCGCTATGCACTGAGCCTGCATAACCCTTGGTGCTTTCAAGATCCACTTTCGCCACATCTGGCCGCACAGCGCCACGGCGTGACACTCACCCTAGAGCAGCTCACCCAAGCTTGCCTGCACAACCTAGAAACCGCTGACGCCGCTTTTAATCTGATTGAGGGGGCAGGCGGCTGGCGCGTGCCTTTTGATGCTGAACAGACGCTGGATAGGCTGGCCGTGGCTTTAGATCTTCCGGTGATTTTAGTGGTGGGTCTGCGCCTTGGATGCCTCAACCATGCCCTGTTAACCGCTCAATCCATTGCGCATTCTGGTTGCCGGCTGGCCGGCTGGGTCGCCAATCAAATCGACCCCCACCAGCAGGCGGCTGCAGAGAATATCGACTTTTTGCGCCAGCACTTTGATCGCCAAGGCGTCCCTTGCTTGGGTGTGGTGCCTCATCTGGCCGCCCTCTCTCCCCTCGAACGTGCATATCAGGCGGCCAGCTATCTGCAGTTACCGGCAGGATGACTCGCCCAACTGGTCTTTTTAGTGGTTTTCTGGCATGATCAGTGGGGTTCGGCCATCTCGCATTTCATGGATGGCCTTTTTTATTGATGAAGAGAAAAGAATATGAGCCAACTTCCGCCCTGCCCTGCTTGTGCCTCTATTTATACCTACGAAGACGGCCCACTCTTGGTCTGCCCTGAGTGTGCCCATGAATGGAACCCACAAGAAGCCAGCAGCGAAGACACCAAGGTGATCACCGATGCCCACGGCCAGCCTCTTGCCGATGGCGACACAGTGACAGTGATTAAAGACTTGAAAATCAAGGGATCTTCTTCAGTAGTGAAGGTCGGCACCAAGGTCAAAAACATCCGCTTGGTCGAGGGTGATCACGATATCGATTGCAAGATTGATGGCATAGGGGCGATGAAGCTCAAATCTGAGTTTGTCAAAAAGGCATAGCACACCCCAAAAGGGCTGGGCCACAACGGCCTAGCCCTCTTCTTTGAGAGCCTGAAAAGCCTGCATCACCCTTTGACGGGCCAGCTTCAGATCCACACACGGGGCGGGATAATCACCACCAAGCAGATTGCCTTGCCCCACCGGAGGCTGATGGATTTGCTTGGCGTGATAACCAGCCAGCTCAGGCAGATAGCGGCGGATAAACTCGCCATCTGGATCGAACTTCTGCGATTGGCTATAGGGATTAAAAATACGGAAATAGGGCGCCGCATCCACGCCCGTAGAAGCCGCCCATTGCCAACCACCATTATTGGATGCCAGATCACCATCCAGCAGCTGCGTCATAAAATAGGCCTCACCATGTCGCCAATCAATCAGCAGTTGCTTGGTCAAAAACATCGCCACCAGCATACGCAGGCGATTGTGCATCCAGCCGGTCTGATTCAACTGACGCATGGCCGCATCCACCAGCGGAAAGCCAGTGAGGCCAGCCTTCCAGGCTGCAAAATCACGCGCGACTTTTGGATTGTCCAGCGAGCGCCAAGCCAAGGCTTCGGTGGCCTGCTGAAAAGCACGACCACGGCTCACGCGGGGATAGCCTACCAGTAGATGGCGATAAAAATCGCGCCAGCCCAGTTCGCTGACCCAAGTCCCCAGGCCGCTTTTTTTGTCCCAGCACAGATCACCAGCGTGTTTGAGCGCCGCATCCAGACACTGGCGGATCGACAACGCGCCCACAGCGAGCCAGGGCGATAGACCACTGGTGCCAGCCAGTGCAGGAAAATCACGCTGCTGCTGATAATCCATCAAGCCTTGTGCACAAAAATCATCCAGCGCCTTCAAGGCGGCAGCCTCACCAGCGGCTGGCGTTGCCACCAGATCGGCTGTAGACCAGCCCCATTGTTCTAGGCTGGGGAGAGCCAAAGCCGGAGCCGGATAGGTGCGTTTTCTCGCTGAGGGGGCAGGCAAGGGAGCAGAAAGAGAGGCTTGAACGCGCAGCGCCCACTGGCGATAAAAGGGGGTAAAGACAGTGTAATAGCGCCCTTGGCCCGTCAATAACGCGCCGGGGGGCACCAGCACCTGATCCACCCATTGGGACCAACTGATGCCGTGGTGCGCCAAGGCGTCGCGCACTGCCTGATCGCGCTGACGCTCATTCCACTCATACTCTTCATGGCTATAGATCTGCTGGATCTGATGCTGACGGCAGAAGGCCACCAGCTGCGTCGGCAGCGCAGCAAAATCGGCACACTCCAGTGTCAACAGCGGGATATTCAGCTCAGCCAGCTGCGCTTGCAGCACCTTGAGATGTTGCAAGACCCAATCCACACGCCGCGCCCCCCAGCCATGCGCGCGCCATTGTTCAGGCGTCAGCACAAAGAGCGCCACCACAGGAGCATCCTGCTGGCAGGCCGCCCAGAGTGCTGCATGATCCTGCACACGTAAATCACTACGGAACCAGACAAGATGCGGCATCCAAAGCTCCTGATTAGCTCAGACGGGATTAACTCAGACGCAGGCGCTGCTGCAAATCAGCGGGCGACAGCTCGGCACAGCTTTCTAATCCTTCCACCTGACAAGCCAGCGTCAACCACTGCGGCTGATGGGCTTGAGGAGGAGGCAGCTCGATAACCAGCTCTTGTAGCTGAGCGACCTCACCCTGCACAAACACCCAACGCGGATGAAGACGCTGCACCAGCTGAAGGAGCGCGCGCCCACTAAGCGGCTGATCAAACCAGAGCACGCGAAAATCAGTATCAAGCAGGCTATGCAGTGCCAGTAAGCTCGGCCAGGGGTCCTGCTGAGAAAGGCTTGCCAGCACCAAACGCGGCCCAGTGGCCACGGCATGGCGATGGGCTAAACGCTCGCCGATGCGGGTACGCAGAAAACGTGCCAAAAAGGCACAGCTCACCTCATCTTCAGCCAAGTGTGCCAGCAGCGGTTGCCATAGATGCTGGTTCAACTGGCAGGCCGACCAGCGTGTAAACAGGTGAGCATAGTGTTGCTCAAGCGCGTCTTCATCGAGCTGTTGCACAGCACGCCGACAGCGCTGCAACCAATCCGGCCAGCCTTGATCAAGCGCCGCCGGTGGGCTGGTGGGCTGCGGCTGATCGAGCAACTCGCCTACTTGGCTGACACTGACGCCCTTTTCAAGCCATTCAAGGATACGGTGTACCCGTTCGATGTCGTCAACAGAATAGAGGCGATGCCCCTTGGGAGTGCGCTGGGGCTGGATCAAACCATAGCGTCTTTCCCAGGCGCGCAGTGTCACGGTATTCACTTGCGTAAGGCGTGATACTTCACGAATCGGATACAGCGGACCACTGTTTTCCAAAGTCTCTGGATCTCGCTGCATTCGCCTTCTCCTCAAGAATAGTCAGCCGATAAAGCGCAAAAAGGTACAGCTATTGTACAACCTCTTGGCAGGCTATTCCTAGCCCTGCTGGGCGTCGATCAATGCCTCAGCCAAAGCCCGACCAGAAAGATAGGCCCCTTCAACACCCGTACGCTGAAAATAATCACCACACAGATGCAGCCCAGCCGCCACCTCCACCTCGTGCACAGAAGACGACCAATAGGGCGATGCACACACGCTCGCCGTCAAGGCATAGAGCCAACGATGGGCCGCCAAATGAACAGGCCGTGTCAGTTGCGGCTGGCCCACCACCTGCTTCCAAAGATCAAATAAGGCCTCAGCCACCTGCGCTGGCGGGGTCTCCAGATGGGCGGCACTCCAGGCTGCATTGGCCTCTACGACCCAGAGCGCAGCATCAGTCGATTCACGCCAACTGGGCTTAGCCGTTTGGCAGGTCCAGCGCCTTAAACCCAGCTCACCCGCATCGGGGGACGGCGTGGTCTGCGCCAAGGGGGTCGCACGTGGCAGACTCGACACAGCTGGCAGGGCCGCCGAGGGATCAAGCCTGAAATAAGCCGTCCAACAGGGCTGTAGCGCAATCGAGGCCGCCTGTGCCGCCCAGGCTGGGGCCACCTTCTCGAGCAAGACAGCAGCTTGCGGGGCAGGCAACGCCAGCACCAGATGATCAAAATCTGACCAAAGGCGCTGTTGATCATCCTCCAGCCGCCAGGTCTGCTCGACACGCTCAATACGCACAATCCGGCAGCTCGGCTCAAAGGGCACTCCAGCGCTGATCTGACGCGTTAAACCACTCATACGCGGCACAGCGCACCAGCCCTGCTCTTCTGGCCAAGGCAGGACCCAGCCCTTGTCTTCCCACTCAGCCAACTGCGCCACAAAATCAGCATGTTGCGCTTGGATCACCTGCGCCCCTAAATCAAAAGGGACACCTTCTAAGCGACGGGATGACAAACGCCCACCCGTACCGCGTGCCTTATCCATTAAGGTCACCGACCAGCCAGCCGCCTGCAAACGCTCGGCACAGATCACCCCTGCCATGCCGGCACCAATCACCGCGACACGCGGAGCCGCTGTTTGTTGTTTGTTCATTCTGCTTTACCGTTGATCATCAACTATGCTGGAGACAGACCTGATCAAGAGTCTGGCTCTTGCTCGGGCGCTCAAATAAGGACAGATCACGAGAATAGCACAACTTTTGCACAAGTGTTGTATAGTGATAATCAGGTTTTCTGAAGGAGTCACCTCATGCATATTTTAATGACTGGCGGCACAGGCTTTATTGGGCATCGGCTGGCCCCCATGTTGATCGCCAAGGGCTATCAGGTCACCCTGTGGACACAACAACTCAAGCCCAAGCTTCCTCAAGGCGTCACCCAATGGGTGCATCGTCTAGAGGAACTGCCTGAGGTCTCCTATGATGCGGTGATCAATCTGGCCGGTGCGGGTATTGCCGATCAACGCTGGAGTCCTGAACGCAAGGCTTTGCTGGTGTCCTCTCGCGTGGAGACCACCCGCCGACTGGTAGAGTGGATCAAGCGTCAGGATATACCGCCGCGCGTTTTGATCTCTGCTTCAGCGGTTGGCTACTATGGTGAACAGGGCGAGCAGTTGATTACTGAAGACACGCCTCCAGTGGATGGCTTCACCCATCAGTTGTGCGCGCAGTGGGAGGCCGCCGCGCAGCAAGCCGCATCAACGTCAACACGGGTCTGCCTTGTGCGTACCGGCGTCGTTCTCGGGCAGGGAGGGGGTTCGATGAAGAAGATGTTGCCTGCGTTTCGCTTTGGCTTGGGCGGGCCGCTGGGATCAGGACAGCATTGGTTTCCGTGGATTCATCTTGAGGATATGGCCCGCATCTATTTATGGCTGCTCGAACAGCCTCAGGCACAGGGTGTTTACAATGCAGCGGCACCTGTCCCAGTGCGCAATGTCGATTTCACCCGCGCACTCGGCAAAGCCTTAAAACGCCCAGCTTGGATTCCTATGCCAGAGAAGGTCTTGCACCTGCTGTTTGGCGAGATGGCGGAGCTGCTACTGGTGAGCGCCAAGATGCAGCCTCAGCGCTTGCAAAAAGAAGGTTTTGATTTTCGCTATCCGCAACTACCAGAAGCCTTACAAGAAATCTGCGATTAAGTGCAAGGCTCAGGTCGCCAACCTTTCCAGATACGGAACAATGCAGGGCACTATCACAGTGCCCCTTTTCTTCACCAGTGCCCCTTTTCTTGTCTAGTCGGCTGGACCAGACGCCACAATCACCCGTACGGCATCCAGACGCAGCAAGGCATGGTTCAAGGCCTGATCTAACTGCTGACGCTGCTGATGCAGCCAATCCAGCTCACCACGAGCCAGGTGCGGGTCCAGCTGACTGAGCGCCTCTAGGCGTGCCACTTCAGGATCAAGCACAGCGCGCATACGGGTCTGCGCGGTTTCAATTTCGGTGGGTAAGCGGGCCAAGGCCAGCTGATCCGCCTGATCCAGCAACTGGCGAATCAGATCAAGACGCAGCTTCACAAGATCACGCGCCATGCCCTTCTTCAGCCTGAATAGCTGACGACTCAAGCCCTTAAAGCCAACCTTCGCGGCCAGATCATTGCCCTGCGCATCCAGCAGGAAGCGGACGCTTTGCGGCGGCAAATAGCGCTCCAGACCTTCCGTTTTCGGTGCTTCTAAGCAGTAGAAGGCTTCGATCAGCAAGGTGCCCGCAGGCAGCGCCGGATTCTTTAACAGGGCAACGGCAGCGTTACCTTGACTGGTGGTGGTCGCCGCATCAAGGCAGTTACGCGTCAGCGGATGTTCCCAAGTCAAAAAGTGCAGATCATCCCGTGCCAGCGCTTTCGAGCGTAAGAAGGTGCCAGAATTCCCTTCCTCCAAATCAAAATGCACATCATGGAAAATACCAGTATCGGACTCCCGCCCTGGCTTCAGATACCAGGTATGGCTATCCAGATCCTCGTTATGCACACGGTACACATCCAGCGCGATTTCAAGATAGTGGCGCAGGGCCTGATCCATCTCTTGATCATCCAAGGCCGTGACCAACTCTTGGCTGACCGCAGGACGATGCGACGCCAGCTCCAGCAGACGGTGGCGACCGGCCTCCAGCTCGATTTCTGCTGCGACACGCGCAGCTTCCACCCGCTGTAGCAGATCATCGTCATCCGGCGCGCCAAAGAGCGGTGATTCCAGCCAGGTTTGGAGTTCATCCTGAAAATCGGCAAAGAGGCTCGCCCCAACAGGGCGCGGCGCACTAAATTGATCCAAGCCTTGATGGCACCAGGCAAACCAAGCTTCTTGCGGCGTGCCGCTCAGATAGGGCACATGCAGATGGATGGTTTGGCTCTGGCCGATCCGATCGAGACGTCCGATACGCTGCTCGAGTAAATCCGGGTGGGCCGGCAGATCAAAGAGCACCAGATGATGTGCAAATTGGAAGTTACGCCCTTCACTGCCGATTTCGGAACAGATCAACAGCGGCGCACCATCCTCTTCATCGGCAAACCAGGCCGCAGCGCGATCCCGCTCGATCAGCGGCATGTCTTCATGGAAGACGGCCGCCAACACTCCCGATTGGCGGCGCAGCGCTTCGCTCAGTTCGAGCACGGTATCCGCATGCGCACAGATCACCAGCAGCTTGTCATCAGGATACTGGGCCAGCAACTCCAGCACGCAAGTCACACGCGGATCGATCTCCCACCAGGGAGCCGCATCGCGCTGCTGTACGGCATACAAGCGCTCAGGATAAAGACCTGCATAGGGCCAAGCCTGACCACTGAGGGCTTCAGCCATCATCTGTTTATGGGGTTGATCATACTGACTGAGCAGCTGTTGGTAGCCCTCTGGAGCCTCATAGGGATAAGCATGGAGCAGGCGCTCAGGAAAGCCACCCACACTGGCACGACGATTACGGAATAAAACTCGCCCAGTACCATAGCGATCCAGCAGTTGCTCGATCAGCTGCTGACGCGCTGAATCGCGTTGCGCATCGCTGGTTTCTGGATGCTCCAACAGCGCCAATAAAGCCAGACTATCTGCGGCAAGGCGCGTTTCTAAATCGGCTCGCTCAGTCGAGGAAAGAGGCTGTTGATCGGCCAAGCGCTGAATGGCCTCCGCGCTGGCTCGGTAGCCCTCTTCTTCTTGCTGAAACTGTTCGAAATCTGGATAGCGTGCTGGATCCAACAGGTGCAACTGCGCAAAGAATCCAGCTTGGCCTGCCTGCTCAGGCGTGGCCGTCAATAACAACAGGCCAGGAATCTGCTGCGCCAACTGGGCAACCTGCTGATACTCTGCACTGGGCGCATCGGGTGACCAATGGAGATGATGGGCTTCATCGACGATCAATAGATCCCAGCTTTCCTGCGCAGCCTGCTCCAAAGCAGCCGGTGTGCCGAGTAGCCAATGACGACTGACCAACGCAATCTGCGCATCAGCAAAGGGGGCCTCAGTGGCCGCAGCCCGATCCGCATCCACCAACGTGACGGGCAGACCAAAGCGACGCAGCAGCTCAACTAACCACTGGTGGCACAGGCTACCTGGCACCAGAATCAACGCCCGCTGAGCACGGCCAGTAATCAGCTGCTGGTGCAGGATCAAGCCAGCTTCAATGGTTTTTCCCAGGCCAACCTCATCCGCAAGCAACACACGTGGGGCTAAACGCCGCCCGACTTCATGCGCGATATACAGCTGGTGCGGGATCAGGCCAACGCGCGGGCCACGCAGGCCACGCAAGGGATCTTGCGCCAAACGTGTTTGCGCCTGACGACTGAGCGCGCGCAGATAAAACTCATTATTACGATCTAACTGGCCGGTCATCAGCTTTTCACGCGGACCTTGGAGCTGCATAGCCGCATCAATCTGCGTTTCAGGGAGTTCGATCCACTCACCAAGACTGTTTTCACCTAAATAGATGAATAAACCATCAACTTCCTTCGTGTCTTCAACCTTCAGCGTCCAGCCGTCCTGATGGGTAATCTGATCCCCCTCGCTGAACATCACCCGTGTCAGCGGTGCACTCGAAGTAGCATAGACACGGGTTTCGCCCGAACTGAGGAAAAGGAGTGTGACACTACGGGGATCACATTGGAGGATGGTACCGAGACCCAGTTCCACTTCAGCATCACTGATCCAACGCTGACCTAGGGCAAAAGAAGGGGTGTTGCGCGACATCAACTCACCTCTGGCGAAGACAGAAAAGGGCGCTATCTTAGCGGATTGCGCCCTCTGTCCCAAGGTGTTTCTGGTGCGAAGGCCAGATCAGTAATAGTCAGATCAACGCTGACCTATCTTAATTGGATTCATTGCCTGAAAAAGAACCAGCCCAGCAGTGCCGCCAAAGCATAAACCTGCCCCCTCACCAGCAGCACACCCAGCCAAAAAGGACCGGGGATCAAGTCCTGCACCACATCGGGATAGATGGCCATCCACAACCACATGCCAGCCAAGGCACAGCCCAAAATAAAGGCCAGTAGGCTATAGAGTTTGGCCTTGTTTGTCCCTGAATCTGTACCCATAGCGCACATCGCCGCCCAAAAACCAAAGGCTGGGAGCAAGCCTAGTATGGCTAAAAAACGCAATAAGAAATCAGCAATAAACAAAAAGATCATGTGACTAGCCTTGCCTGTTTTTTCATTGAATGGGGCAAGAAGGTTTAACCCTGCCTGTGAAGGCCTAACCTTTTAGATGAGCCACTTGGTTTCGTCAATTTTATTCGCCCATGATGCGTAAGGAGTCACAAGAATGATGGCGGGGTCAAAAAGCTTTACTCACAAACGATAATGAGTTTCAATAGCTTCTCTTTAGAGATGATATAACATTGAGGTCATTATGAAGAAAGGCATTCATCCCGAGTATGGCAAGGTTGTTTTTCGTGATACCAGTTGCGGCAAGATGTTTTTAATTGGCTCCACCTGCACCTCTCAAGAGACGATCGTCTGGGAGGATGGCCACACCTACCCATTGATTAACTTAGACGTTTCCAGTGCATCACACCCGATTTACACCGGTGAGCAGCGCCAAGCAAAAGCTGAAGGACGCGTTGCTGGCTTTCAACAGCGTTTTGCCAAGCGCAGTCTAACAAAGTCGAAGGGGGTCTGAGCATGCAAGTACTGAGTTCATTAAAAACAGCCAAAAAGCGTCATCCTGATTGTCAGGTCATCAAACGTCGTGGTCGCTTGTATGTGATTTGTAAAAGTAACCCTCGCTTTAAAGCACGACAGGGCAAGGTCAAAAAACGCTGATTGAGAACCGCGTGCCCTTGAGGATGCGGAGCAGGTGACCTGCTGCAGTGCTTCTACTGGGCACTGCCGCTTGACGCCTTTATATGGCTCTGACAGAATCCCCAGCCTGTTACGATATAACATATTGCTTTTAACCAAAAGCTGAGGAAAAACAATGCAAAAGTTTGCTTCAAAAATCGCTGCAGCCGCAGTGGCGGCCAGCTTGGCCGTACCAGCACTTGCAGCTGAGAACCAGCTCGATCTACGCGTCTCATTGATTTTAGAAGGTATTTACTTCAATGAACTCAGGCATGGAAACGCGAGCCCAGCTGGATTTGGTGGCGAACATCACCACCATCATGGACATGGACACAGTCATAGCCACGGGCACGACCACAGTCATGGTTTAGAAGAAGGGTTTAGCTTGGGGCATTCAGAGCTCTCCTTTGAGGCCAGCTTGGGCGAACTGCTAGATGGTTTTTTAATGCTAGGGTTTGATCGCCACCATATTGAAGTGGAAGAAGCCTATCTCACAACACGCAGCTTGCCTGCTGGCTTTCAGCTCAAAGGGGGGCAATTCCTATCCGGTATAGGTTATATCAACAGCCGCCACAGCCATGACTGGGACTTCGTGGATCGCCCCTTGGTCAATGAATACCTCTTTGGTGATCATGGCCTGCAAGAAACTGGGCTTCAGGCAACCTGGCTGGCTCCGAGTGACACCTATACACTCGTTGGGGTGGAACTACTGCAAGGAGCAGGTGATCGCTTTGATCGCTTTGATGAAGGTCGGGTGGATCAAAAATCGGGGCCACGCCTGACAACGGCCTTCCTGAAAGTAGGGCCTGACTGGGGTGCTGATCATGCAGCACAATTTGGCCTATCCGCCGGTTATGCTCGCCAGTATGTCGTTTTTGATGATCACGGCAACCATGCCCACTCTAAAGAGGGTGATAGCTGGTTTGCAGGCGCAGATGCAGTCTATAAATACTCAGCTGGTCGTAGTCATGGCCACGGGGATGTTCGTATTGCTGCCGAATACTACTATGTGAGCCGCAGCCTGACCCACTACCGACAAGGTCATGATGACTCTTGGTCGCAGCGTAATAGCGATACTGAAAAGCAGGATGGCTTCTATGTAGAGGCAGTTTATGGCGTGGCACCGCGCTGGGAGCTAGGTGCAAGAGCAGAAGCCTTAGGCATCACCAATGAGATGCTGACAGGCCATTTTAACCGCATTCATTCTTTGGACACCTCCTACCGCTACTCGGGTCAAATCACCTTCCGTCCCGCTGAGCCCATCTTCCTGCGCGCTCAGGTGAACCATAACGATTTTGCTGATGAGGATGGCCACAGTGATAAAGGCTGGGGACTGATGCTGCAGGTGAATGTGGCACTAGGTGCGCATGGTGCACACACCTTTTAAACCTCTCGGCATCTTTCAATCTGCTTGAATATGAACAGACGGCAACAAGGTCATTGGGGACAGGCTGTCCCCTTTTTTACTAAATTTCTCGCCCTCACCGATGCAAGGAGGTGATATGTACAAGAGATGCTGGCGTAAAAGATGCTGGCTCAATAGCCTGCTGCTGATTGGTGGACTCTTGCTGGTTTCAACCAGTTGGGCCAGCCATTTTCGTGTGGTCGCAACCACTTCAACACTGGGCATGCTCGTTGAAGAAATCGGTGGAGATCTCGTACAGGTCAGAGTACTGGCAGCACCGGATCGGGATGCACATCACCTGGATGCTCGCCCCAGTTTTATGGCAGCGGTACGCCGTGCCGATCTGTTGATTGAAATGGGGGCGGGACTGGAAGAAGGTTGGCTACCAGCCGTCACAGCGAATGCGGCCAACCCGAGGGTGAACTACGGTCGCCCAGGGCATTTACGCGCTTCAGATTTCACAGGCCTGCGCCCTTCTATCACAGTCGAAGGTCCGAACTCTGGGCACGTACATGAAGAAGGTAATCCACACTTTAATATTGATCCCTATCGCATGGCACGCATCGCTCAGGTCATCGGGCGACGGCTAGGGTTTTTCTTCCCAGATCAAGCGGATGAGCTAGAAGCCCGTGCGGAAGCGCTAGGACAGCAGTTGCGCGACCACGCACAAGCCTTGGCTGAACAGGTCAAACCTGATCAACAGTTCATTGTTTATCACGAAGATCTGGATTATCTAGAAGCTTGGCTACCGGTGAAGAGTGTCGGTTATTTAGAACCCATCCCCGGCTTGCCGCCCACTTCAGCGCATCTGCGCCAATTGGTGCGTCACTTCGAGGGCCAACAAGGCAGAGTACTCTATGCCAGTTATCAGCCTTCACGCGGTGCACGCTTTTTAGAGCAGCATCTAGGATGGCCAAGCTTTGCGTTACCGCTGGACCCACCGCTTGGCAGTGGATTGCAAGGTTATCTCGATCTGATGACTCAGTGGGCTGAAGCTTTTGAATACCAGTAAGCAGACTTATCTTCAGCTCGATCAACTGCGACTGGGTTATCAGCGGCCCTTGCTGGAACCCATCAGCTGGTCGTTACAGGCCGGTGAGCGCTGGGCATTGAATGGACCGAATGGCAGTGGCAAGTCGCTGCTTTTGAAAACCCTCAGTGATCAACTCACCCCCATAGGCGGTGAATGCCTCTGGAGCCAAGGTGTGCGCTGGGTATTTCTAGCACAAGAGCATCAGCGTCCTGCACTCTGGCCACTCAAGGGTCACGATTGGTTGCAGGCAATGGGGATTCAGCCTGGTCACTTGCCTTTGATAGAACACCTGCTCAATCAACGTCTAGATCAACTCAGTGGCGGCCAATGGCAGTTGCTACGTCTGGCCTCAGTGCTGGCTGCAGGTGCCGAGGTCATTCTTTTGGATGAACCTAGTAATCATTTGGATGCCAAAGTCCGCAGCCAAAGTCTGACCTTGCTCTCCCAGCTCCAGCCTCACCAAAGCCTATTGATGGCCAGTCATGATCAAGACTTTATTCAGGCCAGTGGTGCCCAACCCCTGACGATAGAGGAACTAACGCATGTTGACTGAAGCTCTAGACAGCCTGCTGCTTTGGCCTTTCGTGGGTGGTGTATTGATGTCTCTGCTGCTAGGGCTAGGTGGTGCCGCCTTTTTTCTACGCGGCTCAGCCTGGCAAGGCCTAGCACTGGCCCAAGGCGCATCAACCGGTGGCTTGGTTGCGAGTGTATTAGTCTGGCCTTTGGTGCCCACGGCGCTAGGGTGTGCAGCGATCCTGATGGGCGTGTTACAGCGCTACCAAGATCAGGAGCGCCTCGCCTTGGTGATCTTTGTGCTGGCTCTGGCCACTTCGACTCTGCTCGCCAGTCATTTCTCTCAGGCCAGTTTGGCGGCTGCTCGCTGGACAGAAGGCCAGGTCTATTTTCTGACTCTGAATGACCTTCTCTGGATACTCACCCTGGCCCTCATTAGCCTGTTACTGCTTCCCTGGCTTTACCGCATCTGGTTATGGAGCCAACTTGGTGTGCATCAGCGCCAGCAAAAGCTCATCAACCGCTGCGGCCGTCTGGTCGATCTAGGCTGGCGTCTGATGCTGGTGGTCCTCGGCAGCATGACGCTTGGCTTACCCGCAGCCTTGGCTTGTCTGCTGCTACCCGCTTGGACAGCCGCCTTGCTGGCACGGGGCTACAACCACTTTCTGCTGCTCAGTAGTCTGCTCAGCGGGCTAGCGTTTCTGGTGGCTTGGGTCCTCGCGCTGATCTGGGACCAACCCTTTGCACCTGTGCTCGTGGTGGTGGCCGTTATTCAAGCGCTGGTGGTTTATGCTCTGCAACGTTATAGACGCAGCACTGAGCCAAGTTCTTAACAGCCACCTTGCTTCTGCCAGCGTTGCAGCCAATCTTCTGCTGGCTCTGGGCGGCCATAAAGATAACCCTGATCCCGGTGGTGATGCTCAACAGTATGCACTACCAAGTGCTTAAGAGCTTGGCTGAGGGTCGAGGCAAAAATGCCTGTCGGAGCGTAAGTGAGTTTGGCAGGTCCAGACAGCACTATGTCGGCGTCCTTAAAGTTTACGCTCCTCTTTTAAACTGGCTTACGCGCACCACGAACCCGGCCCTGTATCTTTGTGACGGGGACATACCAACGACCTTAGCTGGTTGGTATGAATGCAAGGCTTACTTGCGAGCTTTGGACAATCTTGTTCGAGTTTTGGCTATTGTCGCGCCTGACATTGATCTCAACTCTGAAAGCTAA
>NZ_JBANFI010000009.1:0-54042 GCF_045055655.1 Marinospirillum alkalitolerans | reverse complement strand
ATTATCTTCTTCTGATTACGAAATCTTTTGTGCCATACACAGAAATTCGTTATTACCGTCACCACCTTGGATTGGGCTGGCAAGCCATCCTCTCAGGCTCAGTCCCAAGCCGAGTATCTTGCTCTCTATCTTGCTTCTTACTGCTTCGTAGAGGCGAGTATCCGTCACTAAGCCATGCTTATTGATATGCTCCTTTCCTACCTCAAACTGAGGCTTCACCAGGGTAATCAGCCAGCCTTGATCTGCCATCAAATTAGGGCATTGGGGTAAAACCAGCGTTTGTGAGATAAAGGAGATATCCATCACTATGAGCCCATACTTGGCCGGTAGCTGGGCTGAGAGAAGCTGATCCGGTGTCAAATAACGTGCATTGACCTTTTCCAAAGCACGCACTCGAGGGTCACTCTGGAGGCGGGGGTGAAGCTGGCTATGCCCAACATCAATGCCGACCACTGATGCGACACCCGCTTGCAGCAGGTAGTCAGTAAAGCCACCTGTTGATTGTCCTATATCTAAAGCTATTTGATTGTGAACTTGAATCGATCCAGCTTCTATCGCTGCTTTGAGCTTGAGTGCACCACGAGAGACATACTGGTCTTCTTCCGCTGCCTCAACCCTCAGTAGAGTCTCTTCAGGCAGCTTTAACCCCGGCTTGCTTGCAACCTGCCAATGTCCACCTTTATTCAAATAGACGCGGCCTTGCTCTAGCATTTTCGCAGCTTGAGTTCGAGTGGCAGCAAGTTGTTGGTGAACAAGGAGTTGATCAAGGCGTAACATAGATGACCCTAAAATAAACGCTGAAAATAAGCTATTGATGGAATTGTTATTTTATCTGATATTCTTGCTTTTTGCTCTTTGGACTGTTAATCTTATGGCCGTTTTAAAGAGTTACGTGTTTATGGTAGCTCCTATTGGTTCTCTCGCAACACGAAATTGTGAACCCCGCCAGGCCCGGAAGGGAGCAACGGTAGCAGTGGATGTGTGTGCCGAGATGTGGCTGGTAGGGGCTGCCTCCATAAATCGCTTGCTTTTATTTGTATATTCCTCAGATTTTGCACTCTTCCCACTCATTGACTCACCCTAACGCATGATATGAATGCTCGGATCTTCTAGATCCACTAACATTTCTATGTGTGTTGTGATATCCACTTTTTGTCGGTTCTCAGCAGCCACTTCCCCTCCCTAAACAGATCACTGGAATAAACGCATACATTTCGTTTTCCGCCAAAGGGATGAGTTTTTCTAAAGCGCGTTTAAACAAAGGCTCTTCATCTTCTTGCTCTTGATTAGAGCCCGTCGACAACATCTTCTCAATCGTTACTTTCTACAACCAGCCAAATCATATTTCCATACATCATTCTGTTCATTGTATTGCCTTTGTTATTTGGTGAGGGAACGAGCTGAAGTTGCTAGGGTTGCACTTTACATTACTAGCCTGGTATATCTGCATCCAGAGGGCCTTCAGCGAGAGATCCTGTAATCAGAATCGAATGCCCCCAAAATAAATCACCATCATGATGCCAGAATTCAAACTCCCCATCAGAATCCACCGTGATGGATTCAAGCTGCATCGCCTGGGCGAAGGCTGAAGCTGTAACTTCTTCTTGATCCTCAGTTCGCCAGCTCTCATTTTTAAGGTCTAGAAGCTCAGCGACAGCATAGTCGGTGATTTTTTTTGACCAGTCACTCGCATGGCGATAAAGCGCTTCTAGCGTTTTGATACTAGATGCGATAGAGGCGTTTTCTTCATCCACTGATATTGACACTCTCACTGGCTGGCCCATCCAGTTTATCGATCCTTCAAACCAGTTTAGCGAGCGGTTAAAAGTGAGGAGACCAAACTCAGGGTGTGTGATTTCAACTGGCGATTTATATTGTTCGAGCACCGCTTTGAGCTCGGTATCATTTGGTGGATTTAAAATCGATAGGAGCTGTGCTCTTGCATCACCGAAAGGGCTGACTCTTGATAGTTTGACTTTTAATTGGACGAGAGATTCTTTTTTTACTCTGTCTTGAATAGCTTGGAGCTCTCCATTCGCTAGCTGTTTGGAGACAATAAGCCGTGAAGGGTTTATCTTGCCTCCGGCTTCTTTCCAAGCGATGAGAGAGAAGATTAAAGACCACTCTTGATGAGGAGGCGAGTTTCCTGCACTTGGTCCATTCGCCCCAACGACTCCGTAGATGATCGTTTCTGGCAGAGTCGCAAATTCTTGCTCTAGCTTTGCTTTCTTGATCGCGGCTTCTTTGACAATGTCTGCCATCGACTTGGTGCTATCGCACTGGTTTTTATTCGGCATGATCCTACCTGTTCTGTCGCGTGCAGATGGTTTTAAATTGGGCAGGCTGGCGTACCAGTGGATGAGGTGAGGGTGATATGCATCCTGCGATAAGGTGAAGCTTCTTGCTGCGCTCTTTTTACCAAACCCGACCTTAAAGCGCAAATCCTTTGATTTTGTGCTGTTTTGATTATCTTGCAGTTGATTGGCCTCTTCTTTTGTTGAACTTCTTTATTTTTCTACTGCGTCGTTTACAGGCCCTAGCTGGCTTTCACTTGATTAACTGAACCCAATGGTGTTTTATTGTTGGCAATATGACATTCAGATGAAGGAGTTTTCGGTGGCACAAGAAATCACTGTTTTAGGCGCGGGAATGGTCGGTGTGAGTGTGGCTTGGCACTTGCAGCAGCGTGGCTATGCTGTGCGACTGGTGGATCGGCGTGCGCCCGGCGAAGAAACTTCTTATGGGAACGCGGGCATTATCCAGCGTGAAGCTGTTCGTCCTTATGCCTTTCCGCGTGATTTATCCACTTTGCTACGGGTTGCGCCCAATCGTGCCGTAGATATTCGTTATCGCCCTTTGGATGTGCTCAAGTCAGCGCGTCCATTGTTTGGTTACTGGCAGAGCTCTGCTGCTGGACGCTATGCCAAGATACAGCCTCAGTATGCAGCTTTAATTCAGCAAGCCTTGGAAACCCATGAAAAGATGATTCAGGCGGCGGACGCTGAGCATTTAATCCGCCGTGAAGGCTATCTTGAAGTTTTTCGTACGACGGCGGCTTTGGAGGCCGAAGCAGGCTTAGCCGAGCAGGATCAGCAGTATGGTGTGGAGTATCAGTTATTGGATCAGGCCGCGTTAGCGCAGCGCGAGCCGCATCTGTCAACAGAGTTAAAAGGCGCGATTCACTGGACTCAGCCGTGGACCGCGCGCGATCCAGGTGCGTTAGTGAAGGCCTATGCCGCTGATTTTGTACGAGCGGGCGGAGAGCTGGTGACAGCGGATATCCAGAGTATCCGTCGTCAAGGCCAGCAGTGGGAAGTGAGCACCGGCCAGCAGAAAGTGACCAGTGAGCAGTTGGTGATCGCACTGGGGCCTTGGTCTGCTCATTGGCTTGCCCGTTTAGGCTTGCGTGTGCCGCTCTTTTCCAAGCGGGGTTATCACATGCACTATGCCAGCGAGCATCCCTTGCATCATTGGGTGATGGATGCTGAAGTCGGCTATCTTTTGGCGCCGATGCAAGCGGGTATTCGTTTGACCAGTGGTGCTGAGCTGAGTGGTTTAGAGACCGCGCCTAATTTTGCCCAGTTAGCCGCCGCAGAGCAGGTGGCGCGTGGCCTTTTTCCCTTAGGTGAACGTCTGGAAGCCACTCCCTGGTTTGGCTCACGCCCTTGCCTGCCGGATATGAAACCAGTCATCGGCCCTGTGGCTTCTCAAACGGGTTTGTGGACAGCCTTTGGGCATGGGCATCAAGGCTTTACGTTAGGTCCGCTGACAGGTCAGCTGATTGGGCAGATGATGGAGAAGGAGCCAACGGCGATGCCGATGACTCCCTATGCGCTAGAGCGCTTCTTCACGGAGTAAATCTTTGATCAACGACTGCATTCAGTGGCAGTGCGTTGATCAGAGGTTTGCTTGCCTTGGTGGCGGCAGCTGAGTCGTTAATTTGCCAATTCGAACTTGCTAAAGTCGAGCGTATTGTCCTTGGGTGAGGCCTGGATGGCGCTGACCTGTTGGCGCTTGCGCAGCAAGATGTAGGCAAAGCAGCTGAAGTAGAGCGCGATCACCAGCGCGCCGACCCAGTGGATGCGCAGGAAATCAAGCTGGAACAGCAGGGTGAGCCCGCACATGGCAACAAAGTTGCCGATAAAGTAGCGTGGTTTGCCGAGTTCACGGGTGGTCAGCTTGAGATTTTCGGTATACAGGCGAATCAACGAATCGAGCGAGTTGATCACCATCAAAATCCCCACCGAGATCATCGCCAGATTCATCCAGTGGCTGATTGGCAAGTCTTCGGCGTGGTAGTAGTAGAGCACAGTGAACCAAGTGCCTATGGCCAGTGATGGGAAAACCAGCATCGCTAGAAACAGCTGCCAGGTTTTTAATCCACCGACAAAGCGTGCTGTAAACTGCCCGATCATAATGCTCCAAGAAAACCACCAGAAGAGATAAAACTCATGGTAATCATTCAGTGGCAGCATAAAGTGGTGCAGGTTGCCAAAATAGTCGCCAATCAAGCCAGCGGTTGCAACAAAATCGCTGGGTGACCCAGAGTCACCACTAAAAGCGTAGAAGCCCATCCCGATAATCAGCGCGATAAACAGCAGCGAGGAGCCGAGGCTGAGAATCCGCACAAAACGCAGTTGGCTGCTTGAGTAAACGGCCAGCGTGATGGCGATCATGACGATGAGATAAAAGATCGGCCGTACACTTTCGCCATCGCCGATTTGGGGCAGATACCAAGGCAGGTTGGCCAAGAGCAAAAAGGCAGTAAAGGCACAGGTGCCGATAATCACCAAGTTGTTGACGATCTTAACCACTGGGATTTCAAAAAACCTGACACGTGGCTCAATGATGCAAAAGTAAAAGCAGGTCAGGAAGTAAAAACCCCAGATTAAGAACGCCCAGAAACCAAACTCGATGGCCAAGGGGTTCGCAAAACTGTATTCCGGATTGGCAGAAAGATCTGCGTAGCTGCCGAATTCAGTCAGGGGAAACATAATCAGGCCCACATCAAGGCCAGAGGTAAAGAGAATAGCGATCAGCGTCAGGGTACGTACAGGGGTGACGCCAACACATTCTAGATTCCACCACTTGATCAAAATAAACAAGATGGTGGCAAAGGTGAATAACAGGCCGGCGGATAACCAAAGTGTCATGCTCGCCTCCTGTATAAACGGTCAATCATCTGTCGAAACAGCATGGTGTTCCTCCTCTATTGAAACTTGCGCTCATTCGAATCGGACACAAACCACCGCAGGTTGGACGGCTCAGACAAGGGCACAACACACAAGCGCATTGTGCCTTGCTGATGGTTTGCAGCTCAGGGGTGGAAAGCCTTGTGCGCTAAGCGCGCTGAGGCTTGCCGGGTCTTTGGCGTTCCTGCCATGCAGCATCCATGATGACGGGGGCTGGGGAAGCCTCCAGAGGTTGGCGGCCACGGATGGCGTCCGCCAGTTTTTCAGCGACCATGATGGTCGGGGCATTCAGGTTGCCATTGGGAATCGTGGGGAAGATGGATGAATCCACCACACGCAGCCCCTCAAGGCCGTGAACCCTGCCTTGCTCATCAACGACAGCCAGAGCATCCTGGCCCATCTTGCAAGAGCAGGAGGGGTGATAGGCACTTTCGACAGCTTGACGGACAAAAGCATCGATCTCGTCATCTGTTTGTACCTGCTCACCGGGTTGGATCTCGGCACCGCGGAAGGCATCCATGGCTGGCTGGTTGATGATTTCGCGCGTGAGACGCACACAGGCACGGAATCCAGCGCGGTCTTCTTCCGCCTGCAAATAGTTGAACTGGATCTCTGGCGGCTGGCGCGGATCGGCCGATGTGACTCTGACCCAGCCCCGACTTTTCGGCTTGTTATGGCCGATATGCAGCTGGAAACCATCGCCAGCAAAGGCTTCTTTGCCGTCATAGCGCATGGCCGCAGGCAAGAAGTGGTATTGCAGATCTGGCCACTCCACACCGGCTTTGGAGCGAATAAAGCCACAGGACTCAAAGTGGTTGGTGGCCCCCAGCCCTTTTTTAGTCAGAATCCAGCGGGCACCAATTTTAAAGCGGCTCCATAAGCCTAGCTTTCTGTTCAGAGAAACTGGCTGGGTGCAGCGATATTGAAAATAGAATTCAAGGTGATCTTGTAGGTTCTCACCCACACCAGGGAGGGGATGATGCACTTGAATCCCCGCTGCCTGGAGTACCTCTGGATGACCAATGCCAGACAGTTGCAATAGATGAGGCGAGCCAATCGAGCCTGTGCTGAGCAGCACTTCGCGATGGGCATGGACTTGATGCACCTGCCCGCTCTGCTCGTATTCAACGCCAATGGCTTTTTTTCCATCAAGCAAGACGCGTCTGACTAACGCCTTGGTGATGACTTTCAGATTGGCGCGTTGCATCGCTGGGCGCAAATAGGCATTGGCCGTTGACCAGCGGCGTCCATTTTTGACCGTCATATGCATGGGGCCAAAGCCTTCTTGCTGCGCGGCGTTATAATCCTCTGTGGCGAAATAACCTGCTTCAACACCGGCATCAATAAAAGCCTGATAAAGCGGGTTTTGCATCTGGTTGCCATTATTGACGCCCAGAGGACCGCTGTCTCCGCGATAGGCATTGCCGCCAAAGGCCCAGGTTTCGGCTTTTTTGAAGTAGGGCAGGCAGGCGGCGTAGTTCCAGCCTTGAGCGCCCTCGGTCTCCCATTCATCAAAATCGCGCGCATGACCCCGCACATAGACCATGCCGTTGATCGAGGAAGAGCCGCCCAGCACCTTGCCGCGTGGGCAGTGCATCCGGCGACCATCCAGACCCGGTTCAGGCTGGGTCTCAAACTGCCAGGCATACTTCTCGGTATTCATCGGAATCGATAAAGCCGTTGGCATTTGAATGAAAATACTGCGATCACTGCCGCCGGTTTCGAGCAACAGCACGCGGATGTTGTCATCTTCAGTCAAGCGGTTAGCCAGAACGCAACCTGCTGAACCCGCTCCCACAATAATGTAATCAAATTCAGCTGTGTTCATTAGAAGGGGCTCTCCAAGTCGGTCATGCCGACATAGACGGCCTTGATCTGCGTATAGTGATCGAGAGTGACGCGGCCATTCTCACGTCCAATACCAGAGAGCTTGTAGCCACCGACAGGCATCTCAGCGGGTGAGGCACCATAGCTGTTAATCCAGCAGATACCGGCTTGCAGCTGGTGGATGACGCGATGTGCGCGGCGAATATCTTGGGTGAACACCCCAGCTGCCAGACCCACATCAACCTGATTGGCGCGCTGGATGACCTCTTCTTCTGCGCTAAACGGCAGCAAAGACATCACCGGCCCAAAGATTTCTTCACGGCAGATGGTCATCTGATCCTGACAATCAGCAAAGATGGTGGGTTGAACGAAATAGCCCCCTTCGCAACCAGCAGGCTGGGCCGTCTTGCCGCCGCTGATCAAGCGTGCGCCTTCCTCGATGCCCTTGTGAATATAGTGCATCACCAGATCACGATGCTGAGCTGAAATCAGCGCACCAAAGTTGGTGGCGGGGTCCATTGGATCACCCAGGCGAATATTCTGCTCGGTACGCTCTAAGAGTCGCTGTTGAAAAGCCGCATAGATGCCTTGCTGCACAAAAACACGCGTGCCATTGGTGCAGATCTCGCCTTGGGTATAGAAGTTGCCCAGCAAGGCAGCAGACACTGCATTTTCAAGATCGGCATCATCAAAAATAATCAGCGGCGATTTGCCACCGAGCTCCATGGTGACTTCTTTCAGGCTACTGGCGGCAGCGGCCATGACCTTCTTGCCGGTACCCACCTCACCAGTAAAGGAGACCTTGGCAATCTGGGGATGATGCGTGAGCCAGGCACCGACACGGCCATCGCCTTGCACCACGTTGAATACCCCATCAGGCAGCCCGGCTTCAGTGAAGATTTCAGCGAGTTTGAGTGCGCCTAAAGGGGTTTCTTCTGAGGGTTTGAAGAGCATCGCATTGCCTGCAGCCAGTGCAGGGGCTGATTTCCAGCAAGCGATTTGCAGGGGATAGTTCCACGCACCAATACCCGCGCAGATGCCCAGAGGCTCACGGCGTGTATAGTAAAAATCACCACCTAGGTCTTGTTGCTGGCCTTCGATCGAAGCGGCTAAGCCGGCAAAGTATTCAATCGAGTCGGCCCCCGTGACCACATCGACCGCCACGGCTTCTTGCCAGGGTTTGCCTGTATCACGCACCTCAATTTCTGCGAGCTGATCATTGCGTTCACGCAGCAGGGCAACGGCGCGCTGCAGGATACGACCCCGCTGCATCCCGCTCATCGCCGACCAGAGAGCAAAACCCTGCTGGGCTGATTCCAGCGCGGCTTGTTGGATTTTGTCGTCGGCCACTTCGACTTCATAGATGGCTTGGCCTGTTGCGGGGTTGATCACCCTAAAGGTTTCGCCAGTAGCATTGGCCAATGGACGACCATGGATATAGTTCAAATAACGCGGTAAAGACATAGGGACTCCAGTCAAATTAGGCACCCTTCGTTAAGGCGTCGAGGGCAAAGCGCTTACACAAGCGCTCACCAGCACTAAAGCCTTCTTGAGGATCAAGGCTCAGTGCACTGCGTAACCAGAAACCATCAATCATGGCGGCGAGCTGACGGGCTGCATCGGTTGCGGCTGCGGCATCCAGCTTGAGTGCAAAGGCATAGCGAATGTTGCTATACAGGCGTGCATTGTTAATCTGCTGCAAGCGCTGCAGGCCAGGTTCATGCATCGAGCGCGCCCAAAAACTGAGCCAGGTGCGAGTGGCCAGATCGGAACGCTGAAAATCAGTGAAGTTGGCTTCAATGATAAAGTTCAGCCTTTGCTCAGGGCTGACTTCACCTTGCTGTAAGCGCTGGCGCAAATCCTTGCCAAGTTGTTCCATCAAATAGCGCAGAGCGGCTTCAATCAGGCCTTGTTTGCCACCAAAGTAATGGCTGATGATGCCGGATGACAGCCCGGCTCGGCGACTGATAGTCAAAATGGTGGTGTTTTGCAAGCCGAGTTCGGCAATCGATTCGAGGCTGGCCTGAATCAGTTGATGACGACGCGTATCCTTGATTGTGGTTTTAGTCATAATGTTGATTGAACGTTCAATTAGTATAAATGTTAGACGAAGTTGAACCATCATTCAACTTTCATCGCGAAAAGTCAGTGTTCGATGTCGCTGGAGGGGGATTCAGCCATGTGTGGCTGCATCTGTCTAGAGTGGTGTTGTTGAAGTGCTGCTCTGTGTTGGTCGCAGCTGTAGCATGGCTTGCTCAACCTGCGCCAGTATCAGCTCTGGCGCTTGATCTGGTTGTGACCAAAAGTGCGTCGCTTGTTCGATCCGATGCAGCATATCCGCTTGTCGATCTGGGGCAAGATTGGCTTGGCAGCGTTGCAGCAGTGCTGAGTTCGGCAGTAGCCAGAGGAGCCAGCCGAGAGCTTGCGGAGCGGCTTGATCTATCCATCGACCCCAGGCACGAGAGGACAGCCCGAGCAGTTGCTGTTGAAGCTGGCGGCTGAGTTCAATCAGTTCGCTTAGATCGTGCCGACGTTGAACGGCAAAAACCTGCATGAGATGCAGACTGGATTTGAGCAGTCCACTGATCTGCTGCTGTGAGCAGTGCAGATGCACTATCAGGCCGAGTGTGATCCAGCTGAGACGATAACCTGCCTCGCGCGATAAAAAACAGAGTTGATAGTCTGCTTGGGTCAGGCGAATCTCCTGTTGCGCGGTGAGCTGATCGCAGGAGGCTCCAGGCTGCCAAGGAGAGACAGGATGAAGGAGGTCTAAGGTTGCGGCAGCGCGCAAATAGGCTTCAACGGCCGCTCGCCCTGCTGCCAGCTGCTCGGCTGATGCCTGTTCTGGTGAGCAGGTAAAAAGACGTGCCGCATCACGAAGGGCTTGGTTCTTGCGCCGCGACATGGTTTTTTCAAGCCATAAATCGAAGAGGTGATCCTGCATAAACCAGCTCAGCGCGGCCAAAGCATCAATTGAAAGCTGGTTAGCAAGGCTGTGAGCATCCTTGGAGGCTGCAAAATACAGATAGCGGCAAGGTTGGCGCCAGATTCTTTCATCCAGAGTTAAACGCAGGCGTTCAGGCAGGTCAGGCAGACTGTGAAGCAGGCTTGAAATCAGTTTTTGCAGCTCGGGGATGGGCAGGCTCTGATGGATGAACAAGGAAGGCGCAACTAGACGCAAGTCGATCTGCTGCGCTAGAGTCGGAGTCAATTCAAGATGTGCTGCGCGAAGAGTGATTTCTGCCTGGGCCATAGCTGCTCCTGAGTCTCCGATATCGGCTTCGTGATGCACAAGCATAGCCTAATTCATCTTTTGATGCTTGCAGGGGCAGCCTGGGTGAGACAGGCTGATTGGCAAGAATAATGAGGGATAAGGCGAGAGTCATTAAGAAGCCTCTGATTAACTACTGCGCTTGGTGATGCTGCGTTAAAATTGGTCTCAAAATGCTCATTGACTCAGTGTCAACTTCGCTTTTTCGATCAATTTTGCCTTACCTGCGTTCGTGACATTGATCAGAGGTTTCTTAAGCAAGGTAAAGAGCGAGAGAGCAGGGGAGGAAAGAAGATGACACGTCAACAACAGGTTGCTCGCTTGGCTGAGTTGCTTGTGGAGCGCCAGCAAAAGGTGGTGACAGCAGAGTCCTGCACCGGAGGCGGTGTGGCCCAGGCCTTGACTGAACAGCCGGGCAGCTCAGCCTGGTTTGAGTCTGGCTGGGTGACCTATTCTAATGCCGCGAAGATGCGCTGTTTGGGCGTTGATGCGGTTGTGCTGGAGCGTGATGGGGCTGTCAGCGAATCGGTCGTCAAAGCCATGGTGGCTGGCGCTTGTCGTGCAGCAGGGGCGGACTGGGGTCTAGCCACCAGTGGTATTGCGGGGCCGGATGGTGGCACGCCTGAAAAGCCCGTTGGGCTAGTGTGGCTGGCCTGGGGCAATGCGCAGCAGCAGCAGGCCTTATCCTGTCGCTTCAGTGGATCACGTCATGCTATTCGCGAAGCCAGTATTGATCAGCTGCTGGCGATTTTTATTGCTGAGCTGGAAGCCGACGCTTCTGAGGCCAATTAAGAAAAGGCTGGTATCTTATACAGTCTTTGCATAGAATCAGCCTCAGGTTTTGTGCTTCTTTATATGTAGAACTTGGAAGGATATCAACATGGCTATAGATGAAAACCGCCAGAAGGCACTCAGTGCGGCTTTAGGGCAAATTGAGCGTCAGTTTGGCAAGGGCGCAGTGATGCGTATGGGTGAACAGCCACGTGTGGTGATGCCCTCAGTTTCCACTGGCTCTTTGGGCCTGGATATTGCGCTCGGTATCGGTGGTCTGCCTTATGGACGGATAGTGGAAATCTATGGTCCTGAATCTTCCGGTAAAACCACGCTGACTCTGTCGGTCATTGCTGAAGCACAAAAGCAGGGTAAAACCTGTGCCTTTATTGATGCTGAGCATGCGCTGGACCCGATCTATGCAGAAAAGCTGGGTGTCAATCTCGATGATCTGCTGGTGTCTCAGCCAGATAATGGTGAGCAGGCGCTGGAAATCACCGACTCTCTGGTGCGCTCTGGCGCGATCGATGTATTGATCGTTGACTCAGTCGCTGCCTTGACGCCCAAGGCCGAAATCGAAGGCGAGATGGGCGATTCGCATGTTGGCTTGCAAGCACGTTTGATGTCGCAAGCGCTGCGCAAAATCACGGGTAATATCAAAAATGCCAATTGCCTGGTGATTTTTATCAACCAGATCCGGATGAAGATCGGCGTGATGTTCGGTTCGCCTGAAACCACCACCGGTGGTAATGCGCTCAAGTTCTATGCTTCTGTCCGTCTTGATATTCGCCGTATCGGTGCGGTGAAGCAGGGTGATGAAGTCACTGGTAACGAAACCCGTGTCAAGGTTGTCAAAAACAAGGTCTCCCCTCCTTTCAAACAGGCTGAATTCCAAATCCTTTATGGCAAGGGGATCTACCATGCTGGTGAGGTGATCGATCTTGGCGTGCAGTGCAAGCTGGTTGAAAAAGCGGGTGCTTGGTACAGCTATCAGGGCACAAAAATCGGTCAAGGTAAGGCCAATGCCGCTCAGTACCTTGAGGATAACCCTGCTGTGATGCAGGAAATAGAAGCCGGTATTCGCGCTCAGTTATTGGCTCCGGTTGGGGATAAGTCCGCTGCTGTTGAGTCATCAGAAGAAGACCTCCCACCGCTGGATGACGAATAGTTCTGATCCTCTGCCTCAGTCTGCTGGGGCAGAAGTGCAGCGCTGGTATGCGGCCCTAGAGGCCAAGGCGCTGCGCCTGCTGACACGGCGTGAGCAGAGTGCGCATGAACTCATGCAGCGCCTAAAAGAGGCAGGTCAGCCCCGCTGGGGGCGTCCTGGGCTCTCTGCCCCCGAGTTTCTGCATCAAGATGAGCTGTCTTGCCATCTGGCCCAGCTGATCTTTCAGCTACAGTTCCAAGGCTGGCAAAGTGATCTTCGCTTTGCGGCCAGCCTCACCGAGCGTCTCCTGCGTCAGGGCAAAGGCCCGCTACTGCTGCAACAAGCCTTCGCTCAGCATCAGTTAGCGACTGATCTCACCCAGCCTCACTTAGCACGCCTCGCGCCCTTGTGGTTGCATCAGGCCCAGCGTGTACGCCGCCAAAAATTCGGCCATGAGCTGCCTGTCGATCGCCGCCAAGCCGCCAAAATGCAACGCTTTTTGGCCAGTCGTGGTTTTACAGCAGAGCAGATCTACGCGGCTGTATTTGAGCCAGAGAACCCCGTATAATGCAGCGCAATAGCTGACTACCTCTGAGTTGTTTGGTTTGAGCACGAGGCCTTCACTGGCAGGATCAGGCTTGAATCATGGCTCGCTGCCAATGAGAGAAAAAAGATGAAGAGTGCTGAAATTCGTGAAGCCTTTTTAAGGTTCTTCCAATCCAAAGGGCACACCCTCGTGCCTTCGAGTTCACTGGTTCCCCATAACGATCCCACCCTTTTATTTACCAACGCTGGCATGAATCAGTTTAAAGACTGTTTTCTTGGACAAGAGCAGCGTGGTTATGTGCGTGCTACCACATCGCAAAAGTGTGTGCGTGCAGGCGGAAAGCATAACGATCTTGAAAATGTCGGCTACACCGCGCGCCACCATACCTTCTTTGAAATGCTGGGTAACTTTAGCTTTGGCGACTATTTCAAAAAAGAAGCGATTCACTATGCGTGGGAGTTTCTGACTGGCGTGGTCAAGCTGCCGCAAGAAAAACTGCTGGTGACTATTTATGCCGAGGATGATGAAGCCTTCGCCATCTGGAATGAAGAAATCGGCTTGCCAGCTGAGCGGATTATTCGCATAGGTGACAATAAAGGCGCGCGCTACGCTTCGGATAACTTCTGGGCGATGGGCGATACGGGGCCTTGTGGTCCTTGTACTGAGGTTTTTTACGATCACGGTGAGCATATCTGGGGTGGCCCGCCCGGCAGCCCAGAAGAAGATGGCGATCGTTTTATCGAGATCTGGAACGTGGTCTTTATGCAGTACAACCGCAGCGCAGATGGCCAGATGCACCCACTCCCTGCGCCTTCTGTGGATACGGGTATGGGTCTGGAGCGCGTGGCTGCAGTCCTACAGGGTGTGCATGCCAACTATGAAATTGATCTGTTCCAGAACCTGCTGAAAGCTGCGGCTGAGGCCATAGGCTGTACAGAGCAAGACACGCCTTCGCTGCGCGTGGTGGCTGATCATATTCGCTCCTGTGCCTTCTTGATTGCTGATGGCGTACGTCCATCGAACGAAGGTCGTGGCTATGTGCTGCGCCGCATTATTCGTCGTGCTTGTCGTCATGGTCACAAGATGGGCGCGACGGGGAGCTTCTTCTACCGCCTGGTGCCTGCACTCGTGGCCGAAATGGGGGGCGCCTATCCGCAACTCAAAGAGCAGCAGGCGCAGATTGCCGCCGCCTTGCAGCAAGAAGAAGAGCAGTTTGCCAAAACGCTGGATCAGGGAATGAAAATTCTGGAGCAGGATCTAGCCGAGTTGCAAGGTCAGGTGATTCCCGGCGAGGTGGCATTCAAGCTTTATGATACCTATGGCTTCCCGCTGGATCTGACCGCAGATATCGCCCGTGAGCGTGATCTCACTATCGATGAAGCTGGCTTTGAGCAGGCGATGGAAGCCCAGCGTGAACGTGCACGTTCAGCCAGCCAGTTTGGCGTGGATTATTCGCAAACCATCCAGGTGGATCGTGCCACTGAATTCACCGGTTATGAGCAGGCCCAGACCCAAGCCCACATCCTGGCTGTGTACCATGAAGGCCAAGCTGTTGCGCAACTGGCAACAGATCAGTCCGGCGTGCTGGTGCTGGATCAGACCCCCTTCTATGCCGAGTCTGGTGGTCAGGCTGGTGATGTCGGTTATATCAAAACTGCCACGGGTGTGTTTGAAGTGACCGACACCACCAAGGTGGGCGAGGCCCATGTGCACCATGGTCGTGTGGTGTCAGGCCAGTTAAGAACGGGTGAGGCAGCCGAGGCCGAAGTGAATAATCAGCTGCGCCAACTGAGCCGCGCCAACCACTCGGCCACCCATCTTTTACACGCAGCGCTGCGCGAAGTGCTCGGAGCTGGTGTCGAGCAAAAGGGTTCTTTGGTCGATGCCCAGCGCCTGCGCTTTGACTTTAGCCACCCTGAGCCAGTGAAGCCTGAGCAGCTGCGTGAGATCGCAGAGCGGGTAAATGCACAGATCCAGCAAAATAGCCTGGTAGGCTGTGCGGTGATGGATCTGGAGCAGGCCAAGCAGCAAGGCGCGATGGCCCTCTTTGGTGAAAAGTACGCTGATGATGTGCGTGTCTTGTCGATGGGGACCAAAGAAGATGGTGCGGCCTTCTCTGTTGAGCTGTGCGGCGGTCTGCACGTTGAGCGTACCGGTGATATCGGTTTATTCCATATTCTGAGTGAGAGCGGCATTGCCTCAGGTGTGCGTCGTATTGAAGCGGTCACCGGCCAGCAAGCACGCCAAGCCCTGTTAGCCAGTGAAACGCAGTTGCAGCAGGCTGCAGCGCTGGTCAAAACCAAGCCAGAGCAGCTTTTAACTCGTCTTGAACAGCAGCAGGAAAAGCTGCGCCAGCTTGAAAAAGAAGTGCAGCAGCTGAAGAAAAAGCTGGCTTCGGGCGCAGGTCAGGATTTGACGGCCGGTGTGGAAACCCTGCAAGGTATTCAAGTGCTGGCGCAACTGATCGAAGGTGCGGATCGTCAGACGCTGATGGAAATGATGGATCAGCTCAAGCAAAAACTGGCTCCAGCAGCGATTCTGCTGGCCGCTGTAGAAGATGGCAAGATTAGCTTGGTCGCCGGTGTTTCAGGTGCGGCCAAGGAGCGTTTGCATGCTGGCCAGCTCGTCAATCATGTGGCGCAGCAGGTCGGCGGAAAGGGCGGTGGTCGCCCTGATATGGCACAAGCAGGTGGCACTGATGTTGCTGCCTTGCCTGAAGCCTTGAAAAGTGTAGCAACCTGGGTCGCACAAAGTCTGGACAGCGCAAGCTAAGCTGACCAGCAGAGCACAAGACATTCACTCTTAACCCAAAGGAAAACTATGGCACTTTATGTTCAAAAGTTCGGCGGCACCTCAGTGGGGAGCGTTGAACGGATTAAAAAAGTGGCGGAGCGTGTAGGACGCTATCGCCAGCAAGGTCATGATGTCGTGGTTGTGGTTTCGGCCATGAGCGGTGAGACCAATCGTCTGATCGACTTGGCCAAACAGATACACGAAGAGCCTTCACCACGTGAGATGGATATGCTGGTCTCCACAGGTGAGCAGGTGACCATTGCCTTGTTGGCGATGGCGCTGGAGCAGCAGGGTACGCCAGCCACTTCGTTTACTGGTGCGCAGGTCGGCATTTTGACCGATCAGGCACACATGAAGGCGCGGATTAAAGATATTGCAGTCGATCAGCTGCGTGCACGTCTCGATCAAGGCCGTGTGGTGGTGGTGGCTGGCTTTCAGGGCGTGGATGAGCAGGGCAATATCACCACTTTAGGGCGGGGTGGCTCAGATACCACCGCTGTTGCCCTAGCGGCGGCACTCAAAGCCGATGAATGTCAGATCTACACCGATGTCGATGGTGTTTACACGGCTGATCCACGTATTTGTAGTGCAGCAAAGCGCTTAGAAAGCATTACCTTTGAAGAAATGCTTGAGTTAGCGAGCATGGGCTCCAAAGTACTGCAAATTCGCTCAGTTGAATTTGCAGGTAAATACAAGGTGCCGCTGCGCGTCTTATCGAGTTTCGAAGACAATGAAGGTCCGGGTACATTAATTATTGCAGACGATGAGGAGAATCCTTCGATGGAAGAGCCAGTCATTTCAGGTATCGCCCACCAAACGAATGAAGCCAAGCTGACCGTACTGGGTGCGCCCGATATTCCCGGCGTTGCGGCGAAGATTCTCGGTCCAATCAGCGACCAGAATATCGAAGTCGATATGATTGTGCAGAACGTCTCTCCTGATGGTAAATCAACGGACTTCTCTTTCACTGTAGCGCGTGGCGATTATAAAAAAGCGGAAGCCACTCTGCAGCAGGTCGTGAATGAACTCGGTGCTGGTAAGGTCGTCGGCGATACAGCGATTGCCAAGGTGTCTCTGGTCGGCGTTGGCATGCGTTCACACGCAGGTGTCGCGAGTCTGATGTTCCAAACACTGGCAGATAATGGCATTAATATTCGTATGGTTTCGACGTCAGAAATTAAAATTTCAGTCGTGATTGATGAGAAATTTACTGAACTGGCTGTACGGACGCTGCACACTGCTTTTGGTCTTGATCGCCAAGACTAGTTCTTCTTGCTCTACCGCCCTCTGAAGTCGTTTTCAGAGGGCTTCTCACCCTAATCAGAGCTTCAAGACAGGCTCTCCCTTCTCTATTAACAAATCTCATACATCGCATAGTGAAAAAACATTTAACATGAATGCAGTTTTGTTCGATAATATGTCTGTATTTAGGGTTTATTGAAACTGGATAGGTTTCAACCTAAAGCAAGCTCAAATTTAGCAATCTTGAATAAAAGATATGCTCTAGCCTGTTGAGTTCCTAATGATTGGAAAGCCTGATAAGGAGATTCCACTATGCTGATTTTAACGCGCCGTGTTGGTGAGACTCTGATGGTCGGTGATGATGTAACCGTGACTGTACTGGGTGTGAAAGGTAACCAAGTGCGTATTGGTGTGAATGCCCCCAAAGAAGTGGCGGTTCACCGTGAAGAGATCTACCAGCGCATTCAGCGTGAAAAAGAAGAAGGTCAGTCCTCAGATCAGTATTGATCAAGGCGATCACCAAACCACAGGCTTTGTTCTGTGGTTTTTTTTGGCCCCTGAATCTGTCCAGCCAGACACCCAATAAATCCACTGCGATGGCGCTGATCACGCCTAGCCTGTGCGACTGACCTTGATTAGTCGCTGGTTGAAGTGGATTATTCTTTGATCTGCAAAACTTTTTTCAAAAAAGACTAGACAAGCTCAGAATAAATGTTAATATGTGCGCCGTGTTGGAGAGGTGGCCGAGTGGCTGAAGGCGCGCCCCTGCTAAGGGCGTATGGGAGAAATCTCATCGAGGGTTCGAATCCCTCTCTCTCCGCCACAAAAAGTTTGATCTGCGCGCTCATAGCTCAGCTGGATAGAGTACCTGGCTACGAACCAGGCGGTCGGAGGTTCGAATCCTCCTGAGCGCGCCAACAAGCTTAACTAGATGCCAATCTAGTGCTTTTCAGTAAAGTGCGCTCATAGCTCAGCTGGATAGAGTACCTGGCTACGAACCAGGCGGTCGGAGGTTCGAATCCTCCTGAGCGCGCCAAACTGAAGGCTTTCTTTTTTTATCCCCTTTTTTCTTGTCTTTTAGCCATCCTATGGCACCCTTCCTTGCTTCCTTGCTTCCTTGCTTCCTTGCTTCCTTGCTTCCTTGCTTCCTTGCTTCCTTGCTTCCTTGCTTCCTTGCTTCCTTGCTTCCTTGCTTCCTTGCTTCCTATTTGAATCTTCTGCCGTCGAGCAGCTCCTGCACCCGAGGCAACATAACCAGCTCAAGGGCTAAAGGCATCTTGGCGCCTGGCACGACCAAGGTATGAGGACGAGACATAAAGCTGTCCTTAATCATGGCGAGAAGATAGGGGAAGTCGATTTTTTTGGGATCACGAAAGCGAATCACAACAAAGCTCTCATCTGCGGTTGGAATCGCACGAGGTTCAAAGGGGTTGGATGTGTCTACAACAGGGACGCGCTGGAAGTTGATATCCGTGCGTGAGAACTGTGGTAGGATGAGGCGCATATAGTCACCCATGCGAGCCTGAATGCTCTCGATCACGGCTTCTTGTGAATAGCCGCGTAGCTTGGTATCGCGATCAATCTTCTGTATCCACTCTAGGTTGATCGAAGGCGCCACGCCGACGAGCAGATCAACATACTGGGCGATATTAATGTCATCGGTCACCAGGCCGCCATGCAAGCCTTCATAGAGCAGCAGATCAGTGCTTTCAGGCAGTGAGGCCCAGGGAGTAAAGGTGCCAACCTGATAGCCTGCCTCAACCAGTTCTTTATCTTCGGCATGGATATAGTGGCGATAACTGCCGGTACCCGCCTGAGAGTATTCCAAAAAGAGAGACTCTAGGCGATCGAGCAGATTGGCCTCAACCGCAAAATGAGACAGGGATTCCTCACGCTCCGGTTGTCTGGCCAATAAGCGCTCTAGTTCAGCGCGGGTATAGCGATGAAAGCTATCACCATGCACAAAGGCTGCTTTGACATTTTGCCGTGCAAACATCCGTGCAAAGGCGTCTTTGATGGTGGTGGTTCCTGCACCAGAAGAGCCGGTCACTGCAATAATGGGGTATTCGCGTGACATGCCTAGCGTGCCTGTGCTAGTGAAAGAAAGCCTGCAGGAACAGCGACGGGACGACGCGTCTGATAATCAAAAAAGACCAAGCCAACCTTCGCAATGGCGAGCAGATCGCCTTGGGCGTTACTGAGTCGATGATAGACTTCTGCTCCTTTAGAAGACAGCTCGCCCAGGGACAGCTCCAGCGTCAGTTCTTGAGGGTAAAAGCCTTCAGCGCGATAGTTGACAGCCAGTTCGGCGACCACCAGGCCGCAACCATCGAGATTGATTTCGGTATAACCAGCTTGGGCCAGCCATTGGCAGCGTCCTTCGTGCAGCAGTGAAACCAGTGTATCGTGCCCCAGGTGCTGGCCATAGTTAATATCACTGATTCTCAGCCCGATCTGGGTTTGAAAGATCACGGGTTCAGGGAAGTCCAGCTTGATTCTTGCCATGCGTCATAGGCTCCTGTAGTCCGATGGCAGGGGCTCATCCCTTGCGGGATGAAGCGCCGCCGGAAGTCGACAAGGGAAGGTCAAAAAAGCCCAGACTTGGCTGGGCTCTATGAATAACAAGTAGAAAACGCTATGCAGCTTACTCTGTGCCTTCCTCGCGTGCAATGGCGCGATAGCCGATATCCTGACGGTAGAAGGCGTCTTTCCAGCTGATGTCGGTGATCTGCTGATAGGCGCGGCGCTGTGCTTCGCCGACGGAATCACCCAAGGCGGTGACACACAGCACGCGGCCACCAGAAGTCACCACCTGCTTGTCCACCAGCTGGGTGCCAGCGTGAAACACCTTGACCTGAGGCTGTTCAGTGTTGGGCAAGCCGCTGATCACATCCCCCTTGTTGTAATTATTGGGGTAGCCACCTGCCGCCATCACCACACCTAAAGCGGCTTGGGGGTTCCACTCGGCGCTGACTTGATCCAGCTTTTGCTCCAGGGCGGCTTGGCAGAGGACGACCAGATCTGAATCCAGGCGCATCATAATGGGCTGGGTTTCTGGATCGCCAAAGCGGCAGTTGTATTCAATCACCTTGGGCGCGCCTGTTGGATCAATCATCAGGCCAGCATACAAGAAGCCAGTGTAGGGATGTCCTTCAGCGGCCATACCGCGTACGGTGGGCCAGATCACCTCTTCCATCACGCGTTGATGGACTTCTGGTGTGACAACCGGTGCGGGTGAATACGCCCCCATGCCACCCGTATTCGGGCCGGTATCCCCATCGCCAACACGTTTATGATCTTGGCTGGTGGCCATCGGTAGCACATGTTCGCCATCAACCATCACGATAAAGCTGGCTTCTTCGCCTTCTAAAAATTCTTCAATGACCACGCGGGCACCCGCATCGCCAAATGCGTTGCCAGAGAGCATGTCACGGACAGCCTCTTGTGCTTCTGCCAGTGTCATCGCCACGATCACACCCTTGCCAGCGGCCAGGCCATCCGCCTTGATCACAATTGGCGCGCCTTTCTGCTCAAGATAGGCCAAGGCTTCATCAATCTGGGTGAACACAGCGTATTCTGCTGTAGGAATCTGATGCCGAGCGAGGAAGTCTTTGGTAAAGGCTTTGGAGCCTTCTAGCTGTGCTGCACCCTTGCTTGGACCAAAAATGGCAAGACCACGTTGCTGGAAAAAATCCACCACACCGGCTACCAGTGGAATCTCAGGGCCGACGAGTGTTAGCGCAATCTGCTGTTGTTCAGCGAAGTCAGCCAGTGCTGCAAAATCCAAAGGATCGATATCAATGTTGGTAACCTTGGGTTCTAAGGCGCTACCGGCATTGCCTGGTGCTACAAAAACTTCGCTGACTGCGGCTGATTGAGCCGCTTTCCACGCCAGTGCATGTTCGCGTCCGCCACTGCCTAAGACTAAAATTTTCATCATGATTTCCTAAGTGCTGTGATCTCAAGGGTCGGTCTAAAAAGGGTGGTTGTTTTATGAGGCAACCAAATTCAGAAGTCAGAATGGGAGGATTATCGCAGATTTTTTGCTTCAGGGCTTGTCCTCGGTGATCGAGAAGGGCTGCGATCAAACAAGAAGGTCATCGAAGGACAAAAGAGCGTCTCGTCTGGTTGAGCTGGCGCTCTAAAGGCGAACTTTCTTTAAAAGTTGTTTTTACGAGATAAATCACTTTTTTTGCTTTTACGGTTTGACCCTTATTGTGCGGTGCACTATATTGAAGTTGTGTTGTTGCATTGCAGCAAACCATCATTTTCGTTGCTCAGGAGGTTGCACACTATGTTTGATAAAATGTTTTCCGACATGCAGTCCATGATGAAGCCCTATCAAGAAACTTGGAATGGTCAGCAGTTCAAACCCGTCGCTAATCTCATGATGATTCAGGCGAAGGCGATGGAGAAGCTCGGCAGTGAGCAGGCGCGTTTTTACACTGAATGCGTTGAAACTTTTTCTAAGCAGCTGGATGGTCCTGCTAAGGGTAAGGATGCAGCAGGTTTGCAGGAAGCCCAGTTTAATATGGCGCAGGATCTGCAAGATCGCGTTGGTCGTCTGTTCAAGAATAACATGGATATTCTGACAGAAGCTCGTGAGAAAGCGACCGCAGAGCTCGAAGTGATCAAAAGCCAAGCCACTAAAATGGCAACCCCCAGCTGAGCTGACCCAGTTTTACAGCCAGGTAACAGCTGACTCCCTCTGTCTGAAGCCTGCTGTTTCGCCCAGTCTATGATGGACTGGGCTTTTTTATATGCGACGAGGCAGCCAGGCAGCGCTTAAAGGTGCGCTTTAGGAAGTTTCTTAGTCATCTGAGCGGGATGGTTGGTCATCGCCTTCATTGGCGGCAGGGCGATGCAGGTTCTGCCCAGAGAAGGTTTTCCACAGCAGCAGATTCTGTTCAGCAATCTTACGCATCACCTCCATTGGCGTGGTGGCCTGCATGGGATTGGAGCGCATGGCTTGCTGCATCTGTTGGCGCAGGATTTTCTGCTGCTCCATAAAAGCGCTGACGCTCTGCTCAAGATAGCCACCCATGCTGGATTGCATGCTGTCGCCATAAAAACGGATGAGTTGCTGCAGTACTTTATTACTGAACATCGGGCTGCTGGTGCCCTCTGCTTCACGGTTTTCTTGTTCAGTGATAATTTGCAGCAAGATATGACGTGTTAAATCATCTCCTGTTTTGGAATCTTCAACGCGGAAGTCTTCGCGCTCAATAATCAGTTGGCGAATGTCTTCCAAGGTAACGTAACGACTCTGTGATGTATCGTAGAGGCGTCGATTGGCGTATTTACGAATGACTCTCAAAATATCTACCTCGCTATGACTGGGCGCGTGACCCCTTGTTATTCTGCTTTGGCTACAGGCGCTATCCTAGCACGAATAGTGATTGCTTCTTGAGATCCTGTTAGGTTAATTTAGATCTTAGACTAAGCAAAGGAGTCTATCGATGTTACTGAAAATTCGTAAAAGCAAAGCGATTCACTTTAAAAGTAACGATACCCCGAAAGGGCGCTTGATTAACCTGAGTAGTCATTTATATATCAATCTCCATCAAGTGACGGAACTCTCCCACTATACGCTCAAGCAAACACAAGAAATGCGCACGCTAGATGGCACGAGTCAGGTGGTGCTGGAAAGCGGTACTAAGGTACTGCATTTTACGCTGGTGCCGACTTTTGCCTCCTATCCCGATAAGCAGGATCCGCAGCGCCGCATCCATGAACGACGTTTTTATACTGTCTATTTTACGCCTGAAGCGCAGCAGGACTATGCTGTTGTGCGCCAAGTACTGAATGGGCAGGTGTTTAATAACGACGATTAAAGAACCTCTGACCAACAGTCACAAAAAAGCTGACCTTGATGTCAGCTTTTTTGTATCTACTTGCCTCTAATGCATCCTGTTTTCTATTTTTGATCGGCACTGGTTTGAGGTTTCCTAGAAGCCACAGCTGCCTTGTCCTTCTTGTTCTACACAGAGGTTATAGAAGATGCCTTGCGCGGTTGTGCGGCGTTGAGAAGAGGAACTGCTCTGCTGTTGGCCTGCTTCCTGAGCGGCAGCACTGATCCATTCTCCGGGTGTGATCAGCAGGCTTGATGCCACGCCGCTGACAGCCCACTTTTCGGCCTGTTGGTTGCTGAGAGAAGGACGGCGCTGTTGTGTTCTGGGCGCTGCTTGCTGGGTTGAAAAGGTCAATAAAACGCGCTGGCCTTGAGGCTGAACTGTCACATGGGTTCCGGCTTGCAGATGAAAGTAACCTTCTTCTGTCGGACGGCCTGAGCTGTGGGTCGATGTCAGGGGCAGATAAAAGTCCTGATTCAAGCGTGCGGTACTGCCTTCAATCAGCCGCAGCTGTTCAACCTGCTGACGCTGTGTTGAGATGTGCCGTCCGGGGCGTTGCTCTGCAAGGTTGGATGTAGAGCGCACGAGCAGAACCCGATAATTCTGCAGAGGCTGATCCAGCTCGCCGATCAGTTGCCGTAAGCTGGTGAGCTCATCAGCAGGGCCGCTGAGAATCAAGCGCTGCCCTTGATGGCTGATGCGGACTTGATCAGAAAGGTGAGGCTGTAACTGGCTGCTGACTTCAAGCGCGCTACGATGTTCCAGATCGAAGGATTGAATGTGGCGCTCGCTACTGATGGCATGGTTGAGAAGAAGCAGGCAGGTCAGCAGGAGGATGCTGAGTTGAAGTGTAAAGCGCATAGTGGAACTCCTTGAGACTGCTGGATCGAGGCTGATTGAGGCAGAGATCAGTAAAAGACTACTTTTTATCACCTGACTTTACATCTTCTAGGGTCAAGATAGGTAGAATCTTGTGGTTAGATATCATTACAATATGATGGCTCACTGATCGCACTCTTGCTTTTGGTTAGAGACTCTATCGAGGAAAGATTATGTCACAAGCCCAACTCTCTACGACATCGATACCCGCTTCTTTGCATGCCCTATCGGGTGCGGCGTCCCCTGTTCGTCGTCGTCGCTACCCTTTACTGAGTTTGGATTTTCAGGTGCGCTTTGATGTAGAAGGTGAGGTTTTTACTACCGAAGCCTTTGAACTCTCTAATGAATTATTACGCTTGCGTTGCCAAGCAGGCGATATCCCTAAAATCGTACCGCGCACGGCGCATCATCGCCCAGATGAGAAGGTCGAGCTAGCGGCACAGCTTTTAGTCGATGGACAACAGCAGATAGAAGCTCGGCTTCAGGTCAAATCCTGTCGTCGTTATTCACAAAAAGAATTTCATGTCACTCTTGCGCTGGCCAGCTTGGCTGAGCAGGATCGACAGGCATTGGAGGCCTTTTTGCAGCAAGCGCTGTCCAATAATGCCCCCCATGCCTGTGTCTTTGGTTAATCGGCATGAATCTTCTCCTGCTGCGTGCAGATGAAATCTCCGATCAGGGCGAAGCTTTACTGACCGATCGTCGCCATCAGCATCTTCATCAAGTCAATCGGGTGCAGCGAGGCGATCGCCTGCGAGCTGGCCTGCTCAATGGTTTGCAGGGTGAGGCTGAAGTCATTGAGCATCGTCCTGATCTGACCCGTGTGAGAGTGGAGTTGGATCGTGCCTCACCTGCCCCCTTGCCGCTGCGTCTGCTTTTGGCCTTGCCACGCCCTCGGATGCTGGCCCGCAGTCTTGAGCATGTGGCTGCGTTGGGAGTGAAGGACATCCACCTGCTTCACACGGCGCGAGTTGAAAAAAGCTTTTGGCAATCGCCAGAGCTCAAGCCGGAAAAAATCCATCACCATCTATTGCTGGGACTTGAGCAGGCGCGTGATACCCATCTGCCTCAGGTGCATCTTGAAACACGCTTCAAGCCTTTTGTTGAGGATCAGTTACCAGCCTTGAGCCAGGGTTCTTTGCGCCTGGTGGCCCATCCTGGTCCTTATGCTGCTTGCCCGCGCGGCTTGACTGAACCTGTCACCTTGGCCATCGGGCCAGAAGGGGGGTTTGTGGATTACGAGATAGATCAGCTGGTCGCAGCAGGCTTTACGCCTGTGCAGCTTGGTGAGCGCATCCTGCGTGTTGAAACAGCGGTGACAGCTTTGCTAGCCCGCCTTTTTTGATCCCTTGATCGCAAACGGCCTGGTTGAGTTGACTGGGCTATGAGTCAAGTGCGACAAAGGGAGCAATAGACTTTTACTCATCCAAAAGGTATAAAACCGGCTGCTCGTCTGACCAAGGCGCGAGCCAGGGCCAGCGTGTCATCGACATCTTGTCCTCTTCTTTTTTGACTTCTCTTGCTACTTCTTATCCTCATTAGGAATCTTTGCTATGGCTTTGATGTGGATTTTGCTGCTGCCTTTGCTGGGCACGCTGGTTCCACTGGTATTGATGAAAAGGTCGCGTGGCTGGTGCGCTTCATTGAGTGCACTGGCACCCTGCAGCGCCTTGTTGTTGCTACTCAATCAGTGGCCAACTTTACTGGCCGAAGGTCCCATCCTCGCTACCTATAGCTGGTTACCTCGCATCGGGTTGAACTGGACTTTTTATCTGGATGGTTTGAGCCTGTTATTTGCACTCTTGATTCTGGGCATTGGTCTTTTAGTTCTGTTGTATGCACGCTATTACCTGGCGCAGAAAGATAATCTGGGACTTTTTTACAGCTATTTGCTGCTCTTTATGAGTGCGATGCTGGGTATCGTGTTATCCGGCAACGTGATTCAGCTATGGTTTTTCTGGGAGCTGACCAGTATCAGCTCTTTTTTACTGATCGGCTTTTGGTTTCAGCAGAGTGCGGCGCGTAAAGGAGCACGGATGGCTCTGACGGTCACTGGGACGGGTGGCTTGGCGCTGTTGGCGGGTCTGCTGTTGATCGGGCATTGGGTGGGCAGCTATGAACTCAGTGTGTGGCTGGCCAGTGGTGATCTGATCCGCGAGCAGGCCTTGTATCCGCTGGCTTTGGTGCTGGTACTGATTGGGGCCTTCACCAAGTCTGCGCAATTTCCTTTTCATTTTTGGCTCCCTCACGCGATGGCTGCACCGACACCCGTGAGTGCCTATCTGCATTCAGCGACCATGGTAAAGGCGGGGCTTTTTTTGTTGGCGCGCTTTTATCCTCTTTTAGCGGGAACAGAACTTTGGGGGTGGTTACTCACCAGTGCAGGGTTAACGACCTTGCTGCTAGGGGCTTATCTGGCCCTGTTCAAAACCGATTTGAAGGGGCTGATGGCCTACTCGACCTTGAGTCACTTGGGTTTGATCACCCTGTTGATGGGGTTGAATACCCAGCTGGCACTGGTTGCTGCCTTGTTTCATCTGCTGAATCATGCGCTCTTTAAAGCGGCGTTATTTATGAGCGCGGGCATTATCGACCATGAAACGGGCACACGAGATCTGCGTGTTCTGCGCGGCTTATCCAGCGCCCTGCCTTTGACGGCCACCTTCTCGTTGATTGCTGCGGCAGCCATGGCGGGGGTACCACCCTTGAATGGTTTTATCTCCAAAGAGATGCTGCTTACTGAAGCACTGAACCAAACCCAGTGGGGCAGTCTGAGCTGGTTGCTGCCCGTTCTGGTGACTGGAGGTGCGGCCTTGTCGGTGGCCTATTCGGTCCGCTTTGCCTATGGCGTTTTTTTTGCGGGTCCGATGGGGCCACTGCCCACCACGCCTCATGAACCACCGAGGATGATGCTCCTGCCTGTCGCACTGCTGGCGCTCTTGTGCTTAGCGCTCGGGCTCTTTCCAGCGCAGTTGGCCGAGCCTTTGGTGATGTTGGCCGTGATCACCGCGCAGCCTGAACTCAGCTCGCCCCATCTGGCTTTATGGCATGGTATGAACTGGCCGCTGGGTTTGAGCCTGCTGGCTTTTTTGATAGGAACGCTGATCTTTATGACGCGTCAGCGCCTCTTTGCTTTTCGTGAGCGCACGCCAGATCTGGATGCCAAGCTGGTCTTTGAGGCGGGCATACAAGGCTTGGTCAAGCGGGCACAACTTTGGCATCAGCGCTTAGAAAATGCCTCCTTACAGCGTTATCTGGCGTGGATGCTGATTGGCGTTTTGCTGCTGCTGGCGCAGCCCATCGCGACACTGAGCCTGCCCTTGGCGCAGCAGCCCTTACAGCCGATTGATGGCGTCAGCTGGGTGGTGGCTCTCTTGCTCAGCCTTGGGGCGCTGGCGACAGTGGTGGTGCATCATCAGCGCTTGCTGGCCTTGCTCACCCTGTCTTTGGTGGGATTGATGGTGTCGCTGGCCTTTGTGCGTTTTTCAGCCCCAGATCTGGCGTTAACGCAGATTTCGGTTGAAGTAGTGACGATGATTCTGTTCTTACTCGCCCTGTATTTCTTGCCTCAGCAAGGGCGTGCAGAGTCTGCTCCTTGGCGGATATGGCGTGATCTGGCTCTTGCGGGAAGTGTGGGTGCGGTGGTCGGAACGCTGAACTTTGCGATGATCACCCGTCCTTTTGAGTCGATCTCAGGTTACTTTCTGGAGAACAGCTACTCAGGTGGGGGCGGCACCAATGTGGTCAACGTGATTCTGGTCGATTTTCGAGGCACGGATACGCTGGGTGAAATCGCGGTGCTGGGTATTGCCGCACTGGGTATCTATAAACTGCTGACGGGATTAAAACCGACGCTCCCAACGCAATCACCGCTCGGCTATGCGTGGGCGCAAGAGCGCTATCCCATGCTGCTGGCAACCGTATCACAAAGCTTGCTGCCTTTGGCCTTGCTGGTTTCTGTTTATATCTTCCTGCGTGGACATAATCAGCCTGGGGGCGGATTCATTGCCGGCCTGATTACGGCCATCGCCTTGACGCAGCAGTATATTGCCCATGGCATCCTATGGGTCAAAGAGCGCTTGCATTTGAATTATCAGTGGATGATTGGTGGTGGTCTGCTGATCGCGCTGTCGACTGGTTTGGGTAGCTTATTGTTTGATCAAGCCTTCTTAACTTCTTGGTTTGATTATTTCCACCTGCCGTTGATTGGCTCTTTTGAGCTGGCCAGCGCGATGTTATTTGATCTGGGTGTGTACCTGACGGTGGTTGGGGCAACGCTGATGATACTGGCCCATCTGGGTAAGCTCGATCCGGCTAATGTGATTCAAGGAGTCCGCTAGATGGAAGCCCTCTTTTCTTTTTGTGTTGGTTTACTGACCGCTTGCGGTGTGTTTTTGGTACTGCGTGCGCGCACCTTTCCGGTTGTGCTGGGAATCACGCTCTTGTCCTACGCCGTGAACCTTTTTCTCTTCTCCAGCGGACGTCTGACTCTGCGTGCATCGGCGGTACTGGAGGCCACGCCGACAATGGCGGACCCCTTGCCTCAAGCCTTGGTCCTCACCGCGATCGTGATTGGCTTTGCGATGACGGCCTTTGTGCTGGTCTTGGCGATTCGTGCCTATGTGGATCAGGGCAGTGATCAGGTCGATGGTCAGGCTGCTGCTGAGGATCGCCAGTCATGATGGTGCATTTGATGCTGGCTCCGGTGGTGTTGCCTTTTTTGACCGGCAGTCTGTTGTTGCTGCCTTTTGCTCGCTCGAACACGCGGCGGCGTAATCTGGTACTGGTCAGCAGTGTCTTGCTGTTGGCGGTGAGCCTTGTGCTGCTGGTGACCACCCATCAGCAAGGTGCCAGTTACTATGCGCTGGGTGGCTGGGCTCCGCCTTATGGCATCTTGTTTTATCTTGATCGGCTGGCGAGCCTGATGCTGGTCTTAACCAGCCTCTTGACCTTGGCTGTGCTGCTCTATGCCTGTGCAGGTGAAGATAAGACAGGTAGCTACTTTTATCCGCTGGTGATGTTTCAAGTCGCCGGGATTCAGGGCGCCTTTTTAACCGCCGATATCTTTAACCTGTTTGTTTTTTTTGAGATTTTGCTGATGGCCTCCTATGCCTTGCTGATGCATGGTGGCGGGCGTGAGCGGGCACGCGTTGGTGTGCATTATGTCATTTTAAACCTGGTTGGATCGAGCTTGTTTCTGCTGGCGCTGGGCTTGCTCTACGCTACGCTGGGTAGCTTGAGTCTGCCTGATTTGGCGGTGCGGGTGCAGCAGGTCAGTGAAGATCAACAGCCTTTAGTCAAGGCTGCGGGTTTGCTGCTGTTGGCGGTGTTTGCGCTGAAGGCGGCGCTTTTGCCCTTGCATTTTTGGCTGGCTGCCACCTATTCGGCCGCCAGTGCGCCGGTGGCCGCGTTATTTGCGATAATGACCAAGGTGGGGCTCTATTCGATCTATCGGGTTCATACCCAGCTATTTGGCCCTGCTGCCGGTGATCTGGCGGGATTGGTGCAGCCTTGGCTATGGCCCTTGGCCGGATTAACGCTGGTGGCTGCGATTGTGGGCTTGTTAGCAAGCCAGCAGTTAAGACGCCTGGTGGCCTATAGTATTTTACTTTCTGTCGGTACGCTGGTGTTCGCTGCGGCCTTGCAGACACCTGAGGCGCTAGGGGCTGCGCTTTATTATCTGGTGCATTCCACACTGATCAGTGCTGCTTTGTTCCTGCTGGCTGATGTGATCCTACAGCAGCGCGGTCAGGATGCTTTACAGGCAGGGCCGGCGGTCCGTCAGCCTGTTTGGTTGGGTGGTTTGTTCTTTGTGGCCGCCTTGGTGGCAATCGGCCTGCCGCCCTTCTCGGGCTTTATGGGCAAGCTGCTGTTGCTGCAAGCCAGTGTGAGCCATGGACTGTGGATCTGGCCTTGGATACTGCTGGGCAGTTTGGCGCTGATCATCACTTTTAGTCGCGCTGGTTCGAGCCTCTTTTGGCGTGCTGAGGCGAGTCTCCAGTCTGCAAGCGAGACGCAGGCACCGCGGATGCACTGGACGCAGCTGGCGGCCATTCTGCTGCTTTTAGCCTGTTCACCCTTGATGGTGATC
Organism: Marinospirillum alkalitolerans; assembly: GCF_045055655.1. NCBI lineage: Bacteria > Pseudomonadati > Pseudomonadota > Gammaproteobacteria > Oceanospirillales > Oceanospirillaceae > Marinospirillum > Marinospirillum alkalitolerans. The sequence goes on along the minus strand of NZ_JBANFI010000009.1, from coordinate 24,430 downwards.
TTTGCTGAGCCCTTGTATGAATTCACTTTTCTGGCCGCTGAAGCCCTGTTTGTTGCGCCTCAGCCTTTGATCTGGTCAGAGACTTAGGAGGTCGGATGCTGACTCAACCTCGTTTTCGCTGGCTGCCTATGCCAGTACATAGCCTGCTGCTGTTTGTGATGTGGTTACTGCTCAATAATACCCTCGCTCCTGCGCACTTGCTGCTGGGTGCGGCCTTAGCGCTTTGTATTCCGCTCGTGGTGCGGGGCTTGCAAAACCCACAACCCAAGGTCAGAAAACCCCTGCGTGCCTTGGGCTATTTCTTGCTTGTGCTCTATGACATCGTCACCGCCAATCTGCATGTTGCGCGGTTGGTGCTGGGGCGCTTGGATGTGTTGCAGCCAGCCTTCATTGCTGTGCCTTTAGATTTGCAAGGTGATGTGCCGCTGTCGTTACTGGCCATGACCGTGTCGATGACGCCGGGTACGGTGAGCTGTGAGTTCTCGACGGATCGCTCTTGCCTTTATGTGCATGCTTTGCATGTCGAGGATCAAGCGCTGCTGATCGAAACCATTAAGACACGCTATGAGCGGCCTTTGCAGGAGATTTTTGGATGCTAAATGCGGTGATCTATGTGGCCTGTGCGCTGATTTGTCTTGCGCTGCTGCTTAATCTGGGGCGCTTATTGGCTGGACCTTCGATGGTCGATCGAATTTTGGCGCTTGATACCCTCTGCATTAATAGTCTGGCGCTGATTCTGCTCTTGGGGCTTTCTTTAGGATCACCCTTGTATTTTGAAGCGGCGCTGTTGATCGCCCTGCTGGGATTTGTGACGACCTCCGCCTTGTGCAAATACCTGCTGCGTGGCGATATTATTGAATAACCGCCTCGTCGACTGAGAGGAACAGCCTGTGTTTGATTATCTGATCGCTTTTTTTATTCTGCTGGGTGGCGGCTTTATGCTGATTGGCTCCATTGGCCTGGCACGCCTGCCTGATTTTTATATGCGCTTACATGGGCCGACCAAGGCCACGACTTTAGGTATTGGCTCCTTACTGATTGCCTCGATGCTTTACTTTACGCGAGCGGAGAGCAGTTTTAGTGTGCATGAGCTGCTGGTCACCTTGTTTCTCTTTATCTCTGCACCGGTGAGTGCGCAGATGCTGGCTAAGGCGGCACTTCATGCACGCCTTCAGGCGCGTGAAGGCACCTTTGGGCAGGCCACTCAAGAAGCGGCGCGCGCGCAACAGGGTCGATTGGGGAATAAAGAGGGCGCCGTGAATCAAGAGCAGAGCAGTGAATAAAGCCAGCTGATAGAGCCATCACGGAATCACTGACAGCAGAGATGAGCTCTGCTTAAATGGTGCGGGGTTGAACTCACCATCTCTGTGACCTATGAGGGCTCTTTTATGGCAAAAACCGGCCTGCTACTGCTGACTCAGGATATGCGTCTTTCGGATCATGTCTTGCTTCAGCAAGCCGCAGCGCAGTGTGATCGGCTGCTTCTCGTCTATCTGCTCGATCCAGCTTGGCTGCACGCTTCGGCCCAGACGCAGCGTCGTTTGGGTGCACATCGACAGGCCTGGTTGGCCGCACATTTGCGTGCCTTTCAAGCCCGCCTGCCGCCACAGCAACAGCTCTACCTGCTCAGCGCACCTTGGCGCACCAGCTTGCGTCCCTTATTGGAAGCCTGCTCGGTCAGCAGTGTGTGGATGAGCGAGCCAGTTGCAGATGAAGAGAGCCGCGCTTGGCACGCCTGGCAGCAAGCCCATCCAGAAGTGCGCTTTTATAGCCAGGCTGTGCAGCGTCTGTGGTCGTTGCAGGCGCTGCCTTTTGACTTGGCGGATCTTCCTCCCACCTTTACCCAGTTTCGCCGTTGTGTTGAAGCGCTCCCGGTCAGCCCACCCGTCCCCGCAGTGGCGTCGCTGCCTGAAGCACCGCATCTGCATTCTGAGCAATTAAGCGCCTTGCGGCTGACTCCAATTGACACGCGTTTTCAGTTACCCGCCAGTGAAGAAGTGCAGTGGCCAGATTTTCTGCGTCATGGCAGGGCCGAATCCAAGCTTGTTGATACTTGGGCGGGTGAGCAGGGCGCACAGGCTTGGATGGCCGCCTACTTTGCCAGTGGCGCGGCCCAACAGTATAAGCAAACACGCAATGCTTTGGATGGGGTGTACACCTCAACGCACTTTTCTCCTTGGCTGGCGTTAGGCAGCCTATCACCACGGCAGATCTTGCAGGCCTTGCGCTGCTATGAAGCGGAACAGGGGGCGAATGAATCCACCTACTGGATCTATTTTGAGCTGTTATGGCGAGAGTATTTTCAGCTCTATGCTTTGCGTCATGGTGCGGCCTTATTTCACTTTGGCGGAATTCAGGGCCGCGCACCACTGACCAGCTTTTATCCGCAGCGTTTTAAGGCCTGGTGTGAAGGAGAAACCCCTTGGCCGCTGGTGAATGCCTGCATGCAGCAGCTCAAACAGATTGGCTGGATGTCGAATCGAGGCCGCCAACTAGTGGCCAGCTGCTTGGTGAATGAGCTGCAAATCGATTGGCGCTATGGTGCGGCTTGGTTTGAGCAGCAGCTGATCGACTATGATCCAGCCAGTAACTGGGGCAATTGGCAGTATCTGGCTGGCGTGGGGGCCGATCCGCGAGGTTTGCGTCGTTTTGATCTGGCCAAGCAGGCCGCCACCTATGATCCACAGGGGCAGTTTACCCAGCGTTGGGCTGCTGAGCATAAGGTGACACCTTTATATAGTGTTGATGCGGCTGATTGGCCTTACGCGCCTTAAGCCTCGCGATACGCAAGGCGGTTGGGGTGGATGCGACTGGGCTAACCTCACGCCAGCTTTCTGCCAAGCTGGCCTTGCTCGGTGAAAGTTGCTTTCTTTTCACCCTGGGCTAGCCAAAAAATTGATTTTGCTAGATTGAGGTAGAAAAAACATCTGTTTGAGCGGTTGCGTTGCGGCTTGGCTGCGGTATATTCATCGTTGATTAAGATGAATATTACATGGAGTCAGCCTTATGTCTTGGTTCAAAAAAAGAGCAGCATCCCAGCCCGAGGCACAGCCGATCAAGGTACTGCAGATCAGCAGTCGCGAGATCAGTGCATCCCGCTTGCAGGCGCTGCAGTTTGATCAGGCCAAGACCAAGCTGGTGCTGGCGTTTATCTCGCCGCATCTTGATTTTGAAAGAACCGTTGCACAGCTTAAGCAGGCGATGCCCTTTGCAGAAGAGCTGGTCAGTGTGATGACGGCAGGGGAGCTGAGTTCTTGCACCAGCCAGCTTTACCATCCTGCTGATCAGGCCTGGGATAATATCGTGCTGCAAAGCTACAGTGATCAGGTGTTTGCGCAGGTGCATCTGGCCTCAGTGCCTTTGCATTGCGAAGATATTCTGGCTGGTCAGCCGCGCTTGACTCGTCAGCAACGCGTCGAGGCCATTAAGACCGAACTGAACAAGCTGCGTTTGCCCTTTGATGTTGATTTTCACCAGACGCTGGCGCTGACCTTTATTGATGGCTTGACCAGCAGTGAGAGCTTTTTTATGCAGGCGCTCTATGCCAGCGAGCGCTTTCCCTGTTACTTCATTGGTGGCTCTGCCGGTGGCAAGCTGGATTTCCAGCAGGCTTTGGTGCATAACGGCCAAGAGGTTGCTCATCATCAAGCGGTGGTGGTGTTTGTGCAGCTGGCACCCCAGATCCGTTATAGCCTGCTGAAAACACATAATTTTGAAAAGACCCCTCTGTCCTTTATCGTGGCTGAATCGAACGAAACAGCGCGTCTTGTGCATAGCGTGATGCCAGATCAAAGCACACGTGTTGTCAGTCCAGTGGCCTATTTGTGTGAGCAACTGCGCTGCTCACCTCAGGATTTGCAAGCCAAGCTGGCCGGCTATTCCTTTGCGGTTGAGATCGGCGGTGAGTTGTTTATTCGTTCTGTGGCCGCGATTCAAGACCAGTCTATCCAGTTCTTCTGTGACCTCAGCTTTGGCGACCGTTTGTATCTGGTGAAAGCCAAGGATTTTGTCGCTACCACGCAAGCGGCTTTTCAGCAGCAGCTGGCGGCGCATTCGGTTCAGCCCTTTGCCATGCTGGCCAATGATTGCATTTTGCGCCGGCTGAATAATGCTGACCAGCTCCAGCGTATGCCAGGCTTTGCTGATCTGACCGTGGCGGGTTTTTCAACCTTTGGCGAAATTCTTGGCGTGCATATGAATCAAACGCTGACTGCCTTGCTGCTGTATCAAGTGCCGGATGGAGTGGGTTTTCGCGATGCCTATGTTGATCAGTTTCCGATTCACTATAGCCAGTTCCGCCTCTACTTTCTTGAAGCCAAGATGCAAAGCCAAGAGCAGATTAATCGCGTGCAGGCTGCCTTAGTAGAACAGCTGACGGAGTATCGTCCACTGCTGCGCTCGATGGTCCATAGCTTTGATCATGTGGCCAGCTACGCTCAAACAACAGGGGCGGCCTTGGATCGGATGCAAGCGCAGTTTCAGGCCTTTTCAGATGTGATTGAGGGCCAGACAGCCCAGCGTGATCAACTCCAGTCAAAGGTGACGAGTCTACAAGCCAGCTCAGAGCAGGTTTTGTCTGTTTTGAAGGTCATCTCGGGCATTGCGGATCAAACCAACCTGCTGGCCTTAAACGCGGCGATTGAGGCAGCGCGTGCTGGAGAGGCAGGGCGTGGATTTGCTGTCGTGGCCGATGAGGTGCGCCAGCTCTCGCAGAATACACAGAAAAGCCTTGATGAAACGGGCACCACCATTCACGGGGTGACGGCTGCGATCAGCTCGATTGAAGCGACGCTGGCGCAGACTGAAACTGCGATGCAGAGTATTACTGAAAGCGCGCAGCAACTCAGCGATGAAATGCAGCAGCTTGCCGAGGCATCGCAGACCACTTCTGTTGAGGTGGAGAAGAGTATTCAGACGATCGGCCAGATGACGGAGACGATGGATCAGATCGATGAAGAAGTTGCCGCCATTGATCAGCTCAAGGCGCTCTATCAACACTAGGTGCCTCTGGAGCCTCTCCTCGCGCGCTAGCTTATCCTGTTATAGCTGGCGCCAATTCTGCTGCTGCACTGTCCGAGAAGAAATAAAAAAAGCCGCTCATTAAGAGCGGCTGGGCAGATCAGAAATCACTGTTTCTTTTGCGCTTGGGTTTGATGCGCGGCTTGATATCGAGATTCTTGCGGTAGATCTCTAGTTCTTCGGCGGTTTCCAGGCCGCTGAGCAGGCGGTGTGTTTTAGGATCATAGTTGGCCTGCAACTCATCCTTAACACTGCCTTCCCACATTGGCACACCAACAAAGTAACCTGCGCGACCAATCGCATGAGCGGCAATCGGTGCGGTAATCAGGATAAACAGAATCACCGCGATGGCCTTGGTGACCACCAGTGAATCACTAAAAAAGAGAGCTGCTGCCGTCATTACCAAGATGGCACCCAGCGCTCCAGCCTTGGTACTGGCATGCATGCGTGTTGGCAGATCAGGTAGACGCAAAATCCCGAGGGCTGCCAACAGCATAAAGAGACTGCTAAACAGCAGTAAGAACATAATGATCCATTCAATCATCGCGCTGGCCCCCTTTTTCAACAAAGCGTGCAAAACCTATAGCGGCGAGGAAGGCGGTGAGGGCCATCACGACCGCGACATCAATAAAACTACTCGATTGAGTATAAATGGCATGAACACCAATCATGCCCACCATAATGGAGGCGATCAGCTCCAGCGCGACTACACGATCAGGTAGGCTTGGCCCTTTCACCAGGCGGATAAAAACCACCACCATGGCGAGGCTCATAATCAGGAAAGTGAGTGTTAACACTAGGTTCATCTGAGAATCTCCAACGCACGGCGTTCCATTTCCTTCAACTCTTGACGCAGTGCCTGCTCATCTTCCATAAACATCGCATGGATAAACAGAACACGACGATCATCCGACACATCCAGGCTGAGTGTGCCTGGGGTCAGAGAGATCAGGTTAGCAACGAGCGTGATTTCTAAGTCAGTTTTGGCTTCCAGCGGCAGAGCAATCACCCCTGGCTTCATATACCAGATGGGGGTCATCACATCATAAGCCACCTTCATATTGGCCTTGACCAGCTCGACAAAAAAGAAGCCAGCAAAGCGAATGAGATTAGGCAGGCGTCGTGAATAGCCATTCAGGATTGGAATATGGCGCTGCAAAATCGACAGCGCAACATAGCCAAGTAAAAAGCCGAGTAGGAAGTTATAGCCGTTGAAGGCCCCTGTCAGCACGACCCAAATCAGGGCCAGCAGCAGGTTCCACATAAATGCAATCATTGTGCACCTCCACCGAGTACGGCTTCAATATAACCAGCAGGATTCAGCAGTTGCTGGGCCGATGCTTCCGCCAGTTCATAGATGGGCTGGCCATAGAGACCGATCAGCAGGGTGCAGATCGCCAGCAGCACAATCGGAATGTACAGATACACCAGACCGGAGTCCTTGACCTTGCCAGTCAACTTATCGGTGCTGATACCCTCAGGTACTGGTTTCCAGAAGGCTTCAGCCCAGATTTTGGTCATCGAGTAGAGGGTCAGCATGCCCACCAGCAGTGCGACAAAGGTAATGACCCAAGCCTCAGCTTCTATACCGGCACGAATGATAATGAACTTGGCAAAGAAGCCGGATAAGGGCGGCAAGCCAGCCAGTGAGAAGGCGGGAATCAGGAACAGGATCGCCAGCAGAGGACGCTCTTTATACAAGCCACCTAGCTTTTTCAGATCATAGGAACCCAGGAGACGATGGGCGACACCACTGATCAGGAACAGATTGGTTTTGACGATAATATGGTGAGTGATATAGAACACACCACCAATAATCGCCAAGGGCGTGTAGAGGGCGAGCCCCATCATCATATAGCCAATCTGGCTGATAATGTGAAAGGACAGAATCCGGCGGAATTCAAACTGCGCCGCCGCACCTAAAACGCCGGTCAGCATCGTCAACCCTGCGCCCCAGAGAAGGATTTCATGAGTGAAATCTGGGCTTTGGTTGAAAATCAGCGTGAAGAAGCGAAACAGCGCATAGACCCCGACCTTGGTCAGCAGGCCAGCAAAGAGGGCTGAAACGGCCACTGGTGGCGTGTGGTAGGAGGCAGGCAACCAGAAGAACAGCGGGAAGGCCCCTGCCTTAATGCCAAAGGCCACCATAAACATCACCGCGATGACATCTACCATGCCGGTTGATTCTACCTCAGCCAGCTTGACTGCAATATCTGCCATGTTCAGTGTGCCCACCAAACCATAGAGCAGACCAATCGCGCTGAGGAAGATCGCCGAGGAGACCAAGTTCAGTGTGACATACTTGATAGCACCTTCCATTTGTGAGCGCTCACTACCCAAAATCAGCAGCGCAAAGGAGGCCACCAGCATCACCTCAAACCACACGTAGAGGTTAAACACGTCCCCAGTCAGGAAGGAGCCAGCGACACCGGCTAACAGCAGGTGCATCAGCGGGAAGTAGCCAAAGCGCTCATAGGTTTCAGAGGTGGTAGCCAGAGAGTAGATGGCCACACCCAGACCCATCATACCCGTGAGTACCACCATGATCGCACTCAGCAGATCGGCCACCAGCGTAATCCCGAAGGGTGCGGCCCACTGGCCCATATAAATGACCAGATGGCCTTCTGCACGCACAGCCAGCAGCAGATAAACACTGGCAACCAGTAAAGCTGCCGTGCCCAAAACCGCAATCCAGCGCTGGAGCAGACTACTGCGCCAGGTCACAAGGGAGAGGGCACCGCATAAGAGCGGAATAAAAATAGGGAGAGCCACCAGGGTCATGAATCAGTTTCCTTCATTTGATCAAGATCGTCTGTTTTCACGATTTCATAGGCGCGGTGAATCAGCACCACCGAGAAGGCCAGTACACCAAAGGCAATCACGATGGCGGTCAGAATCAAGGCTTGAGGCAGCGGGTCAGCCACGATACCTTCAGGTGCCATCGCGCCTTCTGGAATCAAAGGCGGGGCTGAGCGAGTCATGCCTGCTGAAGTAAAAATCAGCAGGTTAGCGGCATTGGACAGCAGCATCAGTCCAATAACGAGTTTGGCAATGCTGCGTCTGAGCATCATATAGATGGCTGCGGCATACATGAGCCCAACGACCAGGGCCATTATGGGTTCCATGATTACTCCTTAAACTTGTTCAGATTCAGCCAAGGCGACAACAAAGGTCATCACCGTACCGATCACAGCAAAGTAGACCCCAAGATCAAAAATCAGCGGGGTTGAGAGCTTCACCTCGACACCGCCTGGCAGCAGAATTGGCCACCATTGTGCGGTGAGCAAAGGCTCTCCATTGAGCAGCGCCGGAAACGCGGACAGAGTGCCGATGACCAGCCCCCAGCCAATCAGAGTGCGTGGATCAATGCGCATCAAATCACGCGTCAGCTCTGAGCCAAAGGCAAAAAGATAGAGGGTGAAGGCTGCGGCAGCGACCAGTCCGGCAATAAAGCCACCGCCGGGTTCATCATGGCCGCGCAGCAGCAAAAACACGGAGAAGATCAATTGCAGCGGCATCAAAAAGCGGGCGGCTGCATAGAGGATCAGGGTACCTGGCTTCATCATACGGCGGACTCCTTCGAAGCTGGCTCAGCAGAAACAGTCTGGGCGGCAGCAGAAGACTGCTGCGTCTCGATCTTGGGCTCAGGAAGCACCAGGCTGCCTGCAAGGGTGTTGGCTCCTGGATCTGTCTCGGGATGAAGCTTGATCATCGCGTAGACACCCAAAGCGGCCAGTGCCAGTACAAAAATCTCGCCCAGTGTATCCAGAGCACGGTAGTCAACCAGAATCACGTTGACGATATTGCGGCCATAGGCCAGCGGCTGGCTATTGGCGACCATATATTCAGAGATGCTGGGGAAGAGCTGCACGTCAATGGTGATCATGATCAGCAGTGTCATCAGACCACCAGTCAGCAGCGCCACGCCGATATCGCGTGCACGCTGCATCGGTGTCGAGAGGCTGACAAAGCTGGGCAGGCGGAAGAGCACCAGCACCAGCAGCATCACCGTCAGCGTTTCGACCAGCACCTGAGTGATGCCAAGATCGGGTGCGCTGAAGAGGATGAAAATCAGGGCCACGGCGAAGCCCACGACACCCATCGCTGCCACCGCGCCTAAGCGCGAACGTGTGCTACAGGCAATAAAAGTGGCTGCAATCAAGAGACCCGCGATAATCAGTTCATGCCACTGGAAGTCCAGAACCCAGTTCCAGTGCATCTGATAACGGGCAAACAGGGTGTAGCCAACCAGCAGGGTGAAGGACATCAAAATGACACTCAGATAGTTGCGCATCGAGCCATTTTGCAGCACACGGGTTTGCCATTCAGCGGTTTTGACCATGCCATCCATAAACTTGAAGTAGCCAGCTTCTGGACCACGGGCAATCATTGGATCCAAAACGGCAATCAGACGACGATAGGCATCCCAGCGCCAGAAGAGCAGTGCACCGACAATCAAGCTACAAATCGATAAAATCAACGGTAGATTGACGCCATGCCACAGATAGAGGCTGACCTCAAGCGGTTGCCCAGCAACGCTGCTGGCCGCGCCTTGTACGAGCAGGCTGCCAGCGAATTGAGGAAAGAGACCAAAGAAGAGTGAGAGGCCTGCCAGCACAACAGGACCGGCCAGCATCGGCCAGTGAGCTTCATGCGGTGTGTGAGGCGTTTTTTTCAGCTCGCCAAAGAAGGGCTTGATCGCGACAACACCAGCAATGGCGATCCCCAGCATTGCCGAAGCCACGGCCAGAATCAAGGTGTAGGTGAGCAGCTGAGAGCCTTCGAGTACAGCTTCGAGCATCATTTCTTTAGCGATAAAACCAAACAGAGGTGGTAATCCGGCTAAAGAGAGACCCGCGATGAAGGCCGCAGCGGCGGTGATGGGCATGGCTTTACGCAGTCCGCCGAGTTCAGGTACTTCTTTGGTGCCCGTTGAATGATCCACTGCACCAGCGATCATAAACAGCGCGCCTTTATACAAGGAGTGGCCGAGCAAGAAGGCAGCAAAGGCAATCATGGCGGTTTCAGTGCCGATACCAAGCAGTAATGTCAGGGTACCGAGCGCCATCAGTGTGGAGTAGGCCAGCAGTTTTTTGATTCCGGTGCTGCGCAGGCCCATAAATGCGCCAACAAACATGGTGGTCGCTCCAAACAAAGGCAGAATAAACTGCCACGCCTCTGTACCGCCGAGGGAAGGAGAGAGGCGAGCGAGCAGATAGACTCCCGCCTTGACCATCGTGGCCGAGTGCAGATAGGAGCTGACTGGTGTTGGCGCTGCCATGGCATTGGGGAGCCAGAAGTGGAAGGGGAACTGGGCTGATTTGGTAAAAGCACCACCAAGCAAACACAACAAGGCAGCAAGATACAGAGGATGGTTTTGAATCACCTCACCCTGGGTCAGCAGCGTCTGAATCGAGTAGCTACCCCCGATCATGGCCAGCATGACCATCCCTGCCAGCAGGGCCAGACCACCACCGACGGTAATGATCAAGCCTTGCAGTGCGGCCTTACGGGCAGAAGCTTCGTGGTGATTAAAACCGATCAGCAGATAGGAGGTAATACTGGTGAGTTCCCAGAAGACAAACAGGGTGATCAGGCTATCGGAGAGAACCAGCCCCAGCATCGAAGCCATAAAGGCCAGCAGCACCATATAAAAACGGTGCAAGTCCTGATGTCCTTTCAGATATTCACTGGCATAAAGGAACACAAAGCTGCCGATCACCGTGATCAGCATCGCAAAAAGGAAGGAGAGGCCATCGAGGACGAAAGTCAGCGAAATATCCAGACCGGGAATCCACGCCCATTCATGAATAATGACCTCACCGGCGAGCATCTGCGGCAAGAAGCTGGCAAACCAGATCGCCAGACCGGCGGGCAGAAGCGCAATCAACCAGCCAAGTCGCTGGTGAAAGACACTGCTCAAAAAGGGAGTGAGGGCTGCCAAAAGGAAGCCCGAGAGCACAGCGAGCTGCATAATTCAGATTTCCTCACAAAAAGGGATTTCAGATTAATCTAGACTAATACACTAGGTTTTGCGCGACAAGAAAAACCGATCAAGCGCCCTGCTGGCAGCGCACCTTGATTAAATAAGAGAGAAAAACACAAGAGTGTGACAAAACGCCACACTCTTTGGGATGGGTTTATTGCACGCTCAGAGGCGCATTCAGTGGTGGCATCCAACCTTGGCTTTGTTCCAAGACCAGCTGAGTGAGCATCGAGAGGTGTTCAGGTGCAGCATTGAGAGCTGGAATATAGTGAAACCCATGACCACCGGCCTGTTCATAAATTTCGCAGTTTTCGCCGGCGATTTCTTCTAGGGTTTCAAGACAATCGGCACTAAATCCAGGGCAGATGACGCCAAGCGATTGGAGCTGCTGTTCGCCCAGCTGCTGCATGCTTGCATCGGTATAGGGTTGCAGCCAGGGTTCTTTGCCAAAGCGCGATTGAAAGGTCAGTAACCACTGATCTGGTTGACGTCCTAAGGCTTGTGCCAAGGCCTCAGCCGTGGCTTGGCAATGGCGCGGGTAGGGATCTCCCTGTGCAGCATAGCGTTGAGGGATACCATGAAAAGACATCACCAGTTTTTCAAAGGGTGCGCCGCGCTTAGCCTCGGCTTGGCGTACCGAGTTGGCCAGTGCCTCGATATAGGCAGGATGCTGGTGATAATCGCGGATATAGCGCAGCTCTGGCCAATGGGGGCAGTGTTTCAAACTGGCAGCGAGTCGATCAAAAGCGGCTGCGGTGGTGGTAGCGGAAAACTGGGGGTACATAGGCAGCACAAGAATGCGCTCTGCCCCCAGTTGGCGCAGCTCGCGCCCTGCGGCTTCCATGGAAGGGTTGCCATAGGTCATGGCGAGGACCACTGGAATATCTTGTCCTGTCGCCTGCTTTAAAGAGGCAGCCAGACCGCGTTGTTGCTGACGGCTGATTGCCAGCAGTGGGGAGCCTTCTTCTGTCCAGACCTCTTGGTAATTTTTGGCAACGCGTCTAGGCCGTGTGCGCAGAATGATGCCGTTCAGAATTAACCACCAGAGTGGACGCGCTAGATCAACGACACGTCGATCCCATAAAAATTCAGCAAGGTAGCGACGGACTGCATCAGGTGTCGGGGCATCTGGTGTACCAAGGTTGACCATCAACACGGCAAAAGGAGGACGTTGGTGCGGGGTGTGCGCTGCTTCCATCATTGGGCTCCACAACAGGTGAACTTAAGATGGAGACCAGTCTAGCAGAAAGGGCGTCTAGATCGTATAACTTATGTATAGGTGAGGCTGGCCGCAGGAGAAGCAAGAGCGCAGCGAGAAGTTCGCTGCGCGATAGAGACTAGCCCAGTGGAATCACGGCACGGCTGAGACCTTGAAAGCCAGGATCTTGATCAGCTTGGCGGCCCAAGACTTCATCCTGAGGAACAGACAGGCTTAAACCCTGACAGGGAAGGCCTTGGCTGTGTAGTTCTTGTTTGGCTTCATCCAGGCTACGAAAAACACGCGGGCGACCCCGCCAGTTGGTGAGCAGGTGGACTTCACCATCCACATAAATATGAACGACGTACAAGCGACTTCCCGCATGGCTAATAATGGCACTGGTCGCGTTGGGGTCAGACTTGATCCGTCTTTTGACTTGACTCATTTGCATATTGACCTCCTTTTACAGCAGAACTCAAGAATCTTTGCCTTTTACTTAGTGCATCCTAGCATCCAGAAGTTCAGCTTGTGTATAAGAATAATGCAGCAATGAGAGTCTAGTCACACAAGATGTCGTCAACATGACAAGACGCCCATCTTGTGTGGAGAGAGTCAAGAAGAGGTTTTAGTGAGGTGGCGTGTCCTGAGCTGGCGCAAGACGCTGGGGTTGAGAGAGGCGTCGCCATTGATGCCTGACCAGCAGTAAAACCAGCAACACAAGCACCAGGTTTGATAAGGGCAGGGCGAGCCAGACGCCATTGATGCCGAGCCATTGAGGCAGCAGGAATAAAAATGGCACCTGAATGGCCATGTTGCCAAGGGTGATCAAGGTGGCGGGGCGCGCTAAGCCCAGAGATTGAAACCAGGTTGCCGTGACGACTAAAAATCCATCCAAAAATAAGCCGAGCAAAAAGAGCCGCAGTGCTTGTTCGGTAATCTGCATTAATGCTGTATCGCCAGAATGGATAAAAAACTGGGCGAAAAAGTGCGGTGAAATTTGGATAGCGAGCAAAAATGCCAGCCCTGTGCTCAGGACAAAGGCGATCGCCAGGCGATAGGCGGCTTTAATCTGTGCGCTGCGGCCTGCACCATGATAGAAGCTGCTAATCGGCTGTAAACCACCGGCGACCCCTTCGGCCATCAAATAGTAGAAGGTCATCAAGTAACCGGCGATGCTATAGGCGGCGACATGGACGCTACTGCCATAGTGGAGTAGCAGTGCGTTATGCAGCACGATAGAAAAGCTCAGATAAAGATACATCAGCATACTCGAGAAGCCGGTTTGTAACAGGCGTCCGGCCCGCTTGCTCTCCCAGCGCAGTTGGCGCCAGCTGATCGGGAGCTGACTGCGACGACTAAATAGATATCCAAGGCACAAGGCGACAGAAATCAGCTCACCAAGGAGTGTGGCCAAAGCAGCCCCTTCTAAGCCATAGCCCAGCCATCCAATAAAGAGCGCATCCAGCAGAATATTGCTGATGGCGCCGATGCCCATCGCCAGCGTGGCCAGCCGTGGTGCACCTGCATTACGAACCAGCAGAGGAAAAACGATACTGGCGAGGACGATCGGCGTACCCTTTAAAAGCCAGTTCAGATAGACCTGCCCAAAAGCAAGAGCCTCGCCCTCTGCGCCTTGAGCGCGCAAGAATGCACCGCTGAAGGTAAACAGCAGGCTGCCCAAGACCAGGCTGAACAGCAGCAGCAACAAAAAACTTTGCGCCAAATACCGGCGCGCGCCTTCTGGATCACGCGCACCAAGCATCATCGACATATGGGCGCCTGTGCCGATGCCAATCATCATCCCTGCTGCCAGTAAAACACCCACCAAGGGCCAGGCAAGGCTAATTGCCGCGAGGCCTTCACCGCCAATAAAGTGGCCTACGAAAATACCATCCACGATCTGGTAAGTGCCGCTGACCATCAGTGCGGCGATGGAAGGCAGGGTGTAGTGCCAAAAGGCCCGGCTGACAGGGGCTGTATGTAGGTTCATCTTCTACTCATGTAAAAAGTGGAGTTTAGGTGCTGGTATAGGGGCGCTGCGTCAGGCTGGGAGGCACCAAAGGGCCTAAATCCAGTCCGGTGCAGGCACGCTCAAGGAGTTGTGTTAGCTGGGCCAGTTCTTCGGCGGACAGCGCCTGTTCAAAATGGGTGACGGCAGACTGGTAAATCAACGGCTCTTTTTCTTTGAGCTGGCAGGTCTTGTCACTGGGGTATAAGAGGGTGGCACGCGCATCCTCAGGACAAGCCTCGCGGTAGAGGTAGCCGCGTTCTTCTAATTTGCGTGTCATGCTGCTGGCAGAAGCCTTGCTGACTTGCATGCATTCAGCCAGCTCAGTGAGGCGCAGACCGGTTTCGTCCCAAGCCAGCAGCGTATACAGATATTGCAGTTCGCTGCTTGTCAGTTCGAGGTGCTCGGTTTGTCTGGCTTGCTCACGCCACTGGTGCCAAAGGTGCCACTCCAAACGCTGTAGGCTGTGTTCTAGGGGCATTGCTTTCTCCTGTGTCAAGATTTATAGTTAGTCAGTCTAACTAATTATTGGTTCGTCAGCAAGACGTGATCAGCGCCCTAGTCACTCAGAGCACCGCGCCTTATACTCCCCTTGGCGGCTATCCAGCCCAACGGATCAGCAAGCCTCCGCCCCCAGATGACAGAGCCACTGCTGGCCTTGCAAAGACTCCATCAAGCCTCAAGCTTTGGGTGCCGCTGAGCTGAAGTCGGCTTTCATTCAAGCAATCAACCATCAAAGACTATGAACTTCACAACGACCCTTGCCAGCTGGCAGCAGCTCGATGCTTGGCTGAGCCATCATGCTGATTTTTGGCAGCCTGTCCCTTTTTACACGCCTAAGCCGCCTTGGGCGCCGCTGGCTCCAGATTTATTCGCTGCTGTGCGTGGGCTGTCAGAGGAGGATTACCTGGCCTTGGCGGCTGATCAGGCTGCGGCGCAGCCGTGGTTGGCTGGCTATCGGTCGTCGCTTTTGCCACCACCGCTGCCGCCTTTAGAAGCCTTGACGCTGAAGAGGTCTCAAGCTCAGGCTTTGACGCTCAGTGAGGTGCAAGCGCCCCATATGCCAGAGCGTAAACGTCACCAAGCAGGATGTTTAGCTGCTCAGTTGCAGCCCTATACACGGCCTTTGGTGGATTGGTGTTCTGGTGCAGGGCATTTGGCACGCACCCTGGCTAAAGCCAGTGGTCAGCCTGTGCTGGCGCTAGAAGAGGATGCGGCTTTAGTGGCACGGGGTACCGCATGGATTGAGGCCACCCAGTGTCCAGATCAGAGGCAGGTCAGACTAGAGCAACAAGATGTATTGGCCTTGCAGGCAGATTCGATTTTTTGGCCGCGAGATCAGCATTGTGTTGCTTTGCATGCCTGTGGCGATCTGCATCGTCACTTGTTGCGTCAAGCCGTGGCGGCGCGCCAGCCGCGTATTAGCCTGGTGCCTTGTTGTTATCATTTGACTCAGGCGCACCATTGGCAGCCCTTGGCTCAGGCCACGCAGGCTTCGGCCTTGTCGGCTTTAACGCCCTTGCAGATGCGCTTGGCTGTGCAAGAAACGGTGACGGCGCCTGATCGTGTCACACGGCAGCGTCATTGCCTCAATGTTTGGCGCTTGGGCTATGATGCCTTGCGCCAGCAGTTGACTCAGGACAAGGCCTACCAGCCTTTGGTATCCTGTTCAGTCAAGCAATTGCGCTTAGGCTTTGCAGCCTTTTGTGCTTGGGCGGCAGAGCAGCAGCAGCTGGTTTTGCCTGCTGAGGTTGATTGGGATGCTTGGTGGGCTCAAGGGCAGCAACGCTATGCTGAAGTACAGCGTGATGAACTGGTGCGGCATCAGTTTCGTCGTCCCTTAGAAATCTGGATGCTTTTGGATTATGTCTTGTTTCTCCAAGAGGCGGGTTATCAGGTCCAGCTGAGCTGCTTTTGTGAACCTGGCTTGTCACCACGTAATCTGTTGATTGATGCGCGCTTAACCAACGCAACCTAGCTTTATCGTGCCTTGATAGGCGATGTCATGCTGGGGTGCCATGCTGGGCCGAGTCAACCACCAGCGCGCAAAGAAAGGAAAAAAGAGATGTCAAGAATAAAGGCTGGCTTACATTGGCTGGCCGTCTGGTTGCTATTGGTGCTGCTGGTGGGTAGCTGTGGCGCTTTTTTTCTTTGGTCTTTAGAGGCCGTCACAGCTCAGCGTTTGGCGCACCCTTGGCTGCTCTGGCTGCTGCCCTTGGCGGGTGGTCTGGTGAGCTGGGTGTACTGGCGCTGGGGGGGAGAGGTTGAGGCTGGCCATCATCTTTTGCTGCGCAAAGCCGATGAAGGCGCACCCGTGGCCTCAAAGCCGGTGCCGCTGCGGATGCTACCACTGATTCTGGGTGGCACCTTGGTGTCGCATCTTTTTGGGGCCTCAGTTGGGCGCGAGGGCACGGCCTTGCAGATGGGCGGTGCCGTTGCTGATCAGCTGCGTTTGGGTCGTGTCTGGACGGCGATGGATCGACGTCGCTTGATGTTGATGGGCATCAGTGCTGGGTTTGGCGCTGTTTTCGGCACCCCTTGGGCGGCTGCAATCTTTGCACTCGAGATCGCCTATCGGCGGCGTTTTGAGGGCCTGACCCTCATCGCCTGCTTGTTAAGTGCTTGGGGGGCAGATCAGGTGGCCCAAGCCTGGGGAGCGACGCATCCTCATGAAGCAGTGCATCTTTTTGGTAGCTGGACAGTCTGGCTTTGGGGGCAGCTCCTTGTTGCGGCGCTCGGCTTTGGTCTTTTTGCGCGTTTGTTTTTACTGGCTTGTCAGGGGTTGGCAGGCTGGATGCAACGCTCGATTCATTTTCCGCCGCTGCGACCTGTGCTGGGCGGCAGCCTGCTGGTGCTGTTGGTGATGACGCTGGGAGGTGAGGCTTATTTGGGCCTGAGTCTGCCGCTCCTCAGTGCTGCTTTTGATCAGACCCTGCCTTGGTGGGACAGTCTCGGCAAGTTTGGCTTGACTCTCTTGTCACTTGGCAGCAGCTTTAAAGGCGGCGAAGTGACCCCTCTGTTTGTGATGGGGGCGACCTTAGGCAATAGTTTTGCCCAGTGGATGGCGTTACCTGTCAGTGCTATGGCAGCTTTGGGGTTGGTCGGTGTGTTTGCCGCTGCGACACGCACTCCTTGGGCTTCCAGTGTGCTGGCAATAGAGTTGTTTGGGCTGGATATTGCTCTTTTTGCCTTGTTTGTTTGCTGGATTGCCTGCTGGGTGGCGGGCCGTCGCGGACTCTATACGCCTAAAACCTGATGGGATTGGGTGCAGATGAGCGGCTGTGGTTGAGGCTGTCATAAAGTTGTCACTGGCCTGTCAGAGAATGCCCCTTTAAGAAAAGTTTATTGAAGTGGGCGAGGAAAAATGATGGATAACCAGCACTTAGGCGTTGCTGGATGGGGTCAGTCCGAATGGGCAGGGTCTGATGCTGCGCCCAATATGGACTTAGGCGGCGCGGATCGAAGCGCACCAGAGCAGACGCAGCAAGACATCGATCTATTAAAGCAGTTATTAAGACAACGCCATCTCACCAGTGTTTACCAACCCTTGGTCCATCTGCCCAGTCAGCGTATTTTTGCTTGGGAGGCTTTAAGCCGTGGGCCGCAGCACACCCGACTCTTTGCACCGACACCGCTGTTTAAGCTCGCGCGTGAGCAAGGCTTGCTGGTGGATTTAGAAAACCTAAGCCGTGAGCAGGCGCTGAAAGGCTTTGCGCGTCAAAGCTTACCTGGACGCTTGTTTATCAATATCTCCCCTGATCTGCTGATTCAAAAAGAACACCAGCCGGGGCGGACCTTGGCATGGGTACAAGCCTTAGGTTTGCAGGCGCATCAAGTGGTGATTGAACTTACTGAGCAGCAGCCAACAGAAGACTATGTGTTGATGCGTCAAGCGATACGCCATTATCGAGATATGGGGTTTCAAGTGGCGCTTGATGATTTGGGCAGTGGTTATTCTGGCTTGATTATGTGGTCCGAGTTGCGGCCTGATTTTGTGAAGATCGATCGACATTTTGTGCAAGGGATACATCAAGATCCAGTGAAAGAGCATTTTGTGCGCTTTATTCTGAATACGGCTCAGGCGCTGGGTACGCAGGTCATTGCTGAAGGCGTGGAAACCGCTCTAGAGCTGTCTTGCCTTGCTCGTCTTGGGGTGATGCTGGTGCAAGGCTATTACTTTGCGCGCCCTCATGCCCAGCCAAAAACCTCCTTGCCTGCTGCGCTTTTTGAGATCCCAGACCTCACGAATTAATGCCTCGCCTTTCAAGGTTGAAATAAGAGGTCTTCTCAATCGACCTTTGTGGGGTGTACACTCGCGATTTATTCAAAGAGGACAAGGCCATGAGCCAACAACCCCGTTTATTTGGTCTCACACCGACAGGTGAGCGCATTGAACTGCCTGAGCTGGCCGAGATACAACTCTGTTGGGATGAGGGACTGCCTGTCAGTCTGGTGCTGGCTCCTGAGCATCTGAGTGGTCAGAGTTTTTCACTAGAAATTGGCAGCGAAGAAGATGCCAGTGATCATATCACCGAGTTTGGCAGTTTTGTGCTGCGCCCAGGTGCTTGTAATGTGGTCGATGTCAGTATTGAGTTGGCACCCATGCCGAGCTGTGATCACTAAGCAAGACAGGGCTTCTTGCAGCATCAAAAAGGGCGTCGATGACGCCCTTTTCTTTTGTGGTGACTTGTCTTTTTTAGCAAGAGATTCGTCACACCTTATCTGCTGAGCTCAGTCGCAGCCTGTATCCCATTGTGGCGCAATAAAGCCTCTATCTGAGGTTCACGACCACGAAAGCGTACAAATAGCGTCATCGCCTCTTCTGCGCCACCGCGTTCAAGGATCGACTCCATAAAACGCTGCCCCGTGGCCGAATTCAATATCCCTTCTTCTTCAAAAGCACTAAAGGCATCCGCTGAGAGAACTTCTGCCCATTTGTAGCTGTAATAGCCTGCGGCATAGCCACCAGCAAAGATATGACTAAAGCTGTTTTGGAAGCGATTAAAAGGCGTTGCGGGCACGACGCTGACTGTTGCACGAATCTGATCGAGCAGAGCCTGAACCTGATGGCGATCTGGCGCAGGCAGCTGCTGGTGCAGACGGAAGTCAAACAGAGAAAACTCCAGCTGGCGCATCATCTGCATGGCTGATTGAAAGTTCTTCGCTGCCAGAAGCTTATCAAATAAGTCCTGCGGCAGCGGGGCCCCGGTTTCTTGATGCGCGGCAATTTCATCCAGCCCTTCACGTTCCCAGCAGAAGTTTTCCATAAACTGGCTCGGCAGCTCTACCGCATCCCAGGCCACGCCATTGATCCCCGCTACATCCGGTACGGTGACCTGGGTGAGCAGGTGGTGTAGGCCATGCCCAAACTCATGGAACAAGGTGGTCACTTCTTGATGGGTCAACAGGCTCACTTGATTGCCAATCGGGGGGGTGAAGTTACAGGTTAAGAAAGCGATCGGCTTTTGCACGCTGCCATCGGCGCGTTCACGGCGAGTGGCGAGGTCCGCCATCCAGGCCCCACCGCGCTTGCCTTCGCGCGCATAGAGATCCAGATAAAAGCTCGCGATGCGCTCACCCTCACGTTCAATATGAAAAGCCTGCACATCAGGGTGCCAGACTGGCATTTCAGTGGCGGGGCTGAAGGTGATGCCAAATAAACGACTGCTGATCCGCAGCAGGCCTTGCACCACCTGGGGTGCGGCAAACCAGGGCTTGAGTTCTTCCTGATTGAGGGCATAGCGCTGTTGACGGAGTTTCTCTGCAAAGTAGCCCACATCCCAGGCTTGCAGTTGATCCTGTCCCTGCTGTTGTGCAAAGGCTTGCAGCTCAGCCATATCCTGCAGGGCTTGAGGTCGTGCTTGTTGGGCCAGTTGTTGCAGAAAATCGATCACCGCCTCGCTCGTGGGGGCCATCTTGCGAGCAATCGAGTAATCGGCATAGTTTTTAAAGCCCAGTAGTTCAGCCTTTTCTTGGCGCAAGGCCAGAATTTCTTCGATCAAAGGTGCATTATCCCAACGACCCGCATCTGGGCCTTGATCTGAGGCCCGCGTGACATAGGCAGTGTAGACCTCTTCACGCAAGGGGCGATGATCAGCATAGGTCATGACCGGATAAAAACTGGGGAAGTCGAGCGTCAACAGCCAGCCTTCTAATCCCTTAGCCTGCGCTGCTGCTGCGGCAGATTGGCGGGCAGATTCAGGTAGGCCAGCTAACAGGGTTTCATCCGTAATGTGTTTTTGCCAAGCTTGGGTTGCATCCAGAACCTGATTGGAAAACTGATTGCTCAGTTCTGACAGGCGTTGCTGGATGTCGGCAAAACGAGTTTGCTGCTGTGGTGGTAGATCGATCCCGCTGAGTTGGAAATCGCGTAAGTTCAGGCGCAAGGCTTGCTGTTGATCTGGATGGAGATCGGCCTGCTGCGCAACCTGCTGATAGAGGCGATAGAGCTCAGGATGCTGATTAAACCAGGTTGAATAGGCAGAGAGCTTGGGCAAACAGGCTTGGTAGGCTGTGCGCAGCTCAGGTGTATTGCACACGCTATTCAAATGGCTGACGACTGACCAGGCGCGACTCAGCTGATCGGCGCTTTCTTGTAGTGGCTGAATAGCGCTTTCCCAGCTAGGGTGTGCCTGCTGGATCACCTGCTCGACTTGGGCGCGTGCTGCTGCCAGCCAGTGATCAACAGCGGGTTCAATCTGCTCAGGGGTGATACGGGTAAAATCGGGGAACTCAGTGAGTTGAATCAGCGGTTGTGGGCTGGACATCAATACACTCCATTAGGTCGGTGGGATGAGTGGCTTATCGAGCTGTGTGCTGGATGCATACAGAGCGCACCAAGATGTTATAGATGAATGGGGGCAGTCGATCGGAATTGCAAATCAGAGATAACGAATAGGCAGTGTAAACACTGACAAAAAAACTCAGACAGGTTAAGCTAGCCAAGAGTTCCGGCCTGATCCTGTCAGGCCTTTTTTTGTCTTTACTCCTTGACTGATCCAGTAGGTTGACTATGAATCACCCAGTGTTAGAAGCGTGGAGCTCGAACCGAGCCTTTATCTTTGCCGTCACCGGTGCCGCTGTCGGACTGGGTAATATCTGGCGTTTCCCCTATCTGACTGGGGAAAATGGCGGGAGTGTTTTTCTACTGCTGTACCTGTTTTTTATGCTGGTGATCGGTCTGCCGATCATGATCGCTGAGATTGGCCTTGGCCGCGCTGGACGAGCAGGACCTATGCAGGCACTGATGCGTTTGGCGCAAGGTGCGGGTGCTCGGCCGCAGTGGCGTTATCTGGCGGTTTTTGGTGGCCTCACCCTGTTTTTAATCCTGTCTTTTTACAGCATGGTTTCTGGCTGGTCTTTGGCTTATCTGGTTAAGAGCGTCGATGGCAGCTTGGCTCAGCAAAGCCCTGAAGTGATTGCCGGGGCTTTTGGCCAGTTGATGAGCAATCCAGGCTTGATGCTGCTGTGTCACACCCTCTTCCTACTGCTGACCCTCGGTGTCGTTGCGGCGGGTGTGAATCAAGGGCTGGAGCGTCTGAACACCTATTTGATGCCCCTCTTATATCTGCTGCTTTTACTTTTGGCGGCCTATGCTGTCACCACACCAGGTTTTGCTGAAGCGATGCGCTATTTGTTTTTGCCTGATTTTAATGCCGTGAGTTGGAAGGTGGTGCTGGATGCGATGGGGCAGGCCTTTTTTACGCTGGCTGTGGGCGCTTGTGCCTTGATGGCCTATGGTGCTTATATGCCCGAAGATCAAAGCCTACCCCGTGCAGCGGTGGTGGTCGCACTTCTGGATGTTGGGGTGGCCTTGTTGGCGGGTATCGCGATTTTTGCTTTGGTTTTTAGCCACCAACTCGAGCCCACCAGTGGGCCAGGTTTGATGTTTATTACCCTGCCGATTGCCTTTAGTGAACTTCCCCTGAGTCATCTGCTGAGCCTCGGCTTTTTCCTGCTGCTTTTACTGGCAACCTGGACCAGTTCGATCAACCTGGCCGAGCCGCTGGTTGCGATGTTGAAGGATCGTGGCTGGTCACGCTTGCGTGGTACGGCGGTCATCGGATTAGGGGTCTGGATTTTAGGCAGCCTTGCGGCCTTGTCCTTTAACGTGATGGCTGAAGTCTACCCGCTGGGCTTTTTAGGGGGTGTTTTTGCAGAGAAGAACCTCTTTGGTTTGTTGACCAGCATCCCAACCGATATCTTCTTGCCTTTGGGCGGTTTACTGATCGCCATCTTTGCCGTTTATATTGTGCCTGTGGCCGATATTCGTGCTGCGATCGGTGGATCTGAAACCTTTTACCTGCTATGGCGGCGGATGACGGCCAAACTGGCGATTCCTTTAACTGGCTTATTGCTACTGACTTCTGTGCTGACATTTTGGGGCGTATTATGACCATCAGAACCTATCAACAGCATCAACCTGATCTGGGCGCGCGTGTTTTTGTTGATCCCAGCGCGATCGTGCTGGGCGATGTTGTACTCGGCGACGATGCCTCGGTATGGCCACTGGCCGTGATCCGAGGTGATATGCATCGCATACGTATCGGTGCGCGTACCAGCGTTCAAGACGGCGCGGTGTTGCATATTACCCATGCCAGTGATTTTAATCCTGATGGCTATCCTCTGGAGATCGGAGCAGAAGTGACGATTGGGCACAAGGCGATCCTGCACGGCTGCCAGATTGCTGACCGAGTGCTGGTGGGGATGGGCGCGATCGTGATGGATGGCGTGCGAGTCGAAAGCGAGGTCATTATTGCCGCTGGCGCACTGGTGCCGCCAGGAAAAACACTTGAATCCGGCTATGTCTATGCTGGTAATCCAGCGCGTCAACTGCGTCCTATCTCAGAAAAAGAGCGCCGTTTTTTCAGCTATTCAGCGGCCAACTATGTGCGCTTGAAAGATCAGCATCTGGCTGAAGGTTGGGAGGCTTAGGATGCAGGATTCAGCCCGCCCATCTTTTTATCAACAGCTGCGTGAGTTGCAGCCCTTTCAACAGCAGATCTGGGCAACGGCCCTAGCGCAGCGTGCCGCCCCTAACTATCTGCTCTTTGCTGAAGTCACTGGCAGCGAGCATGGACCCGCGTTTAAACAGCTGCTGGCCTTGGCTTGGGAAGGGGTGATCAGTCCGCAATCACGGATTAACTGGCCTGTGCAGCAAGAAAAGCTCCCCGCTTTGCTTCCTGATCCTGAGGCCACTCACCTCTATGGTGTCTATCCTGCCTTAGATGCAGCGACAGGCTTAGAATTAGTGCTCGATGAAGCCGTGATGCCGCAAACCGAGACTGCCGTGGATGCCAGCAAGCTCTCGCGTGCTACTGTGCGCCATTATTTGGAGCAGCTCTGTCCAGAAGGCATGACATTAGAAGAGGCCAAGCAGTGGATACGTCATCATCCTTTGATGGAAGATGAGCAGGATTTTCAAGATGAGCTGCTGCATCAGATACAGCAGTTGGAGCGGCCTTTTAGCCCTTTGGTGCGTGAGATTAAAAATCTGGCCATGAATCAAGGCGTCAGTAATTTGGGAATTAGTCTAGACTAAACACCAGTCGTTAGATGGTATGATCTTTTGGTTTGTCTCGGATCACAAAGCTGGCATGATTAGGGTGAATCAGGTGGTGCTTGATCCGTATCAAAACTGAAGGGTCCATGTGACACAGTAAGAGAAGTCAGTATCTCAAACCGTCTTTTTTACAACTCTTTGTGTGTTGCGCTGGTGTTGTTTAAAGGAAGTTTATACACTGGCGCCAAGAATAATTTAGCGTGAGAGGGAAACAGTCTATGCGGTTACGTGTCATTTACCTGTTACTGGCTTTAAGCTTGCTACTGGCCCCCCTGCCGACCTTGGCCAACTCAGGTGAAGTCATCTACGTACCGATTAGCCCCTTTGTGACTAACTATGGTGGTCCAGGACGGCTCAAGTATGTGAAGGTGGATATGACGCTGATGGTGACCGGTGTGCGCAATGCGCAGGTGATCGAGGATAATTTACCTTTGGTGCGTAACACTGTAGTGATGAATCTTTCACGCCAAAGCGAAAACAATGTGGTGACACCGCGTGGACAAGAGCGCATACGTCAGCAGTTGCGTGATGATCTCCGCCATGTGTTAGAAACGCAGGTTGGTGCACCTTTAGTGGATGAAGTGCTGTTCACTAACTTTATCTTCCAGAATTAATACTTCTCAGCTGGTCTCTTCTTTTTCTCTTTTTTGTACAAGC
>NZ_JBANFI010000008.1:0-76500 GCF_045055655.1 Marinospirillum alkalitolerans | reverse complement strand
ACTTCTAAAAACCCGAGAAAAAACAAAACCTTGCAACTCTTGCCAAGGCTTCTATCCAACCGCGTTTCCGAGGTCGCCTTCACAAGAGCTGCGTATTATAGGGATCTATTTTTAAAGCGCAACCCCTTTTTGTAAAAAAATGACAAACTAGCTTAAGCGCACCCGAGCATACTTCTTCTTACCCACCTGAATCACTTGCTCTGTGCCTTTGGCGAGACGACATTCTTCATCTACTACCTGATGATCCACCTTCACCGCGCCACGCTTCACCGCATCTTTGGCTTGTGCGCTATTGCTCGTCAAGCCAGCACGATTAATCACGGCGACAATAGGCAAATCCTCATCTGCGCCCAACTCAAGCACGACCTCTGGAAGATCTTCTGGCAACTCACCCTCAGCCAAACGGTTGCCTGCCGACTTGTGTGCAGTAGCCGCCGCTTCTGCGCCATGAAAGCGCTCGATCAACTCACGCGCCAGCAGGATTTTGATATCACGCGGGTTCGCTCCCTGCTCGACATCACGCTTCAGACCTTCAATCTCTTCCAGGCTTCGGAAAGAGAGCAGCTCAAAGTAGCGCCACATTAAACTATCAGGCATAGAGACAAGTTTATTAAACATCACACCCGGTGCTTCATCGATGCCAACGTAGTTGCCCAGGGACTTGGACATTTTTTGCACGCCATCCAGACCTTCCAGCAAGGGAACGGTGATAACCACCTGAGGCTCCATGCCTTGGCTTTTTTGCAGCTCACGACCCATCAGCAGATTAAACTTCTGATCTGTGCCGCCCATTTCAATATCCGCCTGCAAGGCAACCGAGTCATAACCCTGGATCAGCGGGTAGAGAAACTCATGAATCGCGATCGGCTGATTACCCTTATAGCGCTTCTCAAAATCATCCCGCTCCAGCATCCGCGCAACAGTAGACTGGGCAGCCAAACCGATCAGCTGTGCCGCGCTCATTGCGCCCATCCATTCAGAGTTAAAGACAACACGGGTTTTCGCTGGATCAAGAATTTTAAAGACCTGCTCTTTATAGGTCTGCGCATTTTGCATGACCTGCTCTTCTGTCAGCGGCTTGCGCGTTACGCTTTTTCCTGAAGGGTCACCGATACGACCGGTGAAATCACCTATTAAGAACAAAACCTGATGCCCCAGATCCTGCAATTGGCGCAGCTTGTTAATCAGCACCGTATGTCCGAGATGTAAATCAGGCGCTGTCGGATCAAAACCCGCTTTAACGAGCAAAGGCCGCCCTAAGGCCAGCTTTGCCTTTAACTCGTCTTCAACTAAAACCTCATGCACACCTCTTTTAATGATGGCCAGTGTCGCTTCTTGGTTAGTCATGCTTTACCCTTTCACTTTCTATCGCTGGGCTTTAAGCTCTCAGCTGTGCTTAATCCAAAGGATTAAGGAACCAGCCAAGATTATACCTACTATTCATTTTCTTCGTCAGAGGTCACTGATGCGATCTGTCTACGCAGGACTCATGACAGGCACCAGCCTAGATGGTATCGATGGTGTACTGGCCAGCTTTGATGACACAGGATTCACGCTGCTGCATCATGCTTTTGCCCCTTTTCCACAGAACTTGAGAGAAGAGCTGAGTCAATTGGTGGCAGCATCACAGATCGACTTCACGACCTGGGCGCGAACAGAGCAAGCCCTGTCTCTTTTTTATGCCGAGCACTTAGAAAAACTCTGTCTGCAGCTACCCGATAACAGCCAGTTGATCGCAGCAGGATGCCACGGACAGACACTGGAGCATCGGCCCGAGCTGGGCTTCTCTCTGCAAATGCTGAATCCCGCACTCATTGCAGAGCGTACCGGCCAGCATATTGTTTATGGTTTTCGTCAGCGTGATCTTGCTGCAGGAGGACAGGGCGCACCACTGGTCCCCGCATTTCATCTTGCCTATTGTGCAAGCGCAGAGAACTCGCGCATCCTCGTCAACCTTGGCGGCATCGCCAACATCACTTGGCTACCGAATAAGAAAGAGTGCCTTGGATTTGATACTGGCCCAGCCAATACATTACTCGATAGCTGGTATCAGTATTTAGGATTAGGAAACTACGACCAAGATGGGCGCTATGCTGCCAGCGCGACATGTGATACAGAGCTGTTGCATGAATTAATAGATGATCCCTACTTTCGTGCCCCTCCGCCCAAAAGCACCGGCAGAGAGAAGTTCAACCTGACTTGGCTAGAAAATAAAATTGGCAAAAGTAGATTGGCTTCGCTTGATCCAGCGAGCGTGATGGCGACCTTGGTCGAGCTGACTTGCCTGACGCTGAGCCAGGCCATCCATCAGCTTGACCCCGAAGCCCAAAGCGGCATCTTTATCGCTGGCGGCGGTGCCAAAAATCACTTTTTAATGCAGCGCTTGAAGGAACACCTCGCCCCTCGCCTCTGCCAATCCTCTCGCGCCCTAGGGATCGCTGAAGATCAAATGGAAGCCTTGGCTTTTGCATGGCTGGCCTTTGCCTTCTTGAATGGACACAATGCCAACCTACCCGCCGTGACAGGAGCCCAGCATCCAGTACCCTTGGGACAGCTTTGCCCAGGCCGAGCACGCTCTTGGCTCTAGCCAGAGCGCGTTGCAGCAGCAAAGATCAGAAGAGGGAATTCACCAAAACAGCGAAGACTTAGATGGAGAAGGAGGAGCCACAGCCGCAGGTGCTGGAAGCATTGGGATTAGTCAAGGTAAAGCGCGCACCCTCCAGCCCTTCTTGGTAGTCCAAGGTCGAGCCCAATAGATAAGGATAGCTGAGCGCGTCCAGAACAAAACGCGCACCTTCCTCTTCTATGACTGTATCGTCGTCTTGAATTTCTTCTGCAAAACCAAAACCATACTGAAACCCAGAGCAGCCTCCGCCTGTCACATAGACACGCAAAAAGAGATCTGGATTCTGCTCTTCTTCGATTAAAGTTTTCAGCTTTTTAATCGCAGCAGGCGTCACAAAGAGCGCTTTGGGGGTAAAACTCACAGCAGAGGACATAATACGACTCCAGTATAGACAGGCCTAAGCCTGCCTTAACCAAGTAAAACTGTCAAGTATTAGCCTTGCTTCTTATCGACAATAGGCTGAGGTGCAGCCTGCGGCATAGCTTTTGGCTCAGGCTTGTTCAACACCTTTGTGTCAGGTGCATCCACCGACAAGGGGCTGGGCTTTTCACGCGTGACCTTCTTAGGCATCACTGGCTTTTCACCACCCTTACCACTGCTCTTGTAGCGATGCTCGAGTCGGCCATCGACCTGTGCACCCATCACCATTTCAACAGTGTTATAGAAGATATTCCCCTTCACCACCGCCTTGGCAGCCAGCTCAAGATGCTCACAAGAATGAACATCGCCGACAATCGTGCCATTGACAACGAGATGAGGAACAGAGACTTCACCTTCCACTCGACCCTTATCACTAATGCGCAAAACCGCTTTCGAGTCATCATCAGCAATAATATTGCCGTGCACACGACCATCGATATGCAGGCCACCTGAAAAATGGATATCACCCACTATCTCAGCTTTGCTGGAAATCAGGGTGTCAAAGTGATTCGCCGCGGGAGCGTTTTTTCCAAACATTACAAGGCCTCCTGGCTTGACCAATCAAATTCTGTTTCTATGCGCATAGCACGGCTTCCGGTCGATTGTAAAACAACTCGAACCTTTTCTGGCTCGAAGTCCTCGGGTAGATGAATCTGTCCAGCTACATTCTGGAAGAAACGGAAGCGGAAACGAACACTTAAATCATCCACTTCTGGAGAAACATCTTTTAATGGCAAGGTCACATTTTGCGTTTCTCCACGCGCCCCGACAAGACTAATCAGGGCTCGCCCTTCTATAAAAGTATTATTGTCAGTTACCTGAGTGATCACCAACTGGTAATCATAAACACGATTTGTGGCTGTTGGGCGGATCTCGAGGCGATCAATTCTGAGACCTTGGTCTACCTGATCTGGCGCCATGACCCGCTGGTAGAAGTGTAGCTCGTTTTCAAGCTGGGCAATACGCGCATTCAGGTTCAATACGGTTTGCTGCACTTCCTGATAAGCACGACGATCAACCGCGTTACCGCTCTCCGCAGCCAGCACACGCTGACGCAGTTCTCTCAGCGCCTGCGACTGCTCGCGTGTTGTCACCCGAAGCTCATCCCGCTCAATCACTGCAGTGCCACGCTCATGCCAGATAGACCATTGACCGTAATAGTAACCACCCAAGCCTAAGGCAACCATCAACAATAAGATGCCAGTCCGCGCAAAGAAGCGTCGCCAAGGGTTATAGGCTACTATTTCTAGACGCTCGTCTTGTCCCGTTCCTTTCTTCATTGGTTCTCTTCCAGTTTATTCAAGCCAGACTTGCCTTGACCTCTTTATTCAAGGCATCTGTATTCAAGGCATCAAACCTGGCGCAGTCAGCCCAAGAGATTCATCGAAGCCAAACATCAAATTCATATTTTGAATCGCCTGCCCGCTCGCACCTTTAACCAGATTATCAATGACAGAAAGAATCACCAGCAGATCCGAATTCTGCGGACGATGAAGTGCAATACGGCACAGATTACTGCCACGAACGCTGCGCGTTTCTGGACAAGCACCCCAGGGCATCAGGTCGACGCAAGGCATCTTGTCATAGCGAGCAGTATAAAGCTGCTGAATCTCTACATCATTTCGTTTCAGGTTGTCAGCAGTCAAGCGAACATAGAGTGTAGAATGAATACCCCGAATCATCGGAGTCAAGTGCGGCACAAAAGTCAGCCCTACGGCTTGCCCAGCCACATCACTAAGACCTTGCGTAATTTCAGGGTGATGACGATGACAACCGACTGAATAGGCCTTCATGCTTTCACCTGCCTCACACAGCAAGGAACCCAGCTTTGCTGTTCGACCTGCACCCGACACACCTGATTTACAATCGGCAATAATACCATCGGTGTGGATCCAGCCAGCTTCTAAAAGTGGTGCTAAGCCCAGCTGAACAGAGGTAGGATAGCATCCTGGCACCGCGATCAAGCGTGCCTGCTGAATACGCTGATGATCAACAAGCTCTGGCAAGCCATAAACAGCTTCGGACAACAGCTCGGGGGCGCCATGAGGCTGGCCATACCATTCAGCCCACTCATCCGCATCGCGCAAACGAAAGTCAGCAGAAAGATCGATCACCCGTGTTCCTGTATCAAGCAGGGCCTGCGCCATGCTGTGCGCTACACCATGTGGCGTGGCAAAGAAAACGACATCACACTGCCCCATACGCTCAACATTGGGCTCAGAGAAAAGAAGATCAGGATAGTGACCACGCAGATTGGGATACATGTCTTCAACGCGTGTCCCCGCATCGGAGCGAGAGGTAATCAACACCACCTCGGCCTGCGGGTGCTGGGCCAGCAAACGCAAGAGTTCAACACCTGTGTAGCCTGTCCCACCAACTATGCCTATCTTGACCACGTTTTTCTCCTTCCCAAACCAATTTGTGCCATCGGCTGCTTAAGATTTCAGAAATAATACACAATTTTAATGGGTAAGTATGCTGCCAAGCTGGGCATTTTCCCTTCCTGCAAGATTTGAGTTATCCTGTCGGCTCTTGATTTCACCCTAGCAGATAAAGTGAGCAAAATGAGCTATCTATGGATGAAGGCCTTCCACATCATGGCTGTAGTGACCTGGTTTGCTGCCTTATTCTATCTACCACGCCTGTATGTTTACCACGCTCTGGCACTGCAAGAAGATGATCAAAAAGGCTCTGCGCGCTTCAAAATCATGGAGCGTAAACTTTATCGCGGCATTATGACGCCCTCAATGTGGGTTGTTATTTTGCTCGGCGTAGGCTTGTTGAGCATCAATTTTAGCGGCTATCTAAGCCAAACTTGGATGCAAATTAAGCTGGTGCTGGTGGGGCTGCTGATTGGCTATCACTTCTGGTGTGGTCATCTGCTACGCCAATTTGCTCAGGACAAAAATCTCTATAGCCATGTCTGGTTTCGGGTGTTTAACGAGCTGCCTGTTTTTATTTTGATCTTCGTTGTGCTTTTGGTGGTGATCAAACCTTGGTAATCCGTAATTGAGGTGAGCAACCAGCATGATCGAGCCAGGTATCCCTTTACATTTTCAGAAAAGCTATCCCAGCGTCTTGCTGATTGGAGGCCATGATCCAAGCGGCGGGGCAGGCATTATTGCCGATGCCCAAGCAGCCTTGGCCATGCGGGCCTGGCCACTCACTTTAGTGACCTGCCTCACTGCACAAAATACAGAGCGCTTCGATAGCCTGATGCCTCAATCTCCTGTGGATTTTTTACGTCAGCTGGATCTGCTGTTACAAGACTTCCAACCTGCCGCGGTGAAGCTTGGTGTTTTGGGTAACCTAGCACTGCAAAAAGAAATCACTCACTGGCTCAAACAAGCACAGCTTCCTTTGGTGATCGATCCCGTCATGGCTTCTGGATCAGGCACTGGATTGCTGGAAAGTCGTGAACAGCTGCATCACCTGCGCGATCAACTGCTACCTTTGGCTCAGGTGGTCACCCCCAATATTCCTGAACTGGCGCAACTGGCACCGCAACACGCTGAAGTGGATGCACAGGCCAAAGCCATTTTAAAAAGTGGCTGCCGTGCGGTGCTGGTCACTGGCACCCATGCGCCAACACGCACGGTTAAGAACCTTCTATATCGCCAAGGCACCTCCCAAGTGATGACCAGCCGCTGGACTCGCCTTGAGGGTGAGTATCATGGTTCAGGCTGCACCTTGGCTGCCGCTCTGGCTGCTTTGCTCGCACGTGGCGAGGCCTTGGACCAAGCCGTCACCCAAGCACAGGATTTCACCTGGCACAGCCTTGAACAAGGTGTGCAACTGACTCAAGGGCAAAAGCTCCCGCTGCGCACAACGGACTTTTTCAATGACTAATTCTGGCTTAACTGGGCTCTATGCCATCACTTCAGCACGCCAGCTGCACAGTGATTTCTCTCTTTTAAGCAGCACCCAAGCCGCCTTTGAAGGCGGTGTGCAGATCTTGCAGTATCGCGCTAAGGATCAGGATGCCAGCCGCGCGCTGCGTCAGGCGCGTCTGCTCGCTAGGTTATGCCGTGAGTATCATGTTATTTTCCTGATCAACGATGACCCCTATCTCGCCAAAGCGTGTGATGCGCATGGCGTCCATCTAGGCCAGCAGGATTGCTCTATCACCCAGGCGCGCCAGCTTTTGGGGCCACACGCCATTATCGGCCAGACCTGCCATGCCAGCTTGGATCTCGCTCAGCGCGCGCTGGATCAAGGGGCCGACTACCTCGCCTTTGGGCGCTGTTTTCCTTCTCAGACCAAGCCAGAAGCGCCACCTGCCAGCCTAGATATCTTTCAGCAGGCGGCCAGATTCGGTTTGCCTATGGTTGGCATTGGTGGCATCACACCCGCTACAGCAGGTGAGGTGGTCCGCGCCGGTGCTCAGATGATTGCCGTCTGCGACAGTCTATTTAATACCGCCCAACCGCAGCAGGTGGCGCAGCAATATCAACACGCCTTACAAGAGGCGAATTCTTTTCCTTTTAATGAGGTACAGCATGACTCGCTCAGCAGAACTTTTTGAACGCGCCCAGCATTCGATCCCCGGTGGCGTCAACTCACCTGTGCGCGCCTTCAAAGGCGTGGGCGGCACACCGATCTTTATCCAAAAAGCCAAGGGCGCTTATATGTATGATGAAGACGGCCAGCGCTATATCGACTATATCGGCTCTTGGGGACCAATGATTACCGGCCATGCCGATGAGGATATCCTGGATGCAGTACGCCAACGCCTTGAGCTGGGCTTGTCTTATGGAGCGCCAACCGCACTAGAAACAGAAATGGCCGAAACCCTCTGCCAGCTCGTTCCCTCGATGCAAAAAGTGCGCATGGTCAACTCAGGTACTGAAGCCACCATGAGCGCTATTCGCTTGGCGCGCGGCTATACTGGGCGAGATAAAATCCTCAAGTTTGAAGGCTGCTACCACGGCCATAGTGATTCGCTGCTGGTTAAAGCTGGATCAGGCGCGCTGACTTTTGGTGTTCCTACCTCGCCAGGCGTGCCAGCTGATTTTGCCCAGCATACCCTGACATTGCCCTACAACGACATCCCCGCCTTAGAAGCCTGCTTCGCCCAAGTCGGGCAAGAGATTGCCTGTATTATTGTTGAGCCTGTAGCAGGGAATATGAACTGCATTCCACCTCAGCCCGGCTATCTTGAAGCCCTGCGCCGCGTCTGCGATCAATATGGCACGCTGCTGATTTTTGATGAGGTGATGACTGGGTTTCGTGTTGCACTCGGTGGTGCGCAGGCCCATTACCAAGTCACTCCCGATCTGACCACACTGGGCAAGATCGTCGGTGGGGGACTCCCCGTCGGTGCTTTTGGCGGCCGCAAAGAGGTCATGGATCACCTTTCACCCCTCGGCCCTGTCTATCAAGCCGGCACCCTATCAGGCAATCCGCTTGCGATGGCAGCTGGCCTGGCGCTTTTACGCAAGATTCAGGCACCTGGGTTTCATCAGCAGCTGAGCGACTATGTGACCCGTCTCTGCGCCGGTTTAGAAGCCGCTGCGGCAGAAGCCGGTATTCCAGTGATCACTCAGGCCGTTGGCGGCATGTTCGGTCTGTTCTTTACCGATCAGCCATCCGTCAACAACTTCAATGCTGCCACGGCCTGCGACCTCGAGGCCTTTAACCGCTTCTTCCATGCGATGCTCAAAGAAGGCGTCTATCTGGCGCCTTCGGCCTACGAGGCGGGTTTTGTGTCTTCTTGCCACGGTGAAGAAGAGTTGCAACTGACCCTTGAAGCCGCACAAAAAGCTTTTGCCACCTTGAAAAAAAGCTAAGCTAGTAAAAACGCGATCTCCAAAGAAGGCCACTGATGACTGGGTGGCCTTCTTTGGGGACGCCTTGCCCCTGATAGATCTGAGATCCCAAGTGGAGAGCCCCGTGTCTGAAGCCCTAATTCATGCGATGCAGCAACCCGCCACCTATCCACATCCTGTGGATCAAGTCGTGATGCGCGAGACCCATATCTCTTGGGTTTTTCTCGCCGGAGACTTTGCCTATAAAATCAAAAAGCCGGTGAATTTTGGTTTTCTTGACTATTCCACTCTTGAAGCACGACAGCACTTTTGTCAGCTTGAGATGCAGCTCAACCAGCGCTTGGCAGCTGAGCTTTATCTCGATGTCCTCCCCATCTCAGGCGAGATGAGTACGCCCCTGCTGGGAGATGCCAGTGCGCCTTTTGAATATGCGCTCAAGATGCGCCGTTTTGATGATGAGCAGCTGCTCAATGCATTACATCAACGGGGCGAGCTGCGTGAAGAGCATCTGATTCAGCTTGCGGATCAAATTGCCGAATTCCATCTTCAGCAGCAACCAGCCACCCCACCCGAGGATCTCGGTACACCCGCCGCCATCTGGGCACCGGTGGCACAAAACTTTGAGCAGATTCGCGCTCTACTCCAGGATGACAGCGCCCTGAAGCAATTGGAGCTGCTCGAAGCCTGGTCGAAAGACACCTTCGCACGCTTTGAGGATCTGATGATCGAACGGCGCGCCGCTGGCAAGGTGTGTGCCTGTCATGGTGACTTGCATTTAGGCAATACCACCCTTTGGCAAGGGCAGGTGCTCGCGTTTGACTGCATTGAATTCAATGACGCTTTTCGCTGGTGTGATGTGATCAGCGATCTGGCTTTCTTGCTGATGGATTTAGAAGATCGCGGCCTCCAAGGCATGGCGCAAATCACCCTGAATCATTATCTAGAGCAGACAGGTGATTACCAAGGCTTACAGCTCCTCTGCTTCTATAAGGTCTATCGCGCATTGGTTCGCGCCAAGGTCGGCCTCTTTCGTCTGGCACAACCTGGCCTGGATGATGAAGACAAGGCCTCTATCCTGCGTCAATACCGCAGCTATACCGATCTTGCCGAAAGCTATACAGATTTCCATCCGCCTTATCTGATGATCACCCACGGTTTTTCAGGCAGCGGCAAGAGCACGCTGACCACCAATGTCGTGCGTGAACTTGGTGGTATTCGTATTCGCTCAGATGTCGAGCGCAAGCGTCTCTTTGGCCTCAAGCCTCAGCAAAAAAGTCATGCCGAGCTGGCCGATGGTATCTATACCGCTGAAGCCACCGCGCAGACCTATCAGCGTTTAACCGAGTTGGCTGATCTTGCTCTGCGTGCCTGCTATCCGGTCACGCTCGATGCCACCAATCTGAAAAAAGCCCAGCGCCAGCAACTATTGGCTGTAGCAGAGAACCTAGGACTCCCCTCCTTGATCATCTCGTTGAAAGCCGATGAGGCCACTTTAAGACGCCGCCTCAAAAAGCGCCTGGATGAAGGAGAGAAGGTCGCCGAGGCCGACTTGAAGGTGCTGGAGTTACAACTACAAACCCATGAGCCACTGGAAGGCGAAGAGCTCACCTGCTCCGTCACGGTGGACACGGATGCTCCGGCCGCCAGCCAGACACTCGTCAAGCTGATCCGTGACCATCTGCATCTCGGTGAGGCCGCTCAGCAGCACTAAGCATCAGCAGGAACCTACCGAAGCGACTCAGGACTGGCTCCATGCCACGCCTGAGCGCCGTAGGAATCTTTGGCCTTCAGGCCGGAGAGGATGTCAATGATGGGTAGACTGAAACTGCGCCCGCAACTCGGCACAATAATCCGCCGCAGGTAGGGGCGCAGTAAACAACAGATAGTCCGCTGTGACACGCTGCTCCACACCTGGCTCTAGATAGGCTTCTGCCCTGGTACGCTCATCAAGGGTAACCAAGCGCACTGTCACACTCTGCACACCCTCCGCCAACCAGCGCGGCACACCTAAATCAGGCCGCTGATGCACACTGCCAGCCAGAAAGACGCCTATCCGCTCATTCAAAGGGGTTGTGGATAAAATAGCCGCCATCTGCTGATCTCGCGCCAGCTGCACCTGACGCATTTGGGGCAAACGCTCTGGTGGGAGCAGTTGACAATGCCCTTCATCAATCAATTGATCTAAGGCGGCGGCCTGAGCTGGGCTGAGCGCTGCCTGAGGCGCGCCTTCTCGATAAGCAGCAAGCTGCTCCGCGCGGGTTAAATCTGCACCCACAACACGCGGCGCCAAACGCAATGAGGTTTCGACGACGGATTGATAACGATCCCAGGGCCAGGCTGCAACCCACTCCAACGCCTCTGGAGTGATCTGCTCTTGACCCAGTGCGCGATCCAATGCCGCCTGCTGCTGGTAATGTGCCATTTCAAAGGCAACAGCGCCCAAACGCCCCTGCGCAGCCAAATCCTCTATCCAGCGCTGCGCCCACTGCTGATGCTCAGGGTGATCATGCTGCTCACCAACGAGCAACCAGCTTCCGGCTGGCAACTCCGCTAACAACTGGCTTATCTTGACAAAATCAGCCTGCTCAACCGACCAAAGACGTCCTTGCAGCATCTCAGATGGTGCTGCTGTCTGCGAAGGCAAGGCCTGGCAACCAGAGAGCCACCCACTGATGCTGAGCAACAAACAGCAGCCGAGCCAATGCCCTGTACGGCGACTTCTTAAACGGGGATTTTTGCGCATTTTTTCTCCTTCATGACCCCAGCCTCGCACTCAAACGAGCAGGGCAGAGGCTTGCAATTCGCTTCGATTTCCAGTAAATAGGCTAGTCTTTTGATTGACCAGCAGCCAGTTAAGCGCCGTATCCAACCGCCCTTAACTCAGATGCTCCTAACTCTAATGAGGCAAGGCCATGCCAGATACAATGCAGAATTCTCAAAAAAATCAGTCCATTGCTCCTTACCGGCTCGTTGAGGGTGAAGAGTACATGAATGACAAGCAACTGGCTCACTTCCGCCAAATCCTGCTGAATTGGAAACAAGAGCTGATGGAAGAAGCTGATCGTACCGTACAGCATCTGCAAGAAGAAGCGACCAACTTTGCTGATCCTGCTGATCGCGCCACTCAGGAAGAAGAGTTTAGCCTAGAGCTGCGTACGCGTGATCGTGAGCGCAAGCTGATCAAGAAGATCAACGAAACACTCGATAAGATTGAAGAAGACGACTACGGCTATTGCGAGGCCTGCGGCATTGAGATCGGTGTGCGTCGCCTTGAAGCGCGTCCTACAGCCACCCTGTGTGTGGATTGCAAAAGCCTCGCTGAAATCAAAGAAAAGCAAATCGGGCGCTAAGTTCAGGGATGGAGCCCCTCTCCTTCCCTTATCGGGGGCGCTTTGCCCCCACGCCTTCTGGTCCGCTGCATTTTGGCTCGTTGGTCACGGCCTTAGCCAGCTGGCTAGAAGCGCGAACCCATCAGGGGCAGTGGCAGCTCCGCATCGAGGATATCGATCCACCGCGCGAAATGCCCGGTGCTGCTGATCAAATTCTCTTCACTCTTGAAGCTTTTGGCCTGACCTGGGATGGCCCAGTGGTCTACCAAAGCCAGCGCCACGAGGCTTATCAACACGCGCTGGATCAGCTGCGTGCCCAAGGGCGTGCCTATCCCTGTTATTGCACCCGTAAGCAGCGCCAAGGCCAATCCATCTATCTGGGTCATTGCCGTCACCAGCCTCCACCCCATACCCACCTGGCCCCCGCCTGGCGCTTTGCACTGGAAGAAAACAGCCTCCTCTGCTGGGAGGATCAGCTCCAAGGGCATCAAGCTTTTAACTTCTTAGAGATAGGCGACCCGATCATTCGTCGCCGAGATGGCTACTGGGCCTATCAACTTGCCGTGGTGGTCGATGATCTTGAAGCCGGAATGACGCATCTAGTGCGCGGTTACGATCTACTGGATTCCACACCCTGGCAGCTGGCTCTCTATCAGGCGCTGGCTCCTGAACAAAAACCGCCGACCTACCTGCATTTGCCGTTGATCATCAATGCTCAGGGGCAAAAGCTCTCCAAGCAAAACCATGCACCCGCTATCTGCGCCTCACGCGCCAGCGCCCATCTCATCCAAGCCCTCGAGTATCTGAACCAGCCCATCCTGGCTGAATGGGCCAGCTTGTCGGTTGAGGCACTCCTGTCACTGGCCGTACAGCACTGGGATCGAACACGATTACCGAGCGGTCAACACTTCTCCTTGCTTCCTGGTCAGCACCTCGAGTAACTTGGGGCAGCTTGTTGCACAAGGAGTGATCTATGTATACCTACCGCCTGATTCTGCTACTGGTCGTCATCAGCTATTTTTTTCTCCCTTGGCTACAACCGCAGTGGGGGCAAACCCACTGGTATCAACCCTATCTGATCTGGCTTGCTCTGATTGGTGCGGCCCTATGGCTGGATCAAAAACGCCGTATTGAGCGCTTGTAGTACCAGCAATGCTGAATTTCTCTCTGACCCAGATTTTCTTACTCGGCGTTGGCTACCTGTCGCTGCTCTTTGCCTGCGCGTGGGTGGCTGAAAAAGGCTGGCTGCCAAAAAAGCTGGTTCGTCATCCTGTCATTTATATTTTGGCACTCGGGATGTATGCCAGTGCCTGGGCTTTTTATAGCGTCTTTGGCATGGCCGAACGCTATGGCTATGCCTTTCTCACCTACTACCTTGGGATTTCGGCTGCCTTTGTGCTCGCGCCGCTGCTGCTCTTACCACTACTGCGTTTAGCCCGCACCCATCAACTCAGCTCTCTGGCCGATCTCTTCGCCTTTCGCTATCGTAGCCGCCTGATCGGCATGCTGGTCGCAGCGGGCTTACTGCTGGGCAGTATGCCTTTATTTGCGATGCAAATTCAGGCGATTGCCGATGTCATCTTTTTACTCACCAATGAATCTGCGCCCCATCATCTGGCCTTTGTTTTCTGTGCGGTCATCACCCTGTTTGCGATTCTGTTTGGGGCGCGGCATATTTCCCTGCGCGAACGCCATGAGAGCCTGCTGGTGGCGATTGCTTTTGAATCGCTGGTTAAATTGATCGGTTTTTTAAGCCTAGGCGCTTTTGCACTCTGGGGCATCTTTGGTGGACTCGACGGACTCGAGCGCTGGTTGGCCGTCGAAGGCGAACAGCTTGAGGCGGCGATCACCCCGCTGGCGGATCATCAATGGCGCACCCTGCTGCTGCTCTTTTTCGCAACAGCTGTCTCTATGCCGCATATCTTCCATATTATCTTTGCTGAAAATCCCTCAGAACCGGCTCTTCTGCAAGCCAGCTGGGCGATGCCGGTGTTTCTGCTATTGCTGGCACTGCCTGTGCCGGTGATCTACTGGGCTTATCTGGCCAGCGACAGTCACCTTGCAGCAGAATACGCCACCCTGTCTTTTGGGCATAGCTGGTCTTTGGTTTCCTTTATCGTTGGCCTTGCGGCAGCCAGCGGCAGCATTATTGTGATGACACTGGCACTCGCACCTATGCTGCTCAATCATCTGGTTCTGCCTTTTTATCGCCCACCAGCGCGACTGGATATCTACTACTGGCTGTTGTGGATGCGCCGACTGATCATTGCTCTACTGATTTTTGCCGCTTATCTGGTCTATCTGGTGCTGCATGAGCAGCATGATCTGGCCACGCTTGGCCTGTCTGCTTTTATCGCCACACTTCAGTTTCTCCCTGGTGTTCTGGCGCTGCTCTACTGGCCTAGCGCCAACCGCCTTGGACTGAGCCTGGGCTTGATTGCTGGTTTTCTTGTCTGGGGTATTGGGCTGGGTTTTCCGCTCATGCTGGGTATCGATCAGCTCAGCTGGGGTGATAGGGTGCTGCCGCTGAAGGGTTTTGATGATTGGTATCCTGTGGCGTTGCTCTCTATTACCGTCAACCTCGGCTGCTTTATTTTCTTTTCTTTGATCAGTACCACCAGCGAGGAAGAGAAACAAGCCGCCGCCCTGTGCTCACAAAATCTATGGCTCAGGCCACAAAGACGTGTGGTTGCCGCCCATCAGTGTGCCGATTTTATTCAGCTGCTGACCCCCCCTTTAGGACCCGATACCGCCCAACGTGAAGTCGAGCAGGCCTTAAAAGAGCTCCGTCTTTTACCCACGGATCGTCGCCCTCTGGCAATGCAGCGGCTACGCGATCAACTCCAAGCCAACCTCTCTGGCTTAATGGGCTCCAGCGTGGCGCAGGTGCTGACGGATCGTTATCTCCCTTGGCAGGTTGAATCCAACACCCGCCAACGCGATCTGCCTTATATCGAAGAGCAGCTAGAACTCTACCAAAGCCATCTGACAGGCATGGCGAAAGAGCTGGATGCACTACGCCGCCATCATCGCCATACACTGCATTCCTTGCCGATAGGGGTGTGTACACTCGATGAGCAGCAACGTATTCAATTCTGGAATGCCGCGCTGGCCCACCTGACCCAACTAACGGCTGCAGAAGTCCTTGGCCTCACTCTCGAAGAACTTCCCGCACCCTGGGGCCATCCTCTGCATGACTTTTACCAACAGCCAAGTGAAACCCTGAATCGTCTGGCCGTACAAGCAGGATCGCGCCAGCTGTGGCTACGCTTGCAAAAGGCCAGCGTTGGCCTAGAACAAGAAGCCAACACGGGTATGGTGCTGCTGATTGAAGATCAAACGGAACGCCAGCAGCTTGAGGATCATCTGCTGCATCGTGAGCGGCTGGCATCTATCGGGCAGCTGGCGGCCGGTGTAGCCCATGAAATCGGCAACCCCGTCACCGGCATCTCTTCTCTGGTGCAAAACCTGCACTATGATGCCGAAGATCCAGCCTTAGTGCGTGAAACAGCGACAGCCATTCATCAGCTCACACAACGCATTAACCATATCGTGCAAACACTGGTCAGCTTTGCTCATACGGGGAAAAGCCGCCCTGAGCTGGCTTTTGAACCGACATCTGTCCATGCCACATTGGAAGCCGCCATAGCACTGTTGCGTCTTGGCAATCATCAGCAGGAAAGAGATTATCGTAACCTTTGCGCGCCAGATCTGATGCTGCTTGGTGATCCGCAAAGATTGCAGCAGGTCTTTATTAATCTGCTCAGTAATGCACGAGATGCCACCCAGCAAGGTGGGCGTATTCTCTGTACCAGCCACGCTAACGACACCCACCTGTGGATTGAGATCCATGATGATGGTACGGGAATCGATCCCGACCAGCAGGAGCAGCTCTTCACACCTTTTTATACCACTAAAGCAGCAGGCGAAGGCACAGGCTTGGGACTCGCTTTGGTTTATAGTATTGTCGCTGAGCATGGTGGCCAGATCAGCTGCGACTCACCCAGTGCACTGACAGCAAGAGGTAGCTGCTTCCGCTGCCAGTTTCCACGATGGCCAGTGACGGCCGCGCACCAACCTGAGGACAAGCAAGCATGACAGGAAGAATCCTGATTGTTGAAGACGAAGGCATCATTCGCTCCGCGCTGCGGCGTTTATTGGAGCGCAATGGCTTTGAAGTCACTGAAGCCGGCTCCGTCCCTGAGGCCCAGCAGCATCTAGACAGCGCTGAATTTAATCTGATTATCAGTGATCTGCGCTTGCCAGGTGAAGCAGGAACAGAGCTGCTCAGCCAATCTATCCCTGTCCTGATTATGACCAGCTATGCCAGCCTCCGCTCTGCCGTGGATGCGATGAAGCTCGGCGCTGTGGATTATATCGCCAAGCCTTTCGATCACGATGAAATGCTCAGCGCCGTACGCCACCTTTTGGCCCAGGTCACACCCAGTCAGCCCAGTGCTGCCGAACCCGCACCGCTGGCCTCCACCCAAGGCATACCCGGTATGCTCGGTGATAGCCCGATCATGCAGGCCATTTATACGCAAATTAAGAAGATTGCACCCTTTGATACACGAGTGCTGATCCTGGGTGAATCAGGAACGGGTAAAGAACTGGTCGCCAAGGCATTACACCAGCTCAGTCAACGCCATAAGGGGCCCATGATTTCGGTCAACTGTGCTGCCATTCCTGAAACCCTGATTGAATCTGAACTCTTTGGGCATGAAAAAGGGGCCTTTACCGGCGCCAATACGACCCGTCAAGGTTTGATTGAGGCCGCTGATGGCGGCACGCTGTTTTTGGATGAAATCGGCGAACTCCCACTCGATGCGCAGGCTCGCCTGCTGCGTGTTTTGCAAGAAGGTGAAATCCGCCGCCTCGGTGCGGTTGAATCGCGCCAGGTCGATGTGCGCCTGATCGCAGCCACCCATCGAGACATCAAACTGCTGGTCGACCAAGGCAAGTTCCGCCTCGATCTTTACTATCGCCTGAATGTGATTGAACTCGAATTGCCCTGTTTGGCAGAACGTGGCGAGGATATTCTGCTGCTGGCCGAACATCTGCTCGAACAAACAGCACACCGCCTCAGCAAGCCTTTGCCACGCTTTTCGAAGGCGGCTCGTCAGGCGCTGCTGGATTACAACTGGCCAGGTAACGTGCGTGAGCTAGAAAACCGTGTCGAACGAGCACTGATTCTGGCCGAAGAT
The DNA here is from genome assembly GCF_045055655.1 of Marinospirillum alkalitolerans. Taxonomy (NCBI): domain Bacteria; kingdom Pseudomonadati; phylum Pseudomonadota; class Gammaproteobacteria; order Oceanospirillales; family Oceanospirillaceae; genus Marinospirillum; species Marinospirillum alkalitolerans. The sequence continues at coordinate 59,153 of NZ_JBANFI010000008.1, read as the reverse complement.
GCCCACCTTCTTCATCCGCAAGATTTGCAGCTCGTCAGTCGCAAGGCAAGCTATGCACGCCCTGAAGCACAGGCGACACACCAGAGCAACAACACGGCCAATCCCTTTGCCGAATCCAGCCATGATGAAGCCCACCTCCCTGCCGACGACCTTTCGCTTGAAGATTATTTCGTCCGTTTTGTGCGAGAGAATGAAGACCAGATGAGTGAGACAGAGCTGGCCAAAAAGCTGGGCATCTCACGCAAATGCCTCTGGGAAAGACGCCAGCGCTTGGGTATTCCAAGACGTAAAACCAGTGTGACCCGCTAGTTCTGCTACTGTTACCTTAGCACTCAATTCCTGCGACCCAAGGTCGCATCTGGGTAACAACCTCTGCACATCATCGATCACCCTACCAATAGAAAAAATTCAACCCCTTGTTTTTAAACAGATATTTTTTTTCTGGCACGCATCCAGCAATAGACCCAGTAAGAAAAACAAGAACACCACAGGCCCTGAGTTCGATAACAACAACAAAAGAACTCCTAGCCTGAGCCAGGCTGAGCAGAACAAAAATAACAATCCAGACTGGCAAGAGATCGGTTGGCGAGTTGATAAGAATAACAAAGTGCCACACACAATCGGCATAACAATAACAAGAAGATTGGATCTCTGGTCTTTAGTGAAAGCGAGCGCTGAGGCTAAAAAACAAAAACAATGAACCTCACCGCTTCCTGAGCATAACAAAAACAAAAGCGCTCAGAGGCAAGCCCAAACTAAAGCTATATTGTTTTGAATACGAGGTGGTCAGCTACAGGAAAAATAAAAACAAAATGACCTTTTGGCGACTGTGATACGTATTCAGGGCGATTTAGAACTATCTCCCTTAAATGGCAAGGATGCCCAGCAGTATCTCTCAAGAAGGCCTCAGGCCTTCTTTTTTTATGCCTGTTTGAAAACACATTTCTTGCTTTGCCAGCGTCCGGTGCTCAGGTAAACTGCTGACTATTTACCGCTCGTCTCATTGATTAAGGTCAAGATGCTTAAACGTCTCAAAGGTTTTTTCCAATCCGCTGGCAAGAAAAAAGCTGCGCCCGCTCTTAAGCGACAGATACTGCCCCGCGCCCAACACCCTCTCTCTCGCAGCGAAATTCATGACGGTGCCTTAAAAGTCCTGTATCGCCTGCATAATCAGGGTTTTGAAGCCTATCTCGTTGGCGGCTGTATTCGCGACCGGCTGCTTGGCATCCGCCCTAAAGACTTTGATGTTGCCACCAATGCCACGCCCGAGCAGGTCAACCAGATCTTTCGTAACTCGCGCCTCATTGGCCGACGTTTTCGTATTGTGCATGTTCGCTTCGGACGCGAAATCATCGAAGTCACCACCTTTCGAGGCACCCAACAGCAACCCAGTCAGGCCCAGCATCAACAAACCGAAGAAGGCATGCTGCTGCGGGATAACGTCTGGGGCAGTATAGAAGAAGACGCGGCACGCCGTGATTTCACCATTAATGCCCTGTATTACAATATTGCCGACTTCTCTATCCATGACTTTACTGGTGGATTGCAAGATCTTGAGCAACGTCAACTACGCCTGATTGGCGATCCTGAAACGCGTTACCGTGAAGATCCTGTACGCATGCTGCGCGCCGTTCGTTTTGCAGCCAAGCTCGATTTCCAACTCGAAGCCCAGACCGCTGCGGCACTGCGCCCTTGCGCCAGCTTATTGCTCCAAGTGGCACCAGCACGCTTATTTGATGAAGTGCTGAAGCTCTTTTTATCCGGCAAGGCAGTGAAGACCTTTCATCTGCTCCAGGAACAACATCTCTTTCAGTTTTTGTTTCCTGCCACCGCAGAAGCTTTTCGTGAAGATCCGACAAGCCTGAAACTGGTAGAACAAGCCCTCGCCAACACCGATCTGCGTATCGAGCAAGAAAAGCCCGTCACACCCGCTTTCCTCTATGCCGCACTACTGTGGCCGGGCGTCAAAATGCGTTTTGATAAGAAGCTGAGCGAGGGTTGCCCGCCCTTCCCCGCCTTGCAGCAAGCCAGTCAAAGGTTGCTTGAAATGCAAAGCCAGCATATTACGCTGCCCAAGCGCTTTGCTTTTCCGATGCGTGAGATCTGGGATTTACAGCTCAAACTCCCCCAGCCACATGGTAAAAAAGCGTGGCAGCTTCTCCAGCATCCACGCTTTCGAGCAGCCTATGATTTCTTGCTCCTGCGTGAGGCAGCAGGTGAAGCAACGCAAGGCTTTGGTCAATGGTGGACGGCCTTTCAGGAAACTGACGCCAGTGGGCAGCAACAGCTCCTCAGCCAGCTGGTACGCCAGCCTGGGGCAGCACGTAAGAAAAGACGTAAGCCCAAAAAGAAAGTGCAGCAGGAGGGCTAGATGGCACAGGCATGGATTGGATTGGGGAGTAATCTTGACGACCCGATAAACCAGGTGACGCAAGCCCTCGCTGAGCTGGATCAGCTGGACCAGACGCACTTGGTCACAGCATCACAACTCTGGCAGAGCCAACCTGTTGGCCCTCAAGATCAGCCGGACTTTATCAATGCTGTGGCGTTGATTGAAACCCAGCTGGCACCCTTGGCGCTCCTTCATCAGCTGCAAAGCTTGGAGCAGGCACATCGCCGTGTCAGAGAACGCCACTGGGGGCCACGCACCTTGGATCTGGATCTGCTCGCCTATGAACAGCAGGTGATGCAGACCCCTGAGCTGACGCTCCCCCATCCCCGTCTTTATGAACGCGCTTTCGTGCTCAAACCCTGGGCCGCGATCAATCCAGCATGCATCCTGCCACCAGGACAGACTATCCAATACTGGCTTGATCAACTGCCGCAGGCAGCACTAAATGAAGTGTTACCTTTGCAGACAGAAACCCTGAGCAGACTTTGACAACTGGGTTACTAGAGGTAACAATCCGCTCATGGCGAGCCAGCCACACGCCCGCTTGCCCTCTTTTATCTCACAAGGAAAATCAGTATGCAGGCTGTCACCCTCAGCACTCTGAAGAAAATGAAACAAGAGCAACGTAAATTCAGCGTTGTGACCTGCTATGACGCCAGTTTCACCCAACGTGTGAATGAGGCGGGAATCGATGTGATACTGGTGGGCGATTCACTGGGCATGGTGCTCCTCGGCCACGACTCGACCGTACCGGTGACCCTGTCAGATATGGTCTACCACACACAAAGCGTCAAACGTGCTAATCAGCGCTGCCTGATTATGAGCGATCTCCCTTTTATGCCTGATGCCAGCCCTGAAAAGCTGCTTGAGAACGCAGCAGCATTGATGCGCGCTGGCGCTCATCTGGTTAAAATTGAAGGCGGAGAATGGCTGGCGTCGGGGATTACTCAACTCACCCAGCGCGGCATTCCTGTCTGTGCGCACCTTGGACTCACGCCACAAATGGTCAACCAGCTCGGAGGTTATAAGGTGCAAGGACGCGGTGAAGCAGGCCAAGCCCTGATCGACTGCGCCCAAAAACTCGAAGCGGCTGGTGCGGCCTTGATTCTGCTTGAATGTGTTCCCAGTGAGATCGGTGCTGCTGTTACGCAGGCGGTGAGCTGTCCGGTGATCGGCATAGGCGCGGGTCCAGATACAGATGCCCAAGTCCTGGTTCTTCATGATTTATTAGGCATTACCCCTGGCAAAACAGCCAAATTTGTTAAAAACTTTATGGAAGAGGCCAGCTCGATTCCCGAAGCCCTGAGCCTCTATCATCAGGCCGTCCAATCAGGACGCTTTCCTGCAGAGGAGCACTGTTTTCAATGAGTCAGTTGACGACCCTGACCACTCTGGCCAGCCTCCGAGCCGAACTGCGCCAACTGCGCCAGCAAGGTCAGACTATCGCCTTAGTCCCAACGATGGGCAACCTGCACGCTGGGCATTTGCGTCTGGTTGAAGAAGCAAAACGCCATGCTGATAAGGTGATCGCAACCATCTTTGTCAATCCGCTCCAATTTGGTCCAGATGAAGACTTTGCCAGCTATCCGCGTACCCTCGCGGATGACCAGGCTCAGCTCGCCAGCGTGGGCTGTGACTTCTTATTTGCACCCAGCGTTGATGAAGTCTATCCTCACGGCCAGCAACAACTGACCAAGGTCTGTGTACCTCAGGTCAGTGAAGGTCTCTGTAGTGCCAAGCGCCCAGGGCATTTTGATGGTGTGGCCACCGTCGTCACCAAGCTGTTTAATATGGTGCAGCCTGATATTGCCTGTTTTGGTCAGAAGGACTATCAGCAGCTGGCGGTCATTCGTAAGCTGACCGAAGACCTCAGCTTCCCCATTCAGATTATTGGTGTGCCAACCTGCCGCTCCGCTGAAGGTCTGGCCCTGTCTTCGCGCAATGCCTATCTCACTGAAAAAGAGCGCGAGCGTGCACCTAAGCTCTATGCAACACTTCAGGCCATCGCCCTTAAGCTTCAGGAAGGCAAGCTGAATTACCATGAGCTGACCTATCAAGCCCGCGCTAAGCTGGCTGAGCTGGGCTTCTCACCTGAATATGTAGAAATTCGGGCACTGGATCTTTCTCCTGCTCTGGCCACAACGCAAGAATGGGTGATCCTCGCCGCTGCGCGTATGGGCAAAGCGCGCTTGATCGATAACCTGATTGTGAAAAAACATCAGGCCTAACACAAGCTGGACTCAGTCAGCGAAAGACTGTATAAAAACGGCCCAGCCGAACGAAAAGAGGTTTTTTAATCATGCAAACTATCCTGCTCAAAGCCAAGCTTCATCAGGCAAGAGTGACTCATGCCGTGCTTGAATATGAAGGTTCTTGCGCGATTGATGGCGATCTGCTCGATATGGCTGGCCTCCATGAGTATGAGCAAATCCAGATCTACAACATCGAAAATGGCAACCGCTTTACCACCTACATCATTCGTGGTGAACCCGGTTCTGGCATTATTTCAGTCAATGGCGCTGCCGCTCACTTGGCCGATGTTGGTGACCGAGTCATCATCTGCGCCTATGCCAACTACAGCGAATCCGAGCGCCAACAGCACAAGCCCGCGCTGATCTATCTGGCCGAGAAGAACCACGTTAGCCATACCAGCAACGCGATTCCAGTCCAAGTGGCTTAAAGGCCATAGCGCTGTTCATCAAGGCAAGCTCAGGCTTGCCTTTTTTGTGGCCGCTATCAGGCCGATAAAAGATCCATAGTCCCTCAGCCTAAAGTGTGTCATTCTTTTGTTGCGTGTTACTGCTAAGCTATTACCTTTACCCACCAACCTCAGTGTTGAGGTGTTTCAGGAGTCTAGACTATGCAAGACGTTGTTATTGTTGCTGCAGGCCGTACAGCGATTGGCGGTTTTGGTGGTGCTCTCGCCGGTGTTGCCCCCCATCTGCTGGGTGCCACTGTGATCAAGGGACTGTTAGAGCGTTCAGGCCTCAAACCTGAACAGATTGATGAAGTCATTCTTGGGCAGGTCCTGACTGCAGGATGTGGCCAAAATCCAGCACGCCAGGCGATGATTCATGCTGGCTTACCAGAAACCACCCCCGCGATGACAATCAATAAGGTCTGCGGCTCAGGCCTGAAAGCTCTCCATCTGGCCACCCAAGCGATTCGCTGTGGCGATGCGGAGATCATCATTGCTGGCGGCCAAGAAAACATGAGCCAGTCTCCCCATATCCTGCCTAACTCCCGCTCTGGTCAGCGCATGGGCAACTGGGTCGCGCAAGACACGATGATTGTTGATGGCCTTTGGGATGCTTTTAATGACTACCATATGGGCATCACGACAGAAAATATCGTCGACAAGTTCGCTATCAGCCGTGAAGATCAGGATGCCTTTGCCGCCGCCTCACAGGCCAAAGCACTGGCCGCACGCAATGCAGGTCGCTTTGCTGATGAAATCATTCCGGTGACGATCCCGCAGCGCAAAGGTGATCCGGTGATCTTTGATACCGATGAAGGCCCGCGTGAAGTCTCGCTAGAGAAGCTTGCCGCCATGCGTCCAGCCTTCAAAAAGGATGGCACAGTCACCGCCGGTAACGCCTCCTCGATCAACGATGGTGCTGCTGCGGTGATTCTCTGCTCAGCACAAAAAGCCGCTGAACTGGGCTTACCTGTCCTCGCTAAAATTGCGGCCTACTCTTCTGCCGGTGTTGATCCCACCATCATGGGAACGGGTCCTATTCCTGCCACCAAAAAATGCCTTGAAAAGGCAGGCTGGCAGATCACCGATCTCGACCTAGTTGAAGCCAACGAAGCCTTTGCCGCTCAAGCTTTATGCGTCAATCGTGAACTGGGTTGGGATACCGAGAAGGTCAACGTGAATGGTGGCGCGATTGCACTGGGCCACCCTATCGGGGCTTCAGGTTGCCGTGTTCTGGTCACGCTCGTGCATGAGATGCAAAAGCGTGATGCTAAAAAAGGTCTCGCCACCCTGTGCATCGGTGGTGGACAGGGTGTTGCACTAGCAATCGAACGCTAACAGCCAGGCTTTTTTAGGGTACAAAAAAACCCAGCTTAAGAGCTGGGTTTTTACATTCAGCGGCCGATTAAGATGCGCTGTTTTCCTGTTCGAAGCGCTGACGCTCTTCTTCAGTGACTTCTTTAATCGACAGCTTCACGCGGTTACGGTTATCAATATCGATGACCTTCACCAGCACTTCTTGGCCTTCCTTCAGGAAGTCCTTCACTGTCTCGATGCGCTGTGGCGCGATCTGAGAAATGTGAACCAAACCATCCTGACCTGGTAAGAAGGTGACGAACGCACCAAAATCAGCAATCCGCGCGACCTTGCCTTGGTAAACACGATCAATTTCTGCGACGGCAGTCAGACCGAGGATGATATCCACCGCTGCCTGAGCGGCTTCTTGATTCTCGGCGTAGAGCTTGATTTCACCGCTGTCGTCGATATCAATCGAGGCACCAGTGCGCTCAGTAATGCTACGAATCGTGGCACCACCCTTACCAATAACATCACGAATCTTGTCAGGATCGATTTTCATCGTGGTCATGGTGGGTGCATTTTGCGATACGCTAGAGCGTGAAGCAGGCAGCACTTCATTCATCTGGCGCAGGATATCCAAGCGCGCAGCTTGTGCCTGCTGCAGGGCCTGTTCCATGATGGCTTCATTGATGCCTTCAATCTTAATATCCATTTGCAGTGCGGTAATGCCCTGCTCAGAACCCGCCACTTTAAAATCCATATCGCCCAGATGGTCTTCATCACCGAGGATATCGGTCAGTACAGCATAACGCTCGCCATCCTTGACCAGACCCATCGCAATACCAGCAACAGGGGCTTTCAACGGGACACCCGCATCCATCAGCGCCAGAGATGAACCACAAACCGAGGCCATAGAGCTTGAACCGTTGGATTCGGTGATCTCCGAAACCACACGCACGGTATAGGGGAAATCGTTCTCAGCAGGCATCATCGCTTGAACGCCACGCTTCGCCAAACGACCATGGCCGATTTCACGACGCTTAGGACCACCCATAAAACCGGCTTCGCCGACAGAGAAGGGAGGGAAGTTATAGTGGAACAAGAAGTTATCCTTATGCTCACCTTCCAAGCTCTCGATGATCTGTGCATCACGAGAAGTCCCCAGCGTTGCCACAACCAGTGCCTGAGTCTCACCACGGGTGAACAAAGCTGAACCGTGTACCTTCGGCAGCACACCCACTTCAATGGTCAGCGGACGCACTGTCTGATGATCACGACCATCAATACGCGGCGCACCGCTTAATACGTTCTCACGCACGATATGCTTTTCTAAGCTGGCAAAAGCGGCCTTCACGGCTTCTGCACTCACTTCGCCTTCTTCTTTGACCAACTCAGCCAAAACAGACTGACGCAGCGCATCCAAACGCGCATAACGCTCCATCTTATTGGTGATGGTATAGGCTTCTTTGATGCCAGCTTCCGCTAAGGGGCGCACCAGATCCTGAGTCGTGGTGTCCTTAGGAGCAGGCTGCCAATCCCAAGCTGGCTTGCCAAATTCGGCTGCAAATTCACGAATCGCTTGAATCGCGACCTGCATTTCTTGGTGTGCATAGAGCACAGCGCCCAGCATCTGATCTTCTGTCAGCTCTTGCGCTTCAGACTCCACCATCAGCACTGCGGCTTCAGTTCCTGCGACAACCATGTCGAGGCGCGACTCTGCCAGTGCTGCACTATTGGGGTTGAGCATATAGCCATTGGCATCGGTATAACCCACACGGGCAGCCGCCATTGGGCCATTAAAAGGCACACCAGAAATGGCTAAGGCAGCAGAGGCACCCAGCATCGCAGCAATATCGGCTTCTTCGCCGCGCTCAGCAGAAACGACCGAACAGATAATCTGTACTTCGTTAGAGAATTCTTTGGGGAACAATGGACGGATCGGGCGATCAATCAAGCGCGATACGAGGGTTTCTTTCTCAGTGGGGCGGCCTTCACGCTTGAAGAAGCCACCAGGAATTTTGCCGACTGCGTAGGTTTTTTCTTGGTAGAAAACAGCCAGCGGAAAGAAATCTTGTCCTGGATTGACGTCTTTTTTAGCCACAGCGGTACAGAGCACGCTGGTCTGGCCCATGGTCACCAGCACCGCACCTGTCGCCTGACGCGCCAAACGGCCTGTTTCTAAGGTCACGCTATGCTGACCAAATTGAAAAGTCTTTGTTTTTGCTTCTGGAATCACGGATTTTATCCTTTCGTTCAATTGTTTGTCGCCATTAATTAGCCCCCGTATCATACGCTGCCTTGGGCAACAAACAAACCAACCAGATAAAAAAAACCCTCACCATCGTTGATGGCAAGGGTTTTCTTGCGTCAGTCGCCACAAGGGCGGCTGGGCAGCGCTTAGCGGCGCAGGCCTAAACGCTTGATCAGATCAGCATAACGGGTGACATCTTTACCTTTCAGGTAGTCCAGCAGCTTACGACGCTGGTTAACCTTACGGATCAGACCACGACGGCTGTGGTGATCCTTGTGGTTTTCCTGAAAGTGGCCTTGCAGCTTGTTGATGTCAAAAGTCAGCAGAGCAACCTGAACTTCAGGGGAGCCAGTATCGTTGGCGCCACGAGCAAAGTCCTGAACGATTTGTGCTTTTTCTTCTACAGTTAACATGTTTTTCTCCACGGTCGCATCAGAAAACAAGGGTCATGCCGTGCGACGTTACAGCAGACCTGAGGCCGATCAAATCGGCGAATCGGTTGAGCAAGAAACAGGAATCGGGCTGCGACACATCTTTTTGGGCTGTATCCACCCTGTTTCTGGCTGATATTCACCAAGACCCAAGAATTCGGACGTCGGCGAATAAAGGCGCGTAGTGTGCATCATCTGCGCCTCTGCGTCCAGCTTTGAGTCGCTTCTCGCCCCGTCCTGCCCAAGCTGATCAGCTTGCCAAAAAGGCGGATCCAGATAGGGTGCAGCCGCGACAGGCTGTCCGTGGAGGACGGCCTCAGCATCCGTTGAGGTTAAGCGGCACAAGGGCAGATGCTGTAGCAGAAAGTCCACTGGTTGCAAATAGGGCTCCAGTGCATGCTGATCTTCATCCGCATCGGCAAAGTCAGCTTCAAGCGCCTCTAGCGTGACCAACTGGTGAGCCTCGATACCACCTGATTCAATGCGCCGTAAAGCCGCCAAATAGCCACAACTGCCCAGTGCGCGCGCCAGATCTTCACCCAGCACACGAATATAGGTGCCCTTGGAGCAACGCACTTGGACTTCCAGCCAGTCATCGCCGAAATCCAGCAAGGTTAATTGGTGCAGCTCTATCGCCCTTGCTGGGCGCTCCACCTCTTGACCAGCTCGGGCAATTTCGTAGAGCTTCTGACCTTGATGCTTGAGTGCTGAGTACATCGGTGGCACCTGTTGCTGCTTGCCTACAAAGCTGGCCAACAGGGCTTCGAGACGCTCACGCGATAAGACAGGTAACGGGGCACGAGCGATCACCTCGCCTTCTGCATCCCCAGTTGAGCGAGCCTCACCCAGCTGAATGCGCGTAATATAAGTTTTATCCGCATCCAGACCAAAGCGGGCAAACTTGGTCGCCTCGCCAAAGCACAAGGGCAGCACACCACTGGCTAAGGGATCGAGATTGCCTGTATGCCCTCCCTTTTGGGCTTTGAGCATCCAGCGTACTCGCTGCAGCACCTGATTACTGCTCTTGCCCAGCGGCTTATCGAGCAGCAGAATGCCGTTCACCTCGCGCCTGAGCACCTTCTTTTGCGGTAACTTTTTGCTTGGAGCAGCTTGATCCATGAGGCTCTAGTCTTCCTGACGCTGGCGATCTGCGGCAACGGCCTGCTCAATCAAACTGGAGATCTGACGACCGCGCTGAACGCTTTCGTCATAGTGAAAGCGCAGCTGAGGAATCACTCGCAGCTTAATTTCACGTCCGATACGACTGCGCAAAAAGCCTGCCGCCTGCTTGAGAATCGCGAGATTTTCTTGAATCACCTCGGGCTTGTCTTCTTTGCCCAGCACCGTGACATAAACATCGGCATAACCCAGATCTTTGCTGACTTTTACGCCGCTAACCGTAATCATGGCATCGAGCCGGGGATCTTTAATTTCGCGCTGAATCATCACGGCCAGCTCACGCTGCATTTGATCGGCAATGCGATCTAAACGACTAAATTCTTTCATTGGGCTTCTCCTTAAAGAGACCTCCACCGTAAACAAAGAAGCCTCCTGCCGACATTCAGATTTTCTGAATTCTGCAGGAGGCTGGCGATTAACTCAGCTCTGATTAGAGACTGCGCTCAACCTTCACCTTGTCAAAGACTTCGATCTTATCGCCAACGCGGACATCATTGTAGTTCTTCACACCGATGCCACACTCCATACCATTGCGCACTTCACTGGCGTCATCTTTAAAGCGGCGCAGAGATTCGAGCTCGCCTTCATAGATCACCACGTTATCACGCAGAACACGGATTTTCTTATTCCGATAAACGGTACCTTCAACCACCATACAGCCAGCAATTTGACCCAGCTTGGGTGAGCGGAAGACATCTCTCACTTCAGCAATACCCACGATATCTTCGCGGAACTCAGGAGCCAGTTTGCCGACCATGGCTTGTTTAACCTGCTCGATCAGCTCATAAATGATGCTGTAATAGCGCAGATCCAGACCTTCGCGCTCGACCAGGGCTTTTGCTGAAGCATCAGCACGAACGTTAAAGCCGAGCAGAATCGCCTCAGAAGCCAGCGCAAGGTTTGCATCAGTCTCGGTAATACCACCGACACCTGAATAGACCACGTTCACCTTCACTTCATCGGTCTCAAGATCTTTCAGCGCACCGATAATAGCTTCCACTGAACCCCGCACATCCGATTTCAGGATGATATTCACGCTGGCAGTTTTGCCGTGCTCCATCTGACTGAAGACGTTTTCCAACTTGGCTTTTTGCTGGCGTGCGAGTTTGACTTCGCGGTATTTGCCTTGACGGAAGAGGGCGACTTCGCGCGCTTTCTTCTCATCCTGCACCACGGTGAATTCATCACCGGCTTCAGGCGTACCATCCAGACCAAGAATCTCAACAGGAATTGATGGACCAGCTTGATCTGTCTGCTTGCCGTTTTCATCGATCAATGCACGCACACGACCATAGTTCAAACCTGCAAGGACGATATCGCCCTTCTTGAGGGTTCCATTTTGAACCAGCACTGTGGCAACAGGGCCGCGACCCTTATCCAAGCGCGATTCAACAACCACACCCTTACCAGGCGCTTCAGGAACAGCGGTCAGTTCGAGCATCTCAGACTGCAGCAGGACGGCCTCGAGCAGCTCATCAACACCCATCCCCTTCTTGGCAGAAACGTGAACAAAAGGTGTATCGCCACCCCATTCTTCAGAGATCACGCCATATTGCGACAGCTCGTTACGAATGCGCTCAGGATCAGCGGTTTCTTTATCTATCTTGTTGACAGCCACCACCAGCGGAACGCCTGCAGCTTTAGCATGCTCAACAGCTTCAATGGTTTGCGGCATCACACCGTCATCGGCAGCCACAACCAGAATAACCACGTCTGTGGCCTTGGCACCACGAGCACGCATCGCTGTAAACGCAGCGTGGCCGGGCGTATCCAGGAAGGTGACCATATTGCCGCCTTCGGTTTCTACGTGATAAGCACCGATATGCTGCGTAATACCACCAGCCTCAGCATCAGCCACCTTGGCGCGGCGGATATAATCCAGCAGCGAGGTTTTACCATGGTCAACGTGACCCATCACCGTGACAACTGGCGCACGCGTGATGGATTGACCATCGTAGCTGATGTTCTCCAGCACTTCGGTTTCAATCGCGTTTTCTTTTTGCAGCTTGGGAATATGACCCAGCTCTTCCACCACAATGGTTGCAGTGTCTTGGTCGATGACCTGATTGATGGTTGCCATTGCGCCCATCTTAAACATCACCTTCACCACTTCTGAGCCTTTAATGGCCATACGATCAGCCAGATCAGCAACAGTAATGCTTTCGGGAATCAAGACTTCGCGTTTAATCGGTGCTGTTGGCTTTTCAAAACCGTGTTGACGACCGGATGTGGGCGCGCGTCGGCCACCCTTGCGCTTGTCATCCTTGCTACCACGGCGACTGAGACGACGATCATCAAAGTCATCTTCTCTTTTGGTGCCTGTCTTGCGGCCACCAGCAGATTTGCGGTTACCTGGCTTGCTTTTTGGCTTGTCATCGACCTTAGCGACGCGGACATCGGCATCAAGGACTTCTTCTTTTACATCATCTTCGACATCTATCACGACTGGATTAGCTCTCGCTTTGCGCGCCTGCTCTGCACGACGCTTCTCTTCTTGTTTGCGACGCTCTTTTTCAGCTTCGGCTTTCTGAGCCGCTTCAGCATCTAAGGGGGCCGCTTCTTGAGTCCGATCTTGCTCTTGCTTCTGACGACGCGCTGCCTCTTCGGCTTCCAGCTGACGCGCTGCTTCTGCCTCAGCTTCACGACGCTTGGCTTCAACTTCTTGGCGCTTGGCTTCAGCAGCGGCTTCTGCTTCTTGCAGGGCTTGCTGTTCAGCGGCCAGGCGTGCCTGTTCTTCCGCTTCTACATTGGCCTGCTGTGCTGCCACAGCTTCTACATCTGCTTTTTTGACGAAGGTTCTCTTCTTGCGAACTTCAACATTCACGCTCTTGCGACCATCGGTTTTCAGCTGTTGCGTCACCTTACGCGTCATGGTGATCTTGGCTGGCTCATCGGCAGCCTTGCTATTGCGCTTCAAAAAGCTCAGCAGCTTTTCCTTATCTTGCTCAGAGACAGGCTGGTCAGCTTGAGTATGATGCAAGCCGGCTTGCTTCATCTGTTCGAGCAGGCGCTCAACGGGGCGCTTTACTGCTTCTGCTAAATCTTTTACGGTATTTTCTGCCACTATCCATCTCCTCTTACCTGCAACCTGATCACCGGGAAGAATCCTGTTCGCCCTTGGGCTTATTCCTGATCTTCAAACCAGTGAGCACGAGCAGCCATAATGAGTTTACCAGCCCGCTCTTCTGTCATGGATTCGATATCCATCAGATCATCTATCGCCAATTCGGCCAGATCATCCAGACTTTTGACACCACGCTGAGCCAGTGCTGCGGCAAGAGAGCGATCCATACCGTCAAGATCCAAGAAAGAACCTTCTGGATCAACTTCAGCTAACGCCTCTTCAGATGCGATCTCTTGGGTGAGTAGCGCATCTTTCGCTCGACGTTTAAGCTCGGCAATCAAGTCTTCATCAAAACCATCAATTTCTAAGAATTCTTCTGCGGGCACATAGGCCACTTCTTCTAAACCGGTAAAACCTTCTTCAACCAGCAAACGGGCAAGATCTTCATCCACATCCAACTGCTGAATAAAAGACTGAACCAGCGTATCTGTTTCCTGCGCCTGCTTACCGCTGGCTTCTTCTTCGGTCATCACATTCAGACGCCAGCCTGTGAGCTCACGCGCCAGTTTCACGTTTTGACCACCACGACCGATCGCTTGCGCCAGGTTATCAGCGGCAACAGCCACATCCATCGCATGCGCATCTTCATCAACAATGATCGAGGCCACCTCAGCAGGCGCCATCGCATTGATGACCAGCTGAGCAGGATTGTCGTCCCAGAGCACAATATCGATGCGCTCATTGTTCAGCTCAGTAGAGACCGCCTGCACGCGTGAACCACGCATACCAACACAAGCACCAACAGGATCAATACGGCGATCGTTGGTTTTCACGGCAATTTTAGCACGCAATCCAGGATCACGTGCAGCGCCGCGGATTTCAATCAGCTGCTCTGAAATCTCTGGTACTTCGATCTTGAACAGCTCAACCAGCATTTCAGGGCAGGCACGCGATAACAACAGCTGGTGACCACGCTGATGTGGGCTGACTTCGAGCAGAACCGCACGCACACGATCATTCATACGGAATTTTTCACTGGGAATCATCTCGTGACGCGCCAGATAAGCTTCTGCGTTGCCGCCCAGATCAACAATCACACCATCACGCGTGACTTTTTTAACACTACCGGAAACCAACTGGCCCTGCTGCTCCATATACTGGCGCACGACCTCGGCCCGCTCGGCCTCGCGTACCTTTTGTACGATGACCTGTTTAGCTGTTTGCGCGGCAATACGACCAAACTCGATCGATTCGATCAATTCTTCTTTGATATCACCAACATGCCGCCCTTCTTCCTGTGCTTCAGAAAGGGGGAGCTCAGCTGCTGGTTCAGAGAAGTCTTCGTCATCAACCACTGTCCAACGGCGGAAGGTTTCATATTGACCGGTTTTGCGATCAATTTTGACGCGAATATCGACTTCTTCTTCCAGAAAGCGCTTTTTGGTTGCACTGGCTAGTGCGGCTTCTATGGCCTCAAAAATGGTTTCCTTTGGAACGCCCTTCTCATTGGAGACGGCATCCACGACCATCAAAATTTCTTTACTCATGCCTCAGCCTCGCAAAACTGTCCTTGCTACTTATTAGATTTTGTTTTCTCCAGGCGCGTTTGTACTTTGGCCTGGTCAATCGTTTCAATAGGGAAACAAAACTCGTCTTCATCGACATGGAGGATGACTTCATCCCCTTCCACGCCTTTTAATACACCGGTGAATTTACGCCGTCCTTCAAAGGCTAAGCGTAGCTTAATCTGAACGCTTTGACCGCTATAGCGCTGATAGTGTTCTAATTTAAACAGCGGGCGATCAAGACCAGGCGAGGAGACCTCGAGGGTATATTCACCAGGAATAGGATCTTCAACATCTAAGATCGCACTGAGCTGACGACTGACCTTGGCGCAATCATCGACCAGGATACCGGCATCACTTTCAATATAGACACGCAGTAGGGTTTGGCTGCCTCGACCACTGAATTCAAGACCCCAGAATTCATAGCCTAGAGAGGTCACAGTGGGCTCAAGGAGTTGTTCTAGCAGTGTTTCTTTCATTGCCACGGGAGGGGCTCCAGCTAAATGTCATAAGAAGCGACATATCACAGGCCGGAAAACTTCGAAGATTGGTCTAAGGGGCACCGTCTGTGCGAAGACTTTTTCGACCTAACAAAAAGCCCCTTAAAAAAGGGGCTTTCGATAAATCTTGGTAGCGGGGGCCGGATTTGAACCGACGACCTTCGGGTTATGAGCCCGACGAGCTACCAGGCTGCTCCACCCCGCATCAGAAGAACTACATCTTATAGACTGGAAAGCGGCAAGTCAAGAAATTAAATATTGAAGCTGAGGAGCACTTCTCTTTACTTGCTTTAAAGGACAAGCTTTTGTCTGATGGTGCCGAAGGCGGGACTCGAACCCGCACAGCCATACAGCCACTACCCCCTCAAGATAGCGTGTCTACCAATTCCACCACTTCGGCGAGCCTATTTACTCAGGCGCAAATATACTATTCGTTCCATTGGGCTTTTGCAAGCCCAAAAGAAATATTTTTACTCAGCTTCAGCCGCTGGCACTTCAATAACAGCAGGTTCTTGTGGAAGAACAAAGGCATCATCCAGAAGCGGCAGACGATCCCGATTAAACTCTTCGATAATATCAGCCGCTGGCGTTTGAATCGTTGGCGCATGCTGCTTGCCCGCCAGATAAGCCAAACCCAAGCTGGTCACAAAGAACCCAGCCGCCAACCAGCTGGTGGCTTTACCAAAAAAGCCTAGTGGACCCAGACTACCAAAAACTGTATTGGAAGCACCGCCACCAAAGGATGCGCCGGCTTCAGCGCCCTTACCTTGCTGCATCAGTACCAGCACGACCAGCGCGACGGCCAGAACAACATGTATCATCAATACCACAGTGTGCATAGTTTTATTCCGCTGCGTTTGCAATTGCTAAAAACTGGCCTGCATCCAGGGACGCACCACCAATCAACCCACCATCTATATCCGGCATACTGAATAAGGAAGCCGCATTATCAGCCTTTACACTGCCCCCGTAAAGCACTCCGACCTGCTCCGCCCAGCTGGCATCCACTTCAGCTAACTGAGCACGAATGGCGGCATGGACAGCCTGCGCTTCTTCCGGCGTTGCAGTGAGACCTGTTCCGATTGCCCAGACAGGCTCATATGCAATACAGAACGAAGCCAGCTCTTGGAGCGTGAAGTGTTCTAAAAAAGGAGCAATCTGTGCTGCAACCACCTGCTGCGTCAAGCCCTGCTCGCGCTCAGCCAGTGTTTCTCCGACACACAAAATAGGCTTGAGCCCAGCTTCAACAGCGCGCCGTCCTTTTTCAACCAACAGCGCGTTGTCTTCACCGTGGTAGTGCCTTCTTTCTGAATGGCCGATCAGCACCCATTGCACACCTAGATCAGCCAGCATGCGTGCCGACACCTCACCCGTATAAGCACCCTCCTGATACGCCGAGCAGTCCTGCGCACCAATCTCGACACCCGTGGTCTGCAAGGCTGCGACAGCTTGCAGCAGATAAGGAAAAGGAGGACAGACCAGTAGCGCCGCCGTGGTCTTTTCCGCCTGCTCGGCAATGGCATGCAGCAAGGCAGCATTCTGCGCCTGATCGCCATTCATTTTCCAGTTGCCTGCTACCCGCTTTTGTCGCATCTTCTTTTCCTGTATTGAATTCAGCCCGCGATTCTATAAAAAAAGCGTCAGCGGCTCAACCTGCGACCTGAATCACCACCGCAGCAATCCGTTCAGCGGCCTGCTGGACTTCCTCTTTATCCTGCCCTTCAACCATCACACGAAGCAGAGGCTCTGTACCGGATGGACGCAAGAGTACGCGGCCGCGCCCCTGCATCTCTTGCTCGACAGCCGCGACTTCTTGCAGCACTTGAGGATGGCGTAACAGCATGGTCTTATCGGCTTGAGTGCGCACGTTGACCAAACTTTGTGGCAACTTCTCCAGACCTTGCAACAAGGGCTCCAGCTGGCCTTTGGCTTCCACCATCGCCAGCAAAACCTGGAGCGCTGCGACAATACCATCACCCGTGGTTTGCACATGACGACAGACCAAATGGCCCGACCCCTCACCACCGAGTAACCAGTTATTTTTTTGCAGCTCAGCCATCACATAGCGATCACCAACAGCGGCGCGCACAAAAGGCACACCCATCTCTTTGAAAGCCAGCTCAAGGCCATAGTTGGTCATCAAGGTGCCCACCACGCCACCTTCTAAGCGCCCTTGTTGATGGAGATGTCGGGCAATAATGTACAGCAGATCATCGCCGTCTAATAAGCGCCCTGTCCGTGTCGCCATCACCACACGATCACCGTCACCATCAAAGGCAATACCGAGATCTGCACCTAGCTCCACCACCTTATCCTGTAGAGCCTGCGGATGGGTTGAACCCACACCTTTATTGATATTCAGGCCATCTGGCTCAGCACCGATCACCGTAACCTGCGCACCCAGCTCGCGCAAAACAGCCGGCGCGATGTGATAGGTCGCACCATGCGCACAATCAATGACCAGATGCATACCTTGCAAGCTGGTGTGAAAAGGCAGGGTATTTTTGCAGAATTCGATATAGCGTCCAGCAGCATCATTGATCCGACGCGCCTTACCCAAGAGCGCCGGCGCCACAGTTTCTAGAGGCTGCTCTAACCAGGCTTCGATTTCTGTTTCGATCTCGTCATCCAGCTTTTCACCCTGAGCGGAAAAAAACTTGATGCCATTATCCTCAAAAGGATTATGGGAAGCGCTGATCACAATACCTGCATCGGCGTGAAAGGTCTGCGTAAGATAAGCAATGCCAGGGGTTGGCATCGGCCCCAGCAAATAGACATCGACACCGGCCGCAGACAAACCGGCCTCCAAAGCAGATTCAAACATATAACCTGAAAGGCGCGTATCCTTACCGATCAGAATGCGCTTTTTCCCTTGGCGCGCAAACACCTTACCCGCTGCCCAACCTAGTTTGAGCACAAAATCGGGAGTGATCGGCAGCTCTCCAACTCGACCTCTTATACCATCTGTACCAAAATAACGACGCGCCATACTGCCTTCCTTTATTGTTTATCTTTGCAAAAAACCATGCGTGCGCCCAGCCATCTACTGGCCGCTCATTCAATCCTGGGTATACTGCTCGACAGCGCGCCAGACCTGCAGGGCATCATGCAAACCAGCCACTTGATGCACTCTTAGCCAGCTGGCACCTTGTTGTGCCGCCATCAGATGTGCAGCCAGCCCTGCCGCCTCACGCTCTTCAACAGGCCGACCGGTGATTTCGCCAAGCATTCTTTTACGCGACATACCCACCAGCACGGGAAGACCCAAGTTAGTTAAGGCCGATAAATTCGCTAGCAGCGCCAAATTATGCTCTAGCTGCTTTGCAAAACCAAAGCCGGGATCCAGAATCAAGCGCTCGCGCAGGATACCTGCCGCAGCACAAGCTTGAACACGGGCTTCAAGCCACTGGCCGACTTCAGCCACCACCTGCTGATAGATACTCTGTTGCTGCATTGTTTGCGGCTCTCCGCGCATATGCATAAGACAGACAGGCAATCCAGTGGCCGCAGCAGCTTCCAACGCACCAGGACGACCTAAGGCTCGGACATCATTAATCAGATCTGCCCCCAAGGCCGCGGCCTCCGTCATCAGCTGGGGTGAACTGGTATCAATAGAAATTTTAATGCTACTTTGCGCACGCAACTTTTCCAGAACTGGCAACACGCGATCCATCTCTTCCTGCACTGATACAGGTGCAGCACCTGGGCGCGTGGACTCACCACCCAGATCAATTAATTGCGCCCCTTCCTGCTCTAGGCGCAGAGCCTGCCGGACAGCGGCATCAACCTGCTTATAACAGCCACCATCTGAAAAAGAATCGGGGGTAATATTCACAATACCCATGATTTGCGGTGTCGTTGGACACCACCATCTTTGCTGCATCGCCTACTCCTTAACGATCACGCCGCTGATAAAAGTCAAAGTCCATCGCCAGAATACACAAAACCCGCCGAAGCGGGTTGTGTGGATCAACTGATTTAGTGGACGGAGCCACCGAGAGGATCACTGGGTTTACGTGGTTCCACACCCTCGTCCTCGTCATCCTGCTCGTCGGTCTCAGGCTCCACGTCCTGCGCCTTAACACCACCTTGATCATCATTATGCCAGTCTTTGGGTGGCTCTGGCTTTTTCCCTTCCATAATCTGATCAATCTGATGCGCATCGATAGTCTCGTACTCCATCAAGGCATCTTTCATCAGCTCCATCTTATCGCGGTTTTCTTCTAGCAGGCGCGTGGCTTCTGCATAGCAGTCATCAAGAATCTGGCGTATTTCAGCATCCAGAAGCTTGGCGGTTTCACCGCTGACATTCATCGAGCCGCCACCTGAGTTACCCTTACCAAGGAAGATCTCACCTTCTTCTTCGCTATAGAGCACTGGGCCAGCTTTATCGGATAAGCCCCACTTGGTCACCATATTGCGCGCCATTTTGGTGGCCTGCTGAATATCATTTGAAGCCCCAGTTGAGACGCCATCTGCACCATAGAACATCTCTTCAGCGATACGCCCACCATAAGCAGAGGTAATGCGGCTCAACAGGTAGCGACGGCTGTAAGACACCTTGTCTTCTTCGGGCAAGAACATAGTGACGCCCAGCGCGCGACCGCGTGGAATAATCGAAACCTTATAAACAGGATCATGTGCTGGCAACAAACGGCCCAAGATGGCATGACCCGCCTCATGGTAAGCAGTCATGATCTTGTCTTTTTCAGTCATCACCATGGACTTGCGCTCAGCGCCCATCATGATCTTATCCTTGGCCTTATCAAACTCTTCCATGCCAACTAGACGACGATCAGTGCGTGCTGCAAAGAGTGCAGCCTCATTGACCAGGTTCGCTAAATCAGCACCGGAAAAGCCTGGCGTACCCCGTGCGATCACAGAAGGGTTCACATCATCAGCCAAAGGCACTTTGCGCATGTGTACCTTGAGAATCTGCTCACGACCACGAATATCCGGCAGACCCACGACCACCTGGCGATCAAAACGGCCTGGGCGCAACAGAGCTGGGTCCAATACATCCGGACGGTTAGTGGCCGCAATAACAATAATGCCATCATTGGGATCAAAACCATCCATCTCAACCAGCAGCTGGTTCAGAGTTTGTTCGCGCTCATCGTGGCCACCGCCCATGCCGGCACCACGGTGACGACCAACAGCATCAATCTCATCAATAAAGATGATGCAAGGCGATTGCTTTTTGGCCTGCTCAAACATATCGCGTACCCGTGAGGCACCGACACCAACGAACATTTCAACAAAGTCAGAACCTGAGATGGTAAAGAAGGGCACCTTGGCCTCACCTGCCACCGCTTTGGCAAGCAATGTTTTACCTGTCCCTGGGCTACCGACCATCAGCACACCACGCGGAATCTTGC
Organism: Marinospirillum alkalitolerans; assembly: GCF_045055655.1. Lineage (NCBI taxonomy): Bacteria > Pseudomonadati > Pseudomonadota > Gammaproteobacteria > Oceanospirillales > Oceanospirillaceae > Marinospirillum > Marinospirillum alkalitolerans. The sequence continues at coordinate 38,396 of NZ_JBANFI010000008.1, read as the reverse complement.
CGCCAAGACGCTGAAATTTGTTTGGATCACGCAGAAAGTCCACCAGCTCTTTCACGTCTTCCTTGGCTTCATCACAGCCTGCAACATCGGCAAAGGTGGTTTTAATCTGATCTTGAGTGAGCAGACGGGCTTTGGATTTACCAAAGCTCATCGGGCCACCACGACCACCGCCACCGCCTTGCATCTGGCGCATAAAAAACAGGAAGATCGCCATGATCAGCAGAATCGGGAAGCTGGCAATCAGCAGACGCGTCCACAGGCTCTGGCCCTCTGGCTTGCGGCCTTCAATGACGACATCATTGGCGATCAAATCATCGATCAAACGTGGATCTTCGGCTGCTGGACGAATCGTCTGGAAGCGACTCCCATCCGTGCGCTCACCGTAGATATCAAAGCCATCGATCACCACTTTGCGCACCTGTTGGCGCTGCACATCTTGGACGAACTGAGAATAGTTCACCGTATTGGCAGGGGTATCGACATTAAAACTATTAAACACGGTCAGCAGTACTGCCGCGATAATGAGCCACAGAATGAGATTTTTGGCCATATCGTTCAAGGCATTGCCCTCTTATTAAAACACGTCCGCCGAATCAGCTTTTCGGTCAATATACTACAGCATTTCATAGATGAGACCGAAGAAAAACCAATGCGTTTCATTGATCTTTTAAATGAACAGTCAGCAAGCAGGCTAGCACAAAGACTGGATGCCTTTCCATATTGCAGCGCCGTTGCTTGTCTCAACCATCAGGCCGACTGATCACCTTCCACCACGAAAACCCTTAGCCAGCAGGTACACCTCGCGTGAGCGCGCACGCGATGCCTTGGGTTTACGCGTCAACACCTGTTGAAAGTGCTCTTTTAGTAATTTGAGATAGACATCATAACCTTCGCCCTGAAAAGCCTTAGCCAGAAACACCCCTTGAGGTTTCAGCACCTGCTGCGCCAAATCCAGCGCCAGCTCGATCAAATACATGGCTTTCGGCTGATCGATGGCATTCATACCGCTGAGATTAGGTGCCATATCGGAGATCACCAGATCGGCCTGCCGACCCTGCATGGCTTCCAACAGGGCATCCAACACGCTCTCTTCGGTAAAATCGCCTTGAATAAACTGCACATCGGCGATCGGGTCCATCGGCAGAATATCTGACGCCAGAATAATCCCGCGCCCTTGAAGGCGCTCAGCGACAAGCTGCGACCAGCCACCTGGAGCAGAACCGAGATCGATCACCGTCATACCCGGCTTGAGCAGCTGATCTTTATCATCGATTTCTGCAAGCTTATAAGTGGCGCGCGAACGGTAGCCGTCTTTTTGCGCCTGCTGCACCCAATAGTCGTCCACATGCTCTTTGAGCCAAGCGGCACTGGTTTTTGATCTTGCCAAGTATCACCTATTGATTGACTAGGCTGAATGTCAGCCGCGACACCCAGCTGTAAAAATGAGGCCTCATCCACCCGAGACACAAAATAAAGTCGCGAGAGGATGACCCTCTGGCTTTCTAGCACTAGAATAGCGGGATCCGATGACTGACGCGGCTCATCGGCTGCGCAGCCTTTTTTAACCCCGAGACGAGAATAGATTAACATGAGCCTAAAAGGCGCACAAAAGAAAGCACTTCGTTCGATTGGTCATCACCTCAACCCGGTGGTGCTGGTTTCCGAAAACGGCCTCTCTGAAGGTTTGCTCAAGGAAGTTGAACGTGCACTGAATGATCACGAACTGATCAAAATTCGTTTTGTGATTACTGAGCGTGATGAGCGCATTGCACTGATAGAGCAGTTGGCGCAACAGGTTCAGGCTGAGGTTGTCCAGACGATTGGCAAGATGGCGCTCTTTTATCGCCCAGCCAAAAAGCCGAACCCCAAGCTCTCTAACCTGCTGCGTTTTCAGGAAGGCTGAGTTTTTCATAGCCCTCTGCTGAACGGCCTGCACACCGGCCCATCCAGATAAAGCAAAGCCACCCCCAAGGGAGTGGCTTTTTTTGCGACCTGCATGTGATCAAGGCTGGCCGTAATGTACCGCCGTGATCTCGTACTCAACCTCACCTTTTGGCGTTTTGATATTGGCAACATCACCTTCTTCTTTGCCGATCAAACCGCGTGCAATCGGTGAAGTAAAGGAGATCTTGTTGACCTTCAGATCAGCCTCATCTTCGCCAACGATGGTGTAGGTGACTTCTTCATCGGTATCCAGATTCAACAGCTCGACCGTGACGCCAAACACCACCTTGCCGTTATTCGGCAAACTGGTGACATCGATCACCTGCGCCATCGAGAGCTTGGCTTCAATTTCTTGAATACGCCCTTCGATAAAACCCTGCTGCTCACGCGCTGCATGGTATTCCGCGTTTTCTTTGAGATCTCCGTGCTCGCGGGCCTCAGCAATGGCTTCAATCACCTTGGGACGCTCGATGGTTTTGAGCTGCTCGAGCTCTTGGCGCAGGCGCTGCTCGCCTTGCACCGTCATAGGACTTTTTTGCATTAGACTTCTCCTGCGTGTAGGTCTTGCAAGCGACGTACACGGATATTCATGCCATATTCCAGCGCCTGACAGAGCGCCACTGCGCCAGCCAATGTGGTGGTATAGGGCACCTTGTGTTGCAAGGCAGCACGACGGATACCTGAAGAGTCGGCGATCGCCTGACGCCCTTCTGTCGTGTTGACGATATAAACGATCTCGTCGTTTTTCACCTTATCAACAATATGCGGACGCCCTTCAGCGACCTTATTGACCACTTCAGCTTCATAGCCAGCAGCGCGCAACACAGCCGCTGTTCCACTGGTCGCAACAAGGCTATAGCCCAGTTTGGTTAAGGAAGCCGCGACAGCAACCACACCTGGCTTATCGGCCTCACGCACAGATAGGAAGGCCTTACCACCGGCTTTGGGCATCTTTTCACCCGCGCCGAGCTGGGCTTTCAAGAAGGCTTCAGCAAAGGTTGTGCCGCTGCCCATGACTTCACCCGTCGACTTCATTTCTGGGCCGAGGATCGGATCCACGCCTTGGAATTTATTGAACGGGAAAACGGCCTCTTTGACGCTAAAGAAAGGCGGAATAATCTCTTGCTCAAAGCCCTGCTCTTTCAAGCTGGTACCGGCCATACACCGCGCTGCAACCTGCGCCAAGGAAGTACCGATGCACTTGGACACAAAAGGTACTGTCCGCGAAGCACGTGGATTGACTTCAATGATGTAAATCTCGCCATCCTGATAAGCCAGCTGCACGTTCATCAAGCCCACAACACCTAGCTCGCGTGCCATCTGAGCAATCATCACACGCATCTTGTCCTGTACATCTTTGGGCAAGGAGTAGGGCGGCAGCGAACAGGCCGAATCACCTGAGTGCACACCAGCTTGCTCGATATGCTGCATGATGCCGCCAATCACGACATCCTTGCCATCACTGACAGCATCAACATCAATTTCAATGGCGGCATTTAAGAAGTGATCCAACAGCACTGGGCTGTCATTCGAGACCTTGACGGCGCTGGTCATATAGCGCTCAAGCTCATCGGCGCCATAGACGATTTCCATCGCACGGCCACCCAGCACATAGGAAGGACGCACCACCAGCGGATAGCCAATGGCTTCGGCCTTGGCAAGCGCCTCATCAAAGCTGCGCGCGGTCGCATTCGGCGGCTGCTTGAGTCCTAGTTTTTCAATCATCTGCTGGAAGCGCTCACGGTCTTCCGCACGGTCAATCGCATCCGGTGTGGTGCCAATAATGGGCACACCAGCGGCTTCTAGATCCCGCGCCAGTTTCAGCGGCGTCTGGCCACCAAACTGCACGATCACGCCTTTTGGCTGCTCTTTAGCGACGATTTCAAGCACGTCTTCTAAAGTGACTGGCTCAAAATAGAGGCGATCAGAGGTGTCATAGTCAGTCGAGACGGTTTCGGGGTTACAGTTGACCATGATGGTTTCATAGCCATCATCACGCATCGCAAAGGCGGCGTGCACACAGCAGTAGTCAAACTCGATACCCTGACCTATCCGGTTCGGGCCGCCACCGAGCACCATGATCTTATCGCGTGTAGAAGGCTCGGCCTCACACTCTTCTTCATAGGTGGAGTACATATAAGCCGTGCTGGTGGCAAATTCAGCGGCACAGGTATCCACGCGCTTATAGGTTGGACGCACACCAAATTGGTGGCGCAGCTTGCGGAAGCTGCTCTCAGACACACCTAATAGCTGCGCTAAACGGGCATCAGAGAACCCTTTACGCTTCAGGCGATACACCTGATCACGATCTAGCTCACCAAAGGCTGTTTTGGCGACCTGCTGCTCAAGCTGGATCAGTTCTTCAAGCTGAATCAGGAACCAAGGATCAACATTGGTTAAACGGAACACTTCTTCCAGCGCCATCCCACTGCGGAAAGCATCACCGATATACCAAATACGCTCAGCACCTGGGTTGAGCAGTTCACGCTTGAGCAGATTGCGTGCTTCGTCATCCCACTTTTCAATCTTGGGATCTAAGCCATTCGCGCCGACTTCCAATCCGCGCAAGGCTTTTTGCAAGGATTCTTGGAAAGTCCGGCCGATGGCCATGACTTCACCGACCGACTTCATCTGAGTGGTCAGACGATCATTGGCCTGCGGGAACTTCTCAAAGGTAAAACGGGGGATCTTGGTAACAACATAGTCAATCGCTGGCTCGAAGGAAGCCGGTGTTGCCCCACCCGTGATGTCATTTTGCAGCTCATCGAGGGTGTAGCCCACAGCCAGCTTGGCAGCAATCTTGGCAATCGGGAAACCCGTGGCTTTTGAGGCCAGCGCCGAGGAACGGCTCACACGCGGGTTCATCTCAATCACAACCATGCGGCCGGTATTGGGGCAGATGCCAAACTGAACGTTGGAGCCGCCCGTTTCGACACCGATCTCACGCAACACCGCCAAGGAGGCATCACGCATGATTTGGTATTCTTTATCTGTCAGCGTTTGCGCTGGAGCAACAGTGATCGAATCGCCAGTGTGCACACCCATCGCATCGAAGTTTTCAATGGCACAGACAATAATGCAGTTGTCTTTTTTGTCACGCACCACTTCCATTTCGTATTCTTTCCAGCCAATCAGCGACTCATCAATCAGCAGCTCTTTGGTAGGAGAAAGATCCAGACCACGGGTACAAATCTCTTCAAACTCTTCCTTGTTATAAGCAATACCGCCGCCTGAACCTCCCATGGTGAACGAAGGGCGGATAATGCACGGGAAGCCCAGTTCAGCCTGAACCTGCCAGGCTTCTTCCATGCTATGGGCGATCTTCGCGCGCGGGCACTCAAGGCCGATCTTTTTCATCGCCTTGTCAAAGCGCTCACGGTCTTCCGCCTTATCAATGGTGTCTGCATTGGCGCCAATCATTTCAACGCCATACTTTTCCAGCACACCGTGTTTTTCCAGATCCAGTGCACAGTTGAGCGCGGTTTGCCCACCCATCGTCGGGAGCACCGCATCAGGGCGTTCCTTCTCGATAATTTTTTCCACCACTTCCCAGTGAATGGGCTCGATATAGGTGGCATCCGCCATCGCTGGATCGGTCATGATGGTGGCAGGGTTGGAGTTCACCAGAATGACGCGATAACCTTCTTCACGCAGGGCTTTACAAGCTTGTGCACCGGAATAGTCGAACTCACAGGCCTGACCGATGACAATCGGGCCAGCACCTAAAATCAAAATACTCTGAATATCTGTACGTTTTGGCATGATCTCTTTTCCTATCAGCTTGCGGCGGAGGTGTTTTGGCGCGCTTGAATCAACTGAATAAAGCGATCAAACAAGGGTGCCACATCTTGGGGGCCAGGGCTGGCTTCTGGATGACCTTGGAAGCTGAACGCGGGTTTATCCGTGCGCTCCACACCCTGCAGGGTGCCATCAAACAAAGACTTGTGCGTTGCGCGCAGATGATCTGGCAGGCTGGATTCATCAACAGCAAAACCGTGGTTCTGGCTGGTGATCATCACCACGCCTGTTGCAAGATCTTGCACTGGATGGTTAGCACCATGATGGCCGTGCGGCATCTTCACGGTTTGCGCTCCAGAAGCCAGCGCCAGTAGCTGATGGCCAAGGCAAATACCAAATACTGGCAGGTCTGTCTCTAGAATTTCACCAATCGCTTGGATGGCATAGTCACAAGGCTGGGGGTCACCAGGGCCATTCGACAGGAACACACCATCGGGCTGCATCGCCAGCACATCTCGCGCGGGTGTCTGAGCGGGCACCAGTGTGACACGACAGCCACGGCTGACCAGCATGCGCAGAATGTTGTATTTGACGCCATAGTCATAGGCCACAACATGGTAAGGCTGGGTCGCAGGATCCACTTCGCTGTAGCCTTGGCCAAGCGTCCATTCTCCCTGCCGCCACTCAGTGATCTCTTGCGTGGTCACTTCTTTTGCCAGATCCATCCCTTTCAGACCGGGGAAGGCTTTGGCAGCGGCCAGAGCCTGCTCAACACCCGCCTCAGTGGCGGCCGCCTCGCCTGCCAGAATACAGCCATTGAGCGAGCCTTTATCACGCAGAAGGCGCGTTAAGCGGCGCGTGTCGATATCACCTATCGCCACTAAACCTTGCTGCTCAAGGTAGGCCGGCAGAGACAGTTCACTGCGGAAGTTGCTCGCCATCAGCGGGAGGTCACGAATAATCAGGCCAGCTGCACCTAAACCAGCCGACTCTTGGTCTTCGCTGTTGATGCCGGTATTGCCAATATGGGGATAGGTGAGGGTAACGAGTTGGTGGGTATATGAAGGATCGGTGAGAATTTCTTGATAGCCAGTCATTGCGGTGTTGAATACAACTTCACCAACGGTTTGGCCGTCTGCACCTATCGCGGTACCACGGAAAACACTCCCATCTTCGAGTGCCAGAATAGCGGGTCTGGTCAAAACTGCCTCCTCCCATCGCAGGCGTTTAGCTGTTACAGGATGCGCTTCAACAGCTAAATTTAGGTTGTAAAAAAGCGAGATGAACTAAGAGAAATCAGCTCATCCCGCTTTTAAATCAGAAAGTGGTGGGCACGCCGCTTTCAATCTTGCAGGCGCTCATCTTCGTTATATTAACGCATTTTTGCATGGCATGTCTATCCTCTCGACTGACGCCGCCGCGGTGGATAGATCTGAATCAAACCCGAGCTTCCCTGAAAATCAGCAACCAGCCAAATCTGCTCAAAAGGATGATCGGCTGGCAGATAGATCTGCTCCCAGTGGCGCAAAAAATCTTCGCGCTGCCACAGCGGGTTCATATTGCGCACCACCAGCCAGACTTTTTCTGAATGGTAGTTTTTACGCGCCTTAGCGGCCAGCACCCGATTCAAAGCCGTCATCAACCGCTCTTCAAGGGGCGTGGCCTCTAACTCTTGCAGCAGCGCCTCCGTGGCCTCACCCCAGTCCCGTCCCAGCAGGAGCATGGCCTCAGCACGACTACCATAGAGATGCGCAATTTCCAGATCCAGCTGCACGCGCTCGCGCCCTTGACCCATCAAGCAGGAGACATCCGGCTTTTTCGGCTGGTTATGCCAGATATGCCGCAAGGGCTGATCAAAGCAGGCCTCATAAAGGCGCATAAAAAGACGCGCGGCTTGATGCTCTAAGCGCACCTTCTCTTGCTCAGATTCAGAAAGCGGCGCGCCTGAGGCATCGCGCTGTAGATCCGATGTCATTAAGGGCACTTAGGCCAGATGCAACACGTCACGCATGGTGTATAAACCGGCTGGCTGCTTCTGCAACCACAAGGCCGCCCTAACGGCACCCTTCGCAAAGGTCATACGACTGGACGCCTTGTGGGTAATTTCAATACGTTCGCCTTCATTACCAAAGATCACCGTATGATCACCGACCACATCACCCACGCGCACAGTCGCAAAGCCAATCGTCTGCCGATCCCGCGCACCAGTAAAACCTTCACGTCCATAGACCGCAACTTCTTTTAAATCACGCCCTAAAGCACCGGCAACGGCCTCCCCCATACCCAAGGCTGTCCCAGATGGGGCATCCAGTTTATGACGATGGTGGGCTTCGACGATCTCGACATCATAATCATCGCCTAGCACCTGTGCGGCCATTTCGAGCAGCTTAAAGCAGAGGTTGACGCCCACACTCATATTGGGGGCAAACACCACGGGCATCTGCTCGGCCAAGGTCGCTAACTCTGCCTTTTGTTCTGCGCTCAACCCCGTTGTACCTATCACCATTGCCTTGCCTTGGGCAGCACAAAAACGCGCATGATGGAGTGTCGATTCAGGAGAGGTAAAATCGATCAACAGATCAAAATCAGCCTGTGCCAGATCAGCCGTGGCCACCAAGCCCAACTTACCCTGTCCTGCCAGCTCGCCCAAATCGGCTCCAACTAGACTCGAACTTGGCTCAACCAAGCCAGCACTTAAGCGCAAACTGGCTTCTTCACTGATGGCCTGCACCAAAGCGCGCCCCATTCTGCCTGCCACACCCACCACTGCAATTTTCATTTGTCTTTCTCCTCGTTGACTCAGCTGCATGCTATCTTTACTAGCACTCTACCCAGTTATCACCCTGATCCAGTCACGCAGTGAACGGCAAGATACAAGACTGGGATACGTTGGATCGCAATAAAATGACGGATCTGATTTGAAAGTGTGAAGTGGATCACCCCACTCTCTATTCAGTTTGTTACTCTGACTCAGCAGCGCATCGAGGCCACCATGTCTGATTTTTCTTCTATGAGCGCAGAACGTATTCGCCGCTTAAATGCCATTGGCATCGCTCTCTCTGCGCAGCAGGACCAAAACCAGCTGTTGGAAATGATTCTCAGCAGTGCGCGTGAGTTAACACAAGCCGATGCAGGCACCCTCTACCGACTCGAAGGTCAGGCATTACGTTTTACTATGGTGCAGAATGATACACTGAATATCCACCTTGGCGGCAGTGGTGCCCCAGTTGGTGATCACTTTCCGCTGATTCCTCTTTATCTGGAGGATCAACAGCCCAATCAGCGCATGATTGTGGCTTTTTCTGTGCTCCATAAAAAAACAGTCCGCATTGAAGATGCCTACCATGAGGCAGGTTTTGATTTCTCAGGTACGCGCGCTTTCGATCAAAAAAGCGGCTATCGCTCTCAGTCCTTTTTGACCGTCCCTCTACTGAACCATGAAGGCGAGGTCATCGCCGCGCTTCAGCTGCTGAACAAGAAATCAGGCCAGCGCACCATCAGCTTTGATGCAGAGGATCAGGAAATCGCCGAGTCTCTTGCCTCACAAGCCGCTATAGCGCTGACCAATCGCTGCTTAATTGATGAGCTGCGCCATCTATTTGATAGCTTTGTACAGGTGATTGCCAGCGCCATTGACTCGAAATCGCCCCATACCGGAGCCCATTGCCGCCGCGTGCCGGATGCTACGCTCATGCTCGCGCAGGCCGCTGATGGTGCTGGCTTTCCTGGCCTTGAGGACTTCACGCTCAGCGAAGAAGACTACTACGAACTCAAAACAGCCGCATGGCTACATGATTGTGGCAAGGTGATCACACCCCATCATGTGATGGAGAAATCAACCAAGCTGGAAACCCTGTATGATCGTATCGACGCGGTGGCAGATCGCTTTGAAATTCTCAAACGCGATCTTGAAATCCAGCAGCTCCAAGCTGAATTGGCCGCCTTGCGTGCAGGCCAGACGCCACCCGATCGCACCGCTGAGCAGCAAGCCATCCATCAACTCGAACAAGATCTGTTTTTCTTGCGCCAAGCCAATACCGGCGGCGAGTTTATGGCCGATGAGGATCTAGCGCGCATTCAAGGCTTGCGTCAGCACCAGTGGGTGGATCTCCACGGCCAGACTCGTGCTCTGCTCACCGAGGAAGAGGCCATGAATCTTTCCATTCGTCGCGGCACCCTCAATAGTGAAGAAAGACAAATCATGGAAGGCCATATGGTGCATACCCTGGCGATGCTGAAACAGCTTCCCTTTCCTAAGCATTTACAACGCGTACCGGAATACGCTGGCGGTCACCATGAGCGTATGGATGGGCGCGGCTACCCTTTAGGGCTGACACGCGAGCAGATGTCGATTCCGGCACGAATGATGGGCATTGCGGATGTTTTTGAAGCCCTCACGGCGCACGAACGGCCTTATAAAAAGCCCATGCCCTTATCTCAGGCGCTCACGATTATGGGGCGCATGGTCGAGGACCAGCATCTTGATCCCGATCTCTTCGCCCTCTTTGTTTACAAGAAAGTCTATCTTGATTACGCTAAAAAACATCTGCGCCCAGAGCAGCTTGATGAGATCGATCTGGGCAGTCTTCCCGGCCTCGCTCTGGCTTGTGCTGATCCAACTCACCAATAGGAGTCGCTCTGCGTGAAGATCGAAATTCTTGGGTGCAGTGGCGGCATGGGGCTGGGATTACACACCACCTGCTTACGCATCAACCAACATCTGCTGATCGATGCCGGTAGCGGACTGGGTCAACTCAGCCAGGAAGAGCTGCTGGCCATACGGCATATTCTGATCACCCATGCCCATCTGGACCATCTGTGCTTTTTGCCTTTGCTGATTGATAACCTGTTCGAGCATCTGGAGCAGCCCATCGAAGTCTATGCCCTGCCTGAGGTCATTCAGGTGATGCAGCAGCATATCTTTAACTGGCAGGTCTGGCCTGATTTCTCAACCCTGCCAACGCCAGAGCATCCTGTGGTGCGCTTTCATGCCATCCAACCGGATCAGCCCTTAGTCCTTGAACAACTCAAGATCACGCCGTTTAGTGTGCAGCATACGGTACCCACCTGTGGTTATCATCTGATCAGCGAACACGGCCGATGCTTTGCTTTTACCAGCGACACCACCTTCTCTGCCGATCTAGTGGCGCGGCTCAATCAGTTTGGCCCCTTGGATGCTCTGATGACCGAGTGCGCCTTTCCGAATCGGATGCAGGATCTGGCCCGTGCCTCACAACACCTCACACCCATGCTGCTCAAACAGCTTCTCAGTGAGCTCGATCACCCACCGCAACAAGTCTGGCTATCGCATCTTAAGCCCAGCCAAACAGCGGAAATCAGAGACGAAATTCAGCAGCTGCGCAGCGCCAGTCAATTGCATCTGCTGCGCTCAGGCGAGCAGTTTAGCCTGTAAGCCAGCTATTTATTTTTCGTGATGCACCCACACGCCAGCCCAGTCTTCTCCGGGAGGGGTTGCGCTATAGAGCTGACACCGCTCACGATAGATATGAAGGATATTGAGCTCTGGCTGTTGCAGCATCAAGGACTCAAAAGCCGCCTGCGCCACGCTAAAATCCGCCTGCTGATAAGCCTCAACGGCTCGATGATAAGCATCCAGCTGAGCTTGCTGATCCGCGCTGAGTTCAGCGCTCAGGCCCAGAGGTTGATAAATATGAACGGGTTCAGCACGCCCCTTCACCTGAACACAATCCACATATCGATAGGCAAACTCAGGGGCCGCATCACGTGTTGTCTGACTCACCAAAACGGGCACAGCATAAAACTTGGTTAAGCCTTCTAAGCGCGAACCCAGATTGACGTTATCTCCCATGACGGTATAAGCCATCCGAAAACTGGAGCCCATATTGCCAACATTCATCGCGCCGGTATTCAGCCCTATCCCCATAGCCAGCGCTGGCTTACCCTCAGCAACAAAGGTGTGATTCACCCGCTCTAACGCCTCCAGCATGGCAAAAGCGCCGCGTAGCGCCGCCGCTGCATGTTCAGGCTGGTGCAAGGGGGCCCCCCAAAAGGCCATGACCGCATCGCCCATATATTTATCAATGGTGCCCTGTTGTTGATGGATCGCGGCGGTAATCGGAGTCAGCAGGCGATTCATCACCTCCGTCAGCTCGGAAGGCGCGAGGGTTTCAGAAAAGGCCGTAAAGCCACGCACATCTGAGAAGAGCACGGTCATCTCACGCTCTTCTCCATCCAGCGTTAACGCCTCTGGGTGCGCGACCAGCTCAGCCACCAGCTCTGGCGGGATATAGCGCCCAAAGCTCTGCGTCACCCAGTTTTTTGCGCGGCTTTCACGCAGAAAGTTCATGCTCATGTGCCAACCCGCTAAGAGCAGCAGCAGCACAACGCCCGAGGCCAGAGGCAAGACCCAGCCAGCGGACCAGGCCCAAAAATTCAGCGCAAAGTGGATCGTCAACAACAGCAGGCTGATCGCTAACACAGCCAGAGCTTGCCAGCGGGGGAAGAAGTAAGTCATCAATATCCCCAGCGCGAACAGCAACAGCAGTGCGGCGGCCAGGGTGAAGGGGGGTTCAGCTTTAAAGCTTTGATGTAGCATCCCTGCCAACAAGGTGGCGTTGATCTCTGGCCCGGGATAAACACTGCCCACCGGAGTCGAACGCAGATCCATCAAGCCCGGTGCAGAAGCCCCTAAAATCACCAGCGCCCCCTCTAGAAGCGCCGGATCGGCTAATCCGAGCAGAATATCCTTGGCCGACACATAGGTAAAATGCCCGCGCTCACCATACCAGGGCACCAAAGCCCCTGATCGCCCATCGGTGGGCAGAACAAAACCGCCGAGATCAATACCCTCAAGCTGCAATAGACCACCCGCTTCTTCGATCTTTAACTCAACTGGCGGCTGACCTAAAAGCTGATACAACATCGCCAGAGGCAGATTAGGGTAGAGCTGGCCTTCCCAAAGCTGAAAGAGCGGCACGCGACGAAAAACGCCATCCCCATCCACCAGCGGATTATCAAAAAAGCCACCACCTAAGGCGGCTGCCTGCAAGGAGGTGAGATTGCTGGTATAGCGCTCTGGACGCGGCCAAGGCAGGCTGGCCCAGTCTCGCTCTGTCGGTGCCAGAAGGACGGGGGCGGGTAACTGCCCTGAAGCGGGTGGGTCTTGTTCAGTGACTCGCGATTGAAAGTAAAATCCAGTGACCACCGGAAACTGTGCCATCACCTGCGCCAACAGATCATCACCTGAAGCACGCGGAGGTTCTACCGGCAAATCAGGGTAGGCGTGATGCAGCTGCGGCCAGATCAGCGCCAGCGGGTCCGCTTCTGGCTCAGCAAAGACGATATCAATACCCAGTAGGCTGATCTGATAATCGAGAAACAGGCGCTCGATCAACTCCGCCACCGTCATGCGCGGCCAAGGCCATTGCCCAATCGCCGCCAGACTGCGCTCATCTAAATCGACCAGCACGATTGCTGGGTCAACGTCTCCACTTAAGGTGGTTTGCACGCGCCAGTCATAACTCATCCATTCCAAGCGCTCCACCAGACGACTCGGCCACCAACCCGCGACCTCACCCAGAATCAGGGCTAGCAAAGCCAGACTGATCCAACGCTGCACGGCCAATAGATTCCAGAAATGCTGCCGCCAAACACGACCTGCTGCCTGTACGATGGCCATGCGACCTCCTCATTAAATAGCCTCTAAAGCTTCACTGAGGCTGGAGACAGCGATGACCTCCATACCTGAAATCGGCTCGCGCGGCTGATTCCCCTTGGGAACAATCGCTTTTTGAAAGCCATGCTTGGCCGCCTCACGAATCCGCTCTTGTCCACTTGGCACCGGGCGAATTTCGCCTGAAAGCCCCACCTCACCAATCACCATCAATTCATGCGGCAGCGGCTGGTTTCTCAGCGAGGAGACGATGGCCACCAAGGCCGCCAAATCGGCACTGGTTTCTAATACCTTGACCCCGCCGACCACATTCAGAAACACATCCTGATCTCCGGTAAACACGCCACCGTGGCGATGCAAAACAGCAAGCAGCAAGGCCAAACGCTGAGCATCCAGTCCCACAGCCACTCGTCTCGGCTGCCCAAGCGCGGATTCATCGACCAGAGCTTGCACTTCCACCAACAGCGGGCGCGTGCCTTCCCAGGTCGCCATCACCACACTGCCCGGCGCGGCCTCTGCATCGCGGTTCAAGAAGATCGCAGAGGGATTTTTCACTTCTTTGAGTCCAGTTTCTAGCATCGCAAAGACACCCAGCTCATTGATCGCGCCAAAACGGTTTTTCTGACCACGCAGCATCCGAAAGCGTGAATCGCCATCCCCCTCTAGAAGTAAGGAGGCATCAATCATGTGTTCCAGCACCTTCGGACCAGCCAGAGAACCGTCTTTGGTGACATGGCCAACCAGAAACAATACGGTATGACTTTGCTTGGCATAGCGAGTCAAAAAAGCCGCCGACTCACGCACCTGTGCCACACCGCCCGGTGCGGATTGCAGTTCTTCGATATGCATGGTTTGGATGGAGTCCACGATCAACACCTGAGGCTTCATCTGCTCGGCTGTGGCTAAAATCGCTTCGACGCTGGTTTCAGCCAGCATTTTCAGCCCCTGAGTCGGCAAGCCTAAGCGCTGTGCGCGTAAAGCCACTTGCTGCAAGGATTCCTCACCCGTGACATAGAGCACCGACATGACCTGCGCCAGCTGGCAGGCCGTTTGCAATAACAAGGTCGATTTACCGGCACCAGGATGGCCGCCCAGCAGTACCGCCGAACCTGGGACCAAACCGCCCCCAAGCACGCGATCAAACTCGGCAAAGGTGGTTGAAAAACGCGGCAGGGCTTCCAGATTGATTTCAGACAGATCCTGTACCTGACGTGAGAGCCCGCCAGCAAAACCGCTACGTGCACCACTGGTCAGCGGCGCGGCACTACGACTGCTGCCAAGACGCACTTCCTGGACGCTATTCCACTCCTTACAAGAGGCGCACTGGCCCTGCCACTTGCTGTATTCCGCGCCACATTCAATGCACACATAGGCCGTTTTCTGTTTTGCCATCTTGCTTTTCTTTCCTTTTCACACTTGCATAGATATGCATTGACAGTTATAAAAATCAGCACCAATATAACCAAAATCCGTATTACTCCAAAGCCGCTCACACGAGCAGGCCAGCCCTCAAGCTGCTCCACCCATCATCCACTAGGAAGAATAAAGATGAAACGTGAAACCCTTGCCTTGCACCATGCTTACACCCCTGATGGCCAGCATTCTGTTGCTGTGCCGATTCACCAAACCACTTCTTTTAGCTTTGATTCGGCGCAGCATGCCGCAGATCTCTTTGATCTCAAAGTTCAAGGCAATATCTACTCACGCATCATGAATCCGACCTGCGATGTGCTGGAGCAACGTGTTGCCGCGCTAGAAGGTGGCCTTGCTGGTCTGGCTTTTGCCTCAGGCATGGCGGCCATTACCGCAGCGATCCAGACGCTGGCAGAGACAGGGGATAACATCATCTCGATCAGTGAGCTTTATGGCGGTACTTATAATCTCTTTGCTCACACTCTACCACGCCAGGGTATTGAGGTTCGCTTTGTCGATAAAGATGACTTTGCTGGCCTAGCAGCGCGGATTGATGCACGCACCAAAGCCGTGTATTGCGAATCCATTGGCAACCCCTCCGGCAGTCTAGTCAATATGCAGCGCCTGTGCGAAGCCGCCCATCAGCATGGTGTTCCTGTGATCGTGGATAACACGGTTGCAACACCCTTTTTGTGGCGGCCAATCGAGCAAGGCGCGGATATCGTCGTCCACTCAGCAACGAAATACATCGGTGGTCATGGCACCACCATTGGTGGCGTTCTGGTAGATTCTGGCCGCTTCCCTTGGGCCGATTATCCAGAGCGCTTCCCGCTACTGAACGAACCGGATGTTTCTTATCATGGCGTCAGCTATACCCGTGATGTCGGCGCGGCGGCTTTTATCGCACGCGCGCGGGTTGTTCCGCTGCGCAATATGGGCGCGGCATTATCAGCGCAAGCCGCTTGGAATCTGCTCCAGGGTTTAGAAACTCTGGCCCTGCGCATTGAGCGCATCTGTGATAACACCCAGAAGGTGGCTGAGTTTCTTGAGCAGCATCCTCAGGTTAGCTGGGTCAAATATGCCGGCCTGCCGAGTCACCCAGATCATGCCTTGGCACAAGAGATCATGCAGGGCCGCGCTTCGGGTATTCTGAGCTTTGGCATTCAAGGCGGGAAGGAAGCGGGGGTGCGCTTCTATGATGCGCTGCAACTCTTTACACGCTTGGTGAATATCGGGGATGCCAAAAGCTGCGCCTCGATTCCTGCCTCGACAACGCACCGTCAGCTCAATGCGCAGGAGCTGGCCAGTGCAGGAGTCAGTGAAGATATGGTGCGCCTTTCAGTGGGTATCGAACACATTGATGACCTGCTGGCGGATCTCAACCAAGCCTTGGAAGCCGCACAAGGTTAAGCTTGTTATGCGCCGTCATCAAACGGCAACATAAGTCTATACTTGGTGACTTGCTGCTAGAGAAGTCGGGCTATAAGATGGCCCGCTTCTTTAGTAGCAGTGCAAATAAGGTGGGCTGTTCTACATTCACTGAACGGCCATTCACCGACACCGAGGTTGATCTTGAATCAAGAATATCGTTTAGGGGAGCAGGATCTCCTTATCTCACGCACCAATCTGCAAGGCCAAATCACCTACGCGAACCCGGCTTTTGTTGAGGCCAGCGGCTACGCGCTCCATGAATTGATCGGTGCCAACCACAATCTGGTGCGCCATCCCAGTATGCCCAAAGCCGCTTTCGCCAACCTCTGGTCCTGCATTCAAGCTGGCCAGACCTGGCAAGGGCTGGTCAAAAATCGACGTAAAAATGGCCAGTTCTATTGGGTGCAAGCCCATGTAGTGCCACTGGTTGAAGACGGCCGCGTGGTGGGCTACGCCTCTTTGCGCACCTGCCCTGACCGTGAAGCCGTGGCCCTTGCCCATCAAGTCTATGACAAGATGCAGCGCGGAGAGCGCACTGGCTATCAGCTCCAACAAGGTCAGCTCATACCTACCTCTGTGTTCGCTAAGGTGGCCCGAATCCGGTGGCGCGCTGCCGAAGTACTCTTGCCCTTACTGCTGCTGCTCTTCAATGCGTTTTTTATCCTCGCATTAAGTCAGTTTTTTACTCACACCACCGCGCCTGCCCTCTCTTGGCCTTGGATCACAGGTGTCGGCCTTTTTGTGCTGCTCACCAATGGGCTGGGCTGGCTACTGAGGCGCCAGCTGATTCAACGCACCCACCAGCTCAAGGCTTTCGCCTTACAAATCGCCGCTGGCAATCTGAGTGTCTCGCCCCCTGTAGAGGATCGCAGCGCGATGGGACAGCTCGCGCAGGCCTTACAGACCATGCGTAAAGGACTGCTCAGCATTGCGCTTGATGTCCATCAAAGCGTGGCGCAGATTTCGCCGCAAATCGAAACCATCGCCCAAAGCAATCAGGGTATTGCCGGACAGGTCACCCAACAGGCGGCCGCGATGGAAGAACTCACCAGCGCCATCCAAAGCATCAGTCAGGATGTGCGCACCACGGCAACCCATGCTCAGCAGGCCACCGGCTTGGCGCAACAAAGCCATCAACAGATGCAGACCACCCAGATCCTTTCGCAAGAGGCCCTGGCTGCCGTTCAGCTCACGCATCGCCTGAGCAGTCAAATGTCCAGCATTCTCGAAGCCATGCAGGGGATTGCCTTTCAAACCAATATTCTGGCTCTCAATGCTGCCGTAGAAGCATCACGTGCGGGTGAACACGGGCGTGGATTTGCGGTTGTGGCAGGTGAGGTCAAAAGACTGGCGCAACACAGCGCCCAAGCAGCCAAGGAAGCCAGCGGATTGATTAGCCAATCGGCGCAGCAGATGCACACGACCAGCAGCAGAATTGAAGAAATGGATCAGGCGATGCAGCAGATTGGGCAGGCCAGCCAGAGACTCTTGACCCTGATGCGCAGCCTACAGCAGATTGCAACCGAACAAAGCCAAGAAATTAGCTGCGTGACCCAAGCCGCAGAGTCTGTACAAAATGCCACACTGGAAAACAGTGATCTCGCCGCGGCGGCAGCAGAAGCTGCCCAACAGCTGGATACGGAAAACCATCAATTAATTGTTGCCGTCAGCGCTTTTCGTACACAAAACCAGCAAGGACGGGAACTGACGGCGGAGATTCAGCCCTCGCACGCATAAAGTGAGATCGAGAGCTGAATCGATGGTGGCTGAGCCAGCCGCAGATTTAACGAGAAGTGGGCTTTTTCCGGCTCGATGTGGTTTTCTTCCGCGCCGGCGTTCTTCTCTGAGCCGGCTTGGCAGGCGCGCTGGTTGGCGACTCAGCAGCAGCCGTTTGTGGTGCGGATGTCGACGGCGATGTCTCAGGCGTTGACGACTGAGTCTGCGCCGATTGAGCAGCAGAGGCTGTCTGTGTTGTCGCTGGAGCGGCCTCAGCTGCCTTGGTCTCAGGGGCTGGCTCTTTGGCTGCAGGAGCAGGGGCTTTAGGTGGCTGAGGCTGATGCGCAGGCGGCTCATCTTGCAAGAAGTCGGCGGCTGTTTCTAAATACTCCGTCAGCAGCTTTTTACTGACCACAAAGATATGGCCAATATTCTTCTCGATCGTCCGGTTCAAGCCACCGCGCGTCATCTGAATATTCTCTTTGGTGCTGCCCCAGCGTTCACTGGTTAAACAGGAACCAACAGGCGCAATAGGATCGCGCTGCCCACGATAATCAAAGATCGCAAAGTCAGCTGTATTCAGCACATCCATATTGACTGGCTTGCCATCCAGTTCAGGGAAGCGAGAAGGCAGGCAGTAGCGCCCTTCCCAAATCTCATTACCAATAAAGACCCGCTCTATCCATTCACGGTGTGCCTTTGCTGGGAAGCGGGTACCTGAATTCAACCAATGCAGGAAGGGCGCGGCATCATCAATCGCACCAGGGAAGTTTGCCCGCGCATAGAAGCCTTCGGCCACACTGAAGGCCACTCCGGGCTGAATCGCATGCATACCAGCTTCAATGGTTTGTGGCGGCAGGTTGGATTCGCCGAAGAAGGTTTGCATGATTTCAGCATCATAGCTTTCACGGATCACATCCCGCATCGGCTTATGTCCGCTCTTCTCATCGTCAAACAGAATGGGTGTGGTCATCAGCACCACTTGACGAATCTTCAGCTCACGCCCTTCCAAAGCGGCTTCTTCAACACGGCGCGCTAGATAGGGCATAAACAAGGTGCCGCCCATGCAGTAGGCCATGACTTCAATCACCTGACCTGGATGGCGCTCCATCACCAGATCAAGATAGCGGTCATGTACTGTCTTGCCATAGAAGTTCAAACCCAAATGCTTCTGCTCAGGCCCAGGATTGCCATAGTCGACCATATAGAGGTCATAACCAAGTGCAAGCATACCCTCAACCACGGATTTGCCCGGAGCCAAATCAAACAGCTCACAACGGTTGATCATCGGGCTGGCCATATACAAGGTTTTGCCATTCGGCTTGACCCCTTCTGGGCGCGGATAGTGGCGCAAACGCACCGTGTACAGCTCAGAGCCTGCCACTGTCTCCCACGGGCAGGCACCGATACGCGCATAAGGAGATTCCAGCGCAAAACGCCGCACATCAAAAGCATCATGGGCCAGCAGCGCCAGTAAGCGCAGCTCGCAATCTTCTAAATATTCCTGATCTGTCTGCAGCTTGGCACCTTCGGCCGACACCTTGCGATAAGGGTTACGACGCAGTTCACTCAAGGGCTCATTGGCGATGACCTGCAGCAGCGAGCGCAGTAGTTTCTTCATCGCACGCAGGCGGGTTTGTCCATAGCTGTGGTATTGATGCTCAAGCAATGGGAAGGCCGCCAGCTGCCCCATCAACCAAGCCTGACCGGCCGGTGTGGTGCAGGCCCATTCACATTGCTGGCGATCAAAGCTGAGCTTACGGCCCTGACGAGTAATGTAATCGCGTTTTTCTTCTTTTTCTTGCTCGCTGGCCTCGGTTTCTTTCGTTAAAGCCGTCACTAGGCGTCTCAGACGAACCGCATACAGGCTCTCAATACGCAGATTATCAGCTGCTACGGCATCGGGATCGCGGCCTGCAGCGACGGCCTTTTCTGTAGCGGCCACAAGAGGTTTCATCCAGAAGGTAAAAGCTTCTTGCGGAACACCCCAAGCACCCCAAAAAGCAGCCTGCTGCTGGCTGGCTTTAAAGCAGGTTTTTAGCATCAGCCCGTTGTATTCACTGAGCCAATGTTTGGTGTCTGGACGACGATCGGGATTATCAATCATCGTTAAGCCAAGCATGGCGTCCAAATCATCCGCACTGAACCTTTTGGGGAGTAGACCGGCATACTGCTCTGCTGTCCATTGGGTGAGACTGGGAATAAGCTCTTCACTCATCGCAAACATACCTTAACCTCCTGTGAAGCAAGATGGCTGTGCTCACCGGAAACATCGCAGTGAACACAGAAAAAACACGACCAACGATCGTTTAGCTGCCCTGGTGCAGCGGCAAGCTCAGTTCATGCACGGCATCAATCAGCACGCGCGCATGTTCTGGATCAGCAAACTGATTAATACCATGCCCCAGATTAAAGACATGGCCTGTTCCTGGGCCATAGCTGGTCAGGATACGCTGCACTTCCTGACGAATGGACGCTGGCGAACCAAATAGCGCGCTGGGGTCCATATTGCCTTGAAGCGCAACCTGATGGCCCACGCGAGCACGCGCATCGCTCATTTCTGTCGTCCAATCCAGACCGAGGGCATCAGCACCTGTCGCAGCCATGGCTTCAAGCCACTGGCCACCGCCCTTGGTGAACAGAATCACTGGGACACGGCGACCATCCTGCTCACGGATCAAGCCATCAACGATCTGCTGCATATACTTGAGCGAAAACTCAAGGTAGGCAGGCGTTGACAAGGCACCACCCCAAGAATCAAAGATCTGCACGGCTTGAGCACCAGCACGTATCTGGGCATTCAAATAGGCCGTGACCGTTTGCGCCAGCTTATCCAGCAGCTGGTGCATCACCTCTGGCTGACCATAGAGCAGACCCTTGGCATGACGATACTCTCGACTGCCTTGGCCTTCGATCATATAGGTGGCCAAGGTCCACGGACTGCCAGAAAAACCGATCAGCGGCACACGGCCATTCAGCTCTTGGCGAATCATGCGCACAGCATTCATCACATAATCCAGATCAGTCTCAACATCGGGAATGGGTAAGGCTTCGACTTCAGCTGCCGTGCGTACGGTCTTTTTAAAGCGCGGACCCTCGCCTGCTTCAAAATAGAGGCCCAGGCCCATCGCATCAGGAATAGTCAGAATGTCTGAGAAGAGGATCGCGGCATCCAGCTCAAAGCGCTCCAAGGGCTGTAAAGTCACTTCACAAGCCAGCTCAGTATTGCGGCATAAATCCATAAAATTACCAGCTTGCTGACGGGTCGCCTTGTACTCAGGTAGATAGCGTCCGGCTTGACGCATCATCCAAACAGGCGTTTTGTCTACAGGCTGACGCAGCAGCGCGCGCAAGAAACGATCATTTTTAAGCTCAGTCATAAACCTTCCTAATCAACAAGAAATCACTAAAATGGCTGGATCTATTGTAGCCTGCCTCGCATCAGGGTACACGATGAGATACAAAAAAGTCCGGCCCAGCACTGAGTGGATCAACTTGTTCAACAAAATACGATCGAAAGCTGTCGAATGCGCGCTATCCGAGTACAATAGTCGGATTAATGCTGCACCAAGCTTGCTCTCCTTCCACCCTATCGATAAGAGAACAACCTGTGACCTTGCGTTTTATCGCCTCATCTAAACTGCCCACACCCTGGGCTACCTTTACTATGCATGGCTTTGAAGAAACCAGCAGCGGACAGGAGCATGTCGCGCTGACGCTCGGTTCTTTTGCTGATCAACAACCCGTGCTGGCCCGCATCCATTCTGAATGCTTAACTGGCGACGCCCTGTTTTCTTTACGCTGCGATTGTGGTTTTCAGCTTCAGGAAGCTTTGAAGCGCATTGCAGCCGAAAAACGCGGTGCGCTCTTTTATCTGCGTCAGGAAGGGCGAGGCATTGGCCTGTTGAATAAGATTCGCGCCTATCATTTACAGGATCAGGGCGCAGATACAGTTGAAGCCAATGAACGCCTTGGCTTTGCTGCTGATCAGCGCGACTACTCGATGTTGCAGCCAATGCTGGAGCATCTAGGCATTCAATCAGTCCGCCTGATGACCAATAATCCGCGTAAGTTAAAGGCGCTAGAAGGCTATGGCCTGACAGTGGCCGATCGCGTGCCGCTCACAACTGGACGCAATCCTTTTAATGAGGATTATCTCAGCACCAAAGCCAGCAAGCTCGGCCATCTGATGCAGGCAACAGACTTCGAGCCTTTTACGCCGCATCACCCTGATGCACGCCGCCAACCCTAAGGCAGAGCGCAGCTAGCCCCTATAAAAAACCCCGCCAAGATGAGCGGGGTCAGACGAGAAGGAGACAAGCTAGTCGCCGATCACCATCACGCCTTCTGCTTCAAACTCAGCGCCCTTAGGCAGAGCAGAGACTTGGACTGCGGCGCGAGCGGGATAGGGCTGCTGGAAGTAGCGTGCCATCACTTCATTGACCAAGGCAAAGTGGCCCAGATCGGTGAGGTAAAGATTTAGCTTCACCAGATCCTCTAATCCACCGCCAGCGGCTTCGCAAACGGCCTTGAGGTTCTCAAATACTTGCACCACCTGATCTTCAAAACTGCTGGTCACCAGCTCCATGGTTTTGGGATCAAGAGCGATCTGACCAGAAAGATAAACGGTGTTACCGGCCTTCACTGCCTGGGAGTAGGTGCCGATGGCCTGAGGGGCTTGGTCCGTTGAAATCACTGCACGATTACTCATCACATCCATCCTCTTTATGCTGTTAACGTAAACGTACCACTTTGCCGACTTCTGGAATCAGACGCAAGTGCTTCATGACACGCGCCAAATGCACCCGATTTTTCACTGAGAGTTCCAAGGTCAGCGTCGAGAGCTTGGCGTCTCGATCATCCACACTGATACGCTCCAAGTTAGCATCCATCTCCGTCACCAAAGTGGCAATGCGTGCAATCATGCCACGCTGATGTTCGATCACCAGACGCAGATGCACAGCAAAATCACCTTCTGTCTCTGCCGCCCATTCAAGTGGCAGGCACTTATCGAGATTGTCACGAATATCGGCCAGATTACGACAGGTATCACGATGCACAACGATGCCACTGCCAAAGCTGATATGGCCAAGAATCGAGTCACCAGGGATAGGACGACAGCAGCGCGCAAAGCTGATCACCATGCCCTCAGTGCCATGAATAATCATCGCCGAACTGCTGTCCTGACGCGGTTTTTCTTCATACTTCTGCTGATCGAGCAAGCGACGTGCAACGGCATAGGCCATGCGCTCACCCAAACCAATCGAAGCCATCAGAGCAGAGACGGAATCCAGCTCCATCTCCTGCGCCAGCTGCTCTAGCCGTTCAGGGGCCAGCTGCTCTAGCTGCACATCGAATTGTAAGAGGGCTTTTTCAAGCAAACGCCGACCCAAGGCTTCTGATTCCGTGCGCTGCTGCTGTTTCAGATAATGACGAATAGCGGATCTGGCTTTGGCCGTGGTCACAAAAGAGAGCCAAGCCAGATTGGGGCGCGCTCCAGGTGCGGTGATCACTTCAACGGTTTGTCCGCTTTCTAGCTTCATCGAAAGCGGCGCCAATTTGCGATCAACGCGACAGGCCACACAGGCATGCCCTATATCCGTGTGCACTGCATAGGCAAAATCAACCGCATTCGAGCCTTTGGGCAGCTCCATAATATCGCCGCGCGGCGTGAAGACGTAGATCTCATCTGGAAACAGATCGACCTTCACATGCTCGATAAACTCCAGCGAGTCTCCAGCACGCTGCTGCATCTCCAGCAACCCCTTCACCCACTGGCGCGCACGGGCATGGCTGCCCTCAGCAATGGGACGTTCAGTCTGGCCCGCTTTATAAAGCCAGTGAGCGGCCACACCATTGTTGGCCATGGCTTCCATTTCACGGGTGCGAATCTGCACCTCTATCGGCATGCCGCTCAAACCAAACAAGGTGGTATGCAGGGATTGATAGCCATTGGCCTTGGGGATGGCAATATAATCTTTGAATCGGCCAGGCACTGGCTTATAGGTATTATGCACGCTACCCAGAACACGGTAGCAGTCATCGACACTCTCCGTCAGCACCCGAAAAGCATAGACATCCATGATTTCATGGAAGGATTTTTTCTGGTGCTTCATCTTGCGATAGAGCGACAGGACATTCTTCTCCCGCCCAACGACACGGCCAGACAAGCCATCTTGATCCAAGCGCTCTTGCAGGCGATTTTGGATTTTCTTCACCACTTCTTTGCGATGACCGCGCACCTTCTGCACCGCACGCTTCAGGCGTTCGTAGCGCATCGGATAGATGGCTTGAAAGCTGAGATCTTCGAGTTCAAGACGCAGTGTATTAATGCCCAGACGATTAGCGATTGGCGCATAGATTTCGAGTGTTTCTTTAGCGATGCGGCGTTTTTTATCTGCGCGCAGTGCACCCAGCGTGCGCATATTGTGCAAACGGTCCGCCAGCTTCACCAGAATAACGCGGATGTCTTCGGCCATCGCCAAGACCATCTTGCGAAAGTTCTCAGCCTGAGCTTCGGCCTTGGATTCAAACTTAATCTGGGTCAGCTTAGAAACGCCATCCACCAGCTCAGCAACTGACTCGCCAAACTGCTGACTAATGGCTTCTTTATTCACGCCGGTATCTTCAATCACATCATGCAGCAAAGCGGCCATCAGTGCTTGATGATCAAGATGCAGGTTAGCCAGAATGGTGGCCACCGCAAGGGGATGCGTCACATAGGGTTCGCCGGAGCTGCGTTTCTGGCCATCATGGGCCTGCTCAGCATAGTAGTAGGCGCGACGAACCTGCTGAATCTCTTCAGCAGGGAGATAGCCTTTTAAACGGTCGCATAAATCTTCGATGGTATTCATTACCCGACTCCACGGCTTTTAAAGGCTCAACTGAATGACGGGTAGGAAGGGCATCGAATCAATACTCCTGCGGCTGCATGTCGTGGCTAGGCTCCACCGCAGGCTTGACCTCAGCTTCATCAAGAATCGAAGCACTCACCAGGCCATCAGCGATTTCGCGCAGTGCGACGACGGTCGCCTTATCATTTTCCCAGGGGATTTGTGGATCTTGTCCGCCCAGCGTCAGCTGACGCGCACGTTTGGTGGCAACCATCACCAACTCAAAACGGTTTTCAACGTGATCCAAACAATCTTCAACAGTGACACGAGCCATGAGTGAGCACCTGACTTTAAACTAAATAATGAAAGAGAAGGGTTATTGTACGGAGCTAGCCGCAGCGCAACAAGGGGCGCAGACGGTTTTCACACCGACCCTGACGGAATTCTTAGATCTTTTTTTGCTGCAATGCAACCTCAGGAACCTCTGATCAACGTCATGCGCGCAGGCGAAGTGGATCGAAAAAGCAGAGTTGACTCTGAGTCCATGAGCCTTGTACGGTCAATTTCAATCCAACATCGCCAAGCGCAAACCCTCAGACAGGCGGATGATTCAAGATGCTGAGGCCAGCAAGTTGGTCAAACGCGCTTGCTGTACCCTTGCCTGACGCTCACGCGTGAGACGCTGAGCTTGAAAAATCGCGCTCAGATCGGCCAGCGCCTGATCAAAGTCATCATTAATGACCAGATAATCAAACTCGGCCCAATGACTCATCTCGCTCTGCGCCTGCGCCATCCGCCCTGCAATGACTTCAGCGGAATCTTGACCACGCTGAGTCAAACGCTGCTGCAGGGCTTCTAAAGAAGGTGGCAGAATAAAAATGCTCAGTGCTTGCGGCATTTTTTGTCTGACCTGCTGCGCGCCTTGCCAATCTATCTCAAGAATGACATCCACACCCGCAGCCAAACGGGCCTCAACGCTCTGTTGGCTGGTGCCATAGAAGTTGCCAAACACCTCGGCCCATTCAAAAAAAACATCTTCAGCGATCAGCTGCTGAAAAGCAGCCGGTGTGGTGAAATGATAATTCACGCCATCAACCTCACCGGGACGAGGCGCACGCGTGGTATGAGAAACCGAGACTTCAAGCTGATGAAGATGGCGCAGCAGGGCTGCAACCAGACTGGTTTTGCCAGCCCCAGAGGGCGCAGCAACGATATAGAGTTGACCTTGCGACATGGATCAATCCTCGCAAAACGCAGCATTCTACTCTGCCTCAACCCTGTTCGCCATCTTTTCACTGGAGAAAGCCGGCACCGCTTTTTGCTTGCGTCGTATCGAGCCTACGTTATAATTTTTGACTATAGAAAAAAAGATATTCAGTGAAAGGATCTATAGATAAACCCTATCGACTTGTTAAAATGAATTCACTTCCCTCTGTCATCAGAGGCCAGTAGTATGAATCCTGTACTGAGAATCCAAGTTGTTTCAACCCACACACCAAGGAGACTTATCTCATGGGTATCGTTAACTCTGAAATCAAACCTTTTAAAGCCACTGCCTTCAAACAAGGCGAGTTCGTTGAAATCTCTGAAGCCGATGTCAAAGGCAAGTGGTCTGTCTTCTTCTTCTACCCAGCTGACTTTACTTTTGTGTGCCCTACTGAGCTGGGCGACGTTGCTGACAAGTACGAAGAACTGCAAAAGCTGGGCGTAGAAGTCTTCTCTGTTTCTACAGACACCCACTTCACCCACAAGGCTTGGCACGACAGCTCTGAAACCATTGGTAAGATCAACTATTACATGGTTGGCGACCAAACTGGCACCATCACCAACAACTTCGGTGTGATGCGTGAAGGCCAAGGCCTGGCAGACCGCGCGACCTTCATCATCGACCCACAGGGCGTGATCCAAGCGGTTGAAATCACTGCTGAAGGTATCGGCCGTGATGCAGAAGACCTGCTGCGCAAAATCAAAGCGGCTCAGTATGTTGCTGCTCACCCAGGTGAAGTCTGCCCAGCAAAATGGAAAGAAGGTGAAGCAACACTCAAGCCTTCTTTGGATCTGGTTGGCAAAATCTAAGGCCTTCCTGTGTGCCAGCGGCTCCCCTCGCTGGCCATCCACTCAACTGGGTGCAACTGCGCCCAGTTGGGTCGCCAACTGAGCTTGGCCAACCTGATGCGTGTTCAGCCAGATTCTTGATCGTGATCCACCCTTGACCCGAGTCCAAGGTTCATCAGTCTTCTTTATTTATCATGACTGCTGAATCAGGCTGACATTTTACTTTTTAGATTCGATTTTACTAATACATAAAGGACACAGATTATGTTGGACACAGATTTGAAAGCTCAGCTGGGCACTTACTTACAAATGATCGCACAGCCTATCGAGTTGCATATTGCGGCTGATGATCAACCTAAATCTCAAGAATTATTGACGCTGGCGCAAGAAATTGCCGCCATGTCAGACAAGATCACCTTAAAAGAAGTGAGTGCAGAGCGCACCCCAAGCCTGGCCATCGGTCCTCAGGCAACAGCACCGCGCGTCAGCTTTGCCGGTATTCCCATGGGCCACGAATTCACCTCTTTGGTACTGGCACTTCTGCAAGCAGGCGGCCATCCTTCTAAGGCTGATCCCGCATTGCTGGAGCAGATCCGCCAGCTGCCAGGCGAGTATCACTTTGAGACCTATATTTCTCTCTCTTGCCAGAACTGCCCGGATGTTGTGCAGGCACTAAACCTGATGGCCACACTCAACCCAGGCATCCACCATGTGATGATTGATGGCGCTCTGTTCCAGCAGGAAGTCGAAGAGAAAAACATCATGGCCGTGCCTTCGGTCTACCTGAATGGCCAGCCCTTTGGTCAGGGACGCATGACCCTAGCTGAAATCGTCAACAAGTTGGATACCGGTGCTGCTGAGCGTCAAGCCGCCGCGTTGAATGAAAAAGAACCCTATGAAGTGCTGGTGATCGGTGGTGGTCCAGCCGGAGCCTCAGCCGCTATTTACACTGCCCGTAAAGGCATTCGTACCGGTGTCGTGGCCGAGCGTTTTGGTGGCCAGGTCATGGATACGGTCGGGATTGAGAACTTTATCTCTGTGCCCTATACCGAAGGCCCCAAGCTGGTCGCGCACTTAGAGCAGCATGTCAAAGAATATGATGTTGATGTGATCACCGAGCAACAGGTGACTGGCGTTAAGAAGGCTGAACTGATTGAAGTCACTCTTGCCAGTGGCGCGACACTCAAAAGCCGCAGCGTGATTCTGGCAACGGGAGCCCGCTGGCGTGAGATGAATGTGCCCGGTGAGCAGGAATATCGCGGCAAGGGCGTGGCCTACTGCCCACACTGTGATGGCCCACTGTTTAAAGGCAAGAAGGTCGCCGTCATCGGTGGTGGTAACTCAGGTATAGAAGCCGCGATTGATCTCGCTGGGATCGTTCAGCAGGTAACCGTGCTGGAGTTTTCTGACACGCTGCGCGCGGATGCTGTTCTGGTGCGTAAGGCCGAATCTATGCCGAACATCACCATCATCAAGCAGGCCATGACGACAGAAGTTCTGGGTGAAGATGGCAAGGTTGTCGGCTTGAAGTACAAGGATCGCCAGAAGGATGAAACCCATGTGGTGGATGTGGCAGGGATCTTTGTTCAGATCGGGTTGGTGCCCAACAGTGAATTCCTGCGCGATACGCTGGAACTGACTGAGCGCGGCGAGATTGTTATTGATAGCCACGGCAGCACCTCGATGCCTGGCGTCTTTGCAGCGGGCGATGTGACCAACACCCCCTATAAGCAAATTATTATTGCGATGGGATCAGGTGCCACAGCCGGTTTAGGGGCTTTTGATTACCTGATTCGGAACTAGGCTCGTTGCCCTGCACCCCACACGAGTGTAGGGCCAAACAGGCACATGATGATGAGGATGTGCTCTTTTGGCTGCCCAACTTGGGCAGCCTTTTTTGCTATTTTCAAGCCAAAAAAAGTAAATATCACTGGCAGCGCAATAGGAGCAAGAAATCTTTACGTTCGCTGCCTAGCTATTCCAGTTGGATCTGCTAGCATAGCTGGCTCACAATCCTTATTGAGACGATTTTTGCTGCGCCATGTCTGCTTCTGCCTACACCACTGCGTTTAAAACCTCCTTACCGGTGCTCTTTGGTTATCTTCCACTTGGCGCGGCCTTTGGCGTGGTCTTTGCCACCTCACTGGACTTTGCTTGGTGGATTGCACCCTTGATGGGACTGGTGATCTACGCCGGTGCAGGACAGCTGCTGGCAGTCAGCCTGCTGATGACGCAGACGGGCCTACTGGAAGTTTTTCTGGCGATGTTTTTACTCAATATTCGCCATCTTTTTTATGGGCTCTCGCTGCTACAGGCTTTTGAAGGCGCAGGCTGGCGTAAAGCCTATCTGATTTTTGGTCTGACCGATGAAACCTATTCACTGCTGACGGCGCGCCCGCGCAGCAAGGATAGGGCAGCGGAACAACAGCAGGATTTTTTGATCACCCTGTACAATCAGCTCTACTGGATTGCGGGCTGCGCGCTAGGCGCCTGGCTCGCCCATACACTGATTTTTGACGCGTCAGGGATCGAGTTTGCCTTGGTCGCGCTCTTTATTATTCTCTGTATCGAGCAGTATCTCAGCCTGCAAACTCGGTTTCCGATCTGGGCCGGGCTGGCCGCAGGGATCAGCGTCACCTTATTGATCCCGAGCAGCCAACAGCTGGTCGTGGCCTTAGGGCTCACTTTAGTGGCCCTGTTGTGGCAGTATCCCAGCCGTCGCCATCTTTATACGCCCCAAGTGAATGTATCTCAGGTAGATACAGCTCAGGTAGATACCGTCACAGCGTCTGATCGCCACACTCAAGGAGACCAGCATGAGCCCTGAGTCTTGGTACCTGCTCAGCTTTATTGCTGTCACAGCGGTCGCCACCCTGCTGACGCGCTGCCTGCCGTTTTTGCTGCTCGGCCGTCTTAGTCAGCAACCGTTTATTCTGCATCTTGGGCGCTATCTGCCAGCAGGGATTATGGCCATCTTAGCCAGCAGCTTTTTGCTCCAGTCGAGTGATTGGCAGCTGCCCCTATGGGGATTCGATGCCTTGATTCCGGCCCTACTGGTCATCATCTTCCACTTGTGGAAACGGCAAGCGCTGCTCTCGATGCTGGTTGGCACGCTTTCGTATATGCTACTGCAACACAGCGCCAGCCTGTTTGCTCTCTAAACCACGATCGCTTCACCTTCATTAAGCTGCACCGCCTTCTTCATGCTGAGGATGGCGCACAATTCAAGCCACGGAACTAGAAGGCTTCTCGTTTTATTTCTCAATTAGGTCATTGGTATGTCTCTTGGTCACACTTCTCGTTCTTCATCTTTAATTTGGATGCTGGCAGCA
Organism: Marinospirillum alkalitolerans; assembly: GCF_045055655.1. Lineage (NCBI taxonomy): Bacteria > Pseudomonadati > Pseudomonadota > Gammaproteobacteria > Oceanospirillales > Oceanospirillaceae > Marinospirillum > Marinospirillum alkalitolerans. The sequence continues at coordinate 8,280 of NZ_JBANFI010000008.1, read as the reverse complement.
CTGATTGCCATTGGCCCGCTTGCTGTCGATGCTTATTTGCCCGCCATGCCGGATATGGCGCGCGATCTCAACACCAGCATTCATCATGTTGAGTTCAGTCTGAGCTTCTTTCTGATTGCCTTTGGTCTGGGCCAACTGATCGGCGGCCCCTTGTCCGATCAATTTGGCCGCCGCACAACGATCAGCTGGGGGCTGGCAATGTTCTCGCTCGGGAGCCTGCTCGCTATTTTTACACCCAGTATCGAAATCCTCTGGTTAGCGCGCTTGCTGCAAGCCTTGGGTGGCGGCCTCGGTGTCGTGAATACCATGGGGGTGATTCGTGATCTCTATTCAGGCAAGGAGAGCACCCGCGCCTTATCCAGAGTCATCTCGATTATGATGGCGGCTCCGTTACTGGCACCCTTTCTTGGCAGCGGATTACTCCTGATCAGCAACTGGCGCAGTATTTTTGTTTTTCTGCTCGCTTATGCACTGTTGCTGCTGTTGGTTTTACTGCGCGCGCTACCTGAGACCCGCCGGGCCAGTGCCAAGAGCGTGGAACAGGGATTTCATCCCTTCAAGCGCTATGGCTCTGTGATGCGTCATCCGATGGCGCTTGGCTACCTGTTTTCAACTGCCTTCAGCCAGGCTGGGATGTTTGCGTTTATTACCGGCGCAGCCTTGATTTATATGGAGTATTACGGTGCCAGCGCCCAGGTCTTCCCTATTCTGTTTGGGATGAATATTCTGACTCTGATGCTGTTTAATCGGGTCAACCTCTGGCTACTCAATCACCGCGAACCCATTACTATTTTGCGTGGCGGGCAAGCGCTTCAGCTCACGATAGGCGCACTGCTAGCCGCTTGTTTTGCTATCTTTGATCTGCCGCTCTATGCCGTAGTGGCCGGCATCATGCTGTTTATTGGCCTGCATGGCCTGATCATGTCGAATGGTATCTCAAGCGCTGTGGATTATTTTCCTGAAAGCGCCGCCACGGCCAGTGCCCTGATGACAGCCAGCGGCTTTATGATCGGCGCTCTTGCAGGCGGTTTAGTCGGGCTACTGGGCGATGGCTCCCCTCTGCCGACTCTGGTCGTCATGGCTTGCTGCCCCCTGCTCGGTATACTGCTGCGCCGCCTCTGCCATGCCTTTGCACGCCCGCACCATCTGGCTCCAGAGACACAAGAAGAAGCAACAAACAGCAACAGATAGAGGGTGCTTGGCTCTTCACCCCTCTGCTATACTGGTGTTTTACATTGAATCTCATTTGGATTCTACTGATGCGCCTTTTATTGCTTTCCGATTATGCTGCCCTCAGCGGTGCACTGGATCAGGCAGCCCAGCGCTACCCTGGGATCGATTTCTGCCAGCGCAGCCCCCAAACTCAGTTGCTGACACTGCCTGATTTTGATTTTCTGCTGCTCGCGCCGCTTGCAGAGCAGGCTGAGGTTGGGCAGCAGCTCCAGCCACAACAGCTGCAGTACTGGCTCAAGAACCTGCCTGAGCTGCTTGATCTGTGCCGCTCACGCGATGCCGGCCTGCTCTTGATCAGCTCAGACTGTGTTTTTGCTGACCAGCAACAGGGAATTGCTGAGCTGGACCCTCCGGCGGCAGAAGATCCGCTGGCGCAAGAGCTGATGCAGCTCGAAACTCAGGTCGCTCAGCTTGAACAACACCTGATTCTGCGCCTAACGCCTCTTTTGAGTACAGATCCGCAAGGCGGTCTTGCTCAGCTGGTCGCGCGTTGCCGCCAACACCAAGCACCCGATAATGTAGATTATCGCGGGCTGGTTCCTTTGGATGATCTCGCGCGAGTGGTGCTTGGCATGCTGCTTCAGGTCGATGCTGGGGCGCAGGTCAGTGGCCTCTATCACTACACCGCGACCGAGCCTGTTAGTCAAACTGAACTGATGCATACTTTGGCGCGTTTGCTGAACACCGAGGCCTACCCCGCCGATCTATCCGGCACCAGCCGCCTTGGCATGAATACGCAACATATTATGGATCACTTTGGTATCCACCCTCGCGCTTGGCGGGCCACCCTGCCTGAGCTACTGGAGCAGCTGCATGTCTAAACCTCGTCCTTTAGGTAGCCTTCTTTTTTATGCCGGATACTTTGGTGCACTGCTGCTGCTGGGTGCCCCCTTGGCGCTGATTTCCATCCCCTTTCCGTTGCGTCAGCGTTTTGCGATCCTGAACATCTATAATCGCTTTATTTTGTTCTGGCTGCGTATTACCTGCAGCATCGAATATCGCTTTTCAGGCGTTGAAAGCCTGCCCGATGGCAGCTTTGTGATGATTGCCAACCATCAAAGCGAGTGGGAAACCATTATCCTTCATACCTTGAAGCCCCCCTTGTGTACGGTACTCAAACAAGAGCTGCTCAACATCCCGATTTTTGGCTGGGGACTGCGCTTGATTAAACCGATTCCTCTTGATCGCAGCCAACCCGCCAAGATGCTCAAAAAGGTACTTAAAGTTGGTGGTGAACGCCTTGATGAAGGTCTTTCGGTGCTGATTTTTCCAGAAGGAACCCGCGTACCTCCCGGACAGAAAAAGCCCTTCAGTAAAAGTGCGGCGATGCTGGCTTGCCGCGCCGGCGTGCCTTTGGTTCCTGTCGCCCATAATGCCGGTGAGCATTGGAACCCTAAAACCTGGATCAAGAACTCAGGGGTACTCAGCCTGCGCGTTGGCCCTGCGATTCCTACTGTTGGACGAAGGGCTGATGAGGTGATTGAAGAAGCCCAAAACTGGATTGAAGCGCAGCTAGCTGAGATTTCAGCTGTGCCCCGCCCTCAGGAAGACAAGGCCCAACCGACCCAGCGCGAGACAAAAACAGAAGTGGCCAACTAGTTCGCAAATCTGCCTTCTGCACAGCAGCGCCCCATTAAAAAACCCAGCCGAAGCTGGGTTTTTTAATATAGAACATCAAGCCATCGCTAGGGTTCATCAGTCCTGATAGCGCTGGAACACCAAGCAGGCATTCGTGCCACCAAAGCCAAAGCTATTAGACAGCACCCGATTCAGCTTGACCTGCTCACGCGCTTGGCCGGTCACGATATCCAAGCCAGCGGCACCTTCATCCAATTGCTCTACATTGGCTGAAGCGGCAATAAAGTCATGCTGCATCATTAACAGTGAATAGATGGCTTCTTGCACACCTGTTGCACCTAAAGAATGTCCTGTTAAAGACTTGGTCGAACTCATCGCTGGGCAGGCCTCACCAAATACCTGCTGGATTGCTTTCAGTTCTGCCGTATCACCTACCGGCGTAGAGGTACCATGGGTGTTGATATAATCCACACCGCCTTCCAAACCCTGTAAAGCCTGCTGCATACAACGCACAGCGCCTTCACCAGAGGGAGCGACCATGTCATAGCCATCTGAGGTGGCACCATAACCGACGAGCTCACCATAAATCTTGGCACCACGCGCCTTGGCATGCTCCAGCTCTTCAAGCACCAGCATCCCGCCGCCACCGGCGATGACAAAGCCATCACGCGCCTGATCATAAGGACGCGAGGCCAGCTCAGGCGTCGCATTATAGCTAGTAGAAAGCGCGCCCATCGCATCAAACAAGCAAGACAGTGTCCAGTGTTCTTCTTCACCGCCACCCGCGAAAACAATATCCTGCTTGCCCAGCTGGATCATCTCCATCGCATTGCCAATGCAGTGCGCCGAGGTCGCGCAGGCTGAGGAGATCGAATAGTTCACCCCTTTAATTTTAAAGGGTGTGGCAAGACAGGCAGAGACAGTGCTGCCCATAGTGCGCGTAACACGGTAAGGACCGACACGACGCAGACCTTTTTCACGCATCACATCAGCGGCTTCAACCTGATTCGCCGACGAAGCACCACCTGAGCCAGCAATTAAACCTGTACGTGGATGAGAAACCTGCTCTTCGGTGAGGCCAGCATCTTCGATGGCCTGCTGCATAGAAAGATAAGCATAGGCAGCTGCATCACCCATAAAGCGCTTGTGCTTACGATCAACCAGCGCATCCAGATCCAGATCGATGCTACCAGCAACATGGCTACGAAAGCCCAAATCGGCATATTCCTGCTTGAATCGAATACCAGAGCGTCCTGTACGCAGTGCTTCGAGTACCTGCTGCTGATCAGCACCAAGACAAGAAACAATACCTAGGCCTGTGACGACGACTCGCTTCATACACTGATCCTCTTTTAAAATCCGCTCGTGCTTGTAAATAATCCAACACGCAGATCCTTCGCCTCATAAATCTTACGACCATCCACTTCCATGACGCCGTCAGCAATGCCGAGCACCAGCTTGCGATTCATTGTCCGCTTGATATCAATACGGTAGGTCACCAGCTTGGCTTCTGGCAGCACCTGACCAGTGAATTTGACTTCACCGCTACCCAAAGCACGACCTCGGCCTGGATTGCCCTGCCAGCCAAGATAGAAGCCGACCAGCTGCCACATGGCATCAAGACCAAGGCAGCCAGGCATCACTGGATCGCCAGGAAAGTGGCAGTCAAAGAACCACAGATCAGGCTGGATATCCAGCTCAGCAATGATTTGGCCCTTGCCATAAGCACCGCCATCACTATCAATACGAACAATACGATCCAACATCAGCATATTCGGCATAGGCAACTGTGCATTGCCTGGGCCAAAGAGTTCGCCACGCCCGCAGGCCAGAAGTTCATCACGCGTATAAGAGCTTTGTGGTATCACAGGGGTTTCCCTTGTTGTTTGTGTTGAGTCCATGAAACATGGGTATAGATTTTATTATGGATCTCTAGTTTACTGCCTTCGCCTGTGCTTTGCATCCTTCGCTCTCTCCAGCCCCTATCCAGTTCAGGCACCAGCCACAACTCAGCTTCATAGAATCAGCCAGTTGCAATACTTAACCGACATCCAGCAGCACGAACTGCTAAAATAGAAAGTTCATCTATCGACCTGCTTTCTTCTGGCCTACATATATCATGAAGACGAATCTCCCGGTGACTGATCAGGAAGTCTCCCTAAGCGCTCAGGATAGGCTTGTTTCTACTACAGATCTGAAAGGCATCACGCGCTATGCGAATGCTGATTTTCAGCGCATCAGCGGTTTTAGCGATGCCGATCTTATTGGCCATAATCACAATGTGGTGCGCCACCCTGATATGCCGCCTCTGGCTTTTGCCGACCTCTGGGCCAGGCTCAAAAAAGGCGAGTCCTGGATGGGCGTGGTCAAAAATCGCTGTAAAAATGGCGATTACTACTGGGTTGATGCGTTTATCTCACCCATTTTTGAAGGGAAACAACACGTCGGCTATCAATCGGTTCGTGTGAAACCCAATAAGCATTTAATTGATCGTGCTCAAGCCAGTTATCAAGCCATCAATAGCGGACAGCAAAAAGCGCCCAAAAAACGCTGGTCTGTTTATGGGTTGCTGCTAGGGCTGATCCTGGCGCAGATTCTGTCCACACTGGGCATTCTTTATCTTGTTGATGACAGAAGTTTTGCAGGCCTGCTTGCCGGTGTTGTGGGCCTGAGCATTCTGGGTGCCGCTGCCTATTTTTTGAATCCACTAAAGAATATCTACCGTGCCGCACTCAGCGTGGTGGATAACCCCGTCACGCAACAGGTTTATGCTGGCAAGATGAATGAGTTTGGTGCACTGGAGCTGGCGTTACGCATGCAGCAGGCTCAGCTACGCACTGTTGTTGGACGAATAGAAGACGCCACCCAGGCTCTCGATGAAGTGGCCCAGAGCGCTGATTCGACCTTTACTCAAGCAGAAGAGGGCGTCAAAGAGCAAGAAGAACGCCTTGATGTACTGGCCAGCATGACCGAGCAGCTCTCAAGCAGTATCCATCATGTTGATCAACACATGCAGGATATCAAGCAGGCCAGCACGCAGATGCAGCAGGAAATCCAGCAAGGAGAAGTCAGCATTCAACAAAGTGTTGCTTCCGTGCAGACGATGGCCGAGCGTTATACCCGCGCTGTGACGCGTATCGAGAGCCTAGAAGAAGATGCCGCTTCCATCAGTGACAGCCTGCAAGCCATCCGTGAAATTGCAGATCAGACCAACCTGCTGGCTCTGAATGCTGCGATAGAGGCCGCCCGTGCTGGGGAGTCTGGCCGAGGTTTTGCTGTGGTCGCCGATGCAGTGCGTCAGCTGGCCACCAACACGCAGGATGTCACGGCAACCATCAGTGAGCGCATTGAAGCGATTCAATCCAGTATCAGCGGTGCAACGGCTGAGCTGTTGGCCAGTCAGGCGGATACCCAGCGCAGCGTGACACAAATCGAGCAGGCAGGCGCGGTATTACTAGAACTGACTCAGGTCGCCACTGAACTCCAGCTGGCCAGCCAACAAACAGCTGCCGCGATGTCGCAACAAAGCCAGGCAGGCGATGTGTTGGTCGATACACTCCATCAATTGCAAAAGCTCACTGAGCAGAATCGGCAGCAGGCCGAGCTCAGCGCACAAAGTGCGGATCACCTGACGGACCAGATACATCAGATGCATTCTCTTGCGCGTACTTTTGGTCACAGGTAATTTTTTATGCCAGAACTTCTGGTTGCCAGTTTTTTACTGCTGTCGATTGTCCTCGGTTTAGTCGCTAGTCTGCTTCTGCAACGCACGCGTTATCAAACGCAGAAGAATACGCTGAAGCTGATGAAAGAGGTTTTTGATCACACCCATGACGGGGTGACCATTACCGATCCGAATGGCAAGATCATCGCCGTCAACCGCACTTTTACTCAGGTCACTGGCTATAGCGAAGCCGAGGTACTGGGCCAGAACCCCCGTATTCTGAGCTCAGGCTATCATGATGCCGCCTTCTATGAAGCCTACTGGCAAAGTTTGTTACGTGATGGCGTTTGGCAGGGCGAAATCTGGAATCGGCGCAAGGATGGCGAAGTCTACCTCGAATGGCTCACCTGTAAGGTCCTCAAGGATACGCATGGGCGAATCAGCCATTATGTCGCTATTTTTACTGATATCACCGAACATCGCCGCCAAGAAGCCCGTCTAGAAAAGGCCACCGACTATGACCGCCTCACCGGTCTGCCCAATACAGGGCTATTTTTGCGCAGCCTAGCCAAACAGCCCCCAAGCAGCCAAAACTACTGGTGTCTGGTGCTAATTGATATCGATAATTTCCGCCTAGTGAATGCCAGCTACGGCTTTAGCGTGGGTGATCAACTACTGGCCAATATGGCCAAGCGCCTGCGGGATATCTGCCCTGGTGTCATCGCACGCCATTCAGCCGATGTTTTTATTTGGGGCATTCCGCTAGAAGCCACTGAAGAAGATACAGGCTATTTGCAGCAGATTCACGATGCGCGCCAAAGCCTGGCTCGCCCCTTCTCGATCAAGGGCCGTTTGATGGAATTCAACTTCTCGATGGGCGCGACCCTGTGGACAGAAGAAACGCTGAGCGTCAGTCGTGCACTGCAAGAAGCCGAGCTGGCACTCCATGCCGCTAAAAGTCGAGGCGCAGGTCAGCTGCGTTTTTACTCAGAAGATTTGAAAGAAGCCGAGAATCCACTGATTCTGCTACAAGCCCTGCGCGATGCCTTGGCAGCCCAGCAGTTGAGCCTCCACTATCAGCCACTGGTCTGTGCAGCAAGCGGTAAAATCCATGCGTTTGAAGTGCTGATGCGTTGGCAGCATCCCACACTCGGGGCGATTTCTCCCGCTCAGTTTATTCCGCTGGCAGAACGTCATGGTTTGATGGAGCAGCTCGGTCAATGGACGCTGGATCAAAGCTTGCAACAGTATGCTGCTTGGGAAAAAGAAGGCATCGCCCCTGCTCGCATCGCGGTCAATGTGTCTCCACTGGAGTTTGCCGCAGAGGGCTTTGTTGAGCAGGTCTCGGCTAAGCTCAAAAGGCATCAACTCTCGCCCCATTGCCTTGAATTAGAGTTAACAGAAGGGGTCTTTGTCCAAAGAGATGAGTCGACGCTAGAGCGGCTCGATCAACTGGCCAAAATGGGCATCCGGCTCGCGATTGATGATTTTGGCACGGGCTATTCATCACTTGCCTATCTCAAGCACCTGCCAGTCAATCAGCTCAAGCTCGACCGCTCTTTTATTCAAGGCTTGCCGCATCACAAGGCAGATCAGGCGATTGTCGAATCAACCCTAGCACTGTGCAAAGGCCTGAAAATGCAGGTGGTCGCAGAAGGCGTCGAAAAGAGCGAGCAGGCTGACTATCTGCGTGAACAAGGGTGCGACCTGCTACAAGGTTTTTATTTTGGTCGCCCCCAAAATGCAGTCGAGACCACACAGCTCTTGCGGCAGCACCGCGTGAGCACCACTCAAGCCCGATCTGC
>NZ_JBANFI010000007.1:0-134404 GCF_045055655.1 Marinospirillum alkalitolerans | reverse complement strand
AATATCATGATTAATTGGTAGCCTAGCTGGAGAAGCCTCAGTAGGTGCACTGCAAACGCAGCGTCGCTCTCAAGATTTACAAGCAGTGGCGGCTAGCATTCAGAGGCTCATCCAGCGTTTTAAGTATTAACTTTAAGTGCTGGCCTTCGTCTCTCTGCTCCGAGACGAAGGCCAGCACTTATTCTATCAAGCCGAAACCCCACCGTAATGCACGGCATAGGATAACTGGGGCCATTGTTCAAAGAGTGTCATTACAGGGTTTTCACCAACACCTCGAATGCCCCCGGATTACCCAATTCGGGTTTGCACCAGCTTTTCCACACCTTCACTGTTTCTGAGATGAATATCCAGCTGGCGGAAGGCAATTTCAATGCCTTCTTCCTTGAAGCGGGCATCCACATAACGATTGATTTCATCGATGGACGGGTTGCGATCGCTCAGCTCTTTCACATGAATTCTCAGCTCATGATCCAGTGTGCTGTCACCAAAGTTAAGGAACAGTACCTGAGGTTTGGGATCTTCCAGCACTCTGGGATTGGATTGAGCCGCAGCCAGCAAAATCTCACGGGTTTTTTCCAGATCCGAACCATAAGCCACACCCACTCTGACAATCACACGGGTAACGGTATCGGTTAGTGACCAGTTAATCAGCTGACCGGTAATAAAATTCTTGTTAGGAACAATGATGTCTTTACGATCAAAATCAGTAATGGTGGTGGCACGAATACGAATCTGGCGGACTCGCCCGGATAAATTACCGAGGGTGACCACATCACCGATACGTACCGGGCGTTCAAACAACAGAATCAGGCCAGAAACAAAGTTGGCAAAAATCTCCTGCAAACCAAAACCCAGACCCACCGTCAGGGCAGCCACCAACCATTGCAACTTATCCCAGCTGACCCCCAAGGCCGATAACATCATCACAAAACCTATACCGGTAATAGCATAGTTCAGCAAAGTGGTAATGGCATAAGCACTGCCTTGTTGCAGCTGCAGCCGCGACAACACCAGAATCTCCAGCAAACCTGGCAGGTTGGCAGCAAGAAACAGCGCAAAACCCATAATAAAAGCTGCGGCCATAAAGTCGGTCAAACTGATCGGCTGCAAGCTGTCTCCACTGGAATACTGCCAGAGCACCAGGCTGTCGAGATAACGGAAAGCAGTCAACAAATCAGCCCAGACCCACCACAACAAGCCACCAAAACCCAGCAATAACAAAAACCGCGCCAAACGCATGGACTGCTGATGGATCTGTTCCACTTCCAGTCGAGGCAGAGGTTGCACATGAGACAGCTCCTCTCCTGAGGACTCCAACACCAGCAACTGCCTTTCCTGTTCACGTTGATAACGCAGGCGCTCAGTAGCCAGCAGTATCATGCGGTAAACGCTGGTTTCGGTAATAACCCAACCAACTACGAGGTAAAGACTCACCAACAGTCGGCTGGTGAGTTTCAGTCCTGCAAAGTAATAACCCATAGCGGTCATCACCACCAGAGCCAGCGGCATCAGAATCAGCAGACTGGTAACAATCCAGTGCAATAGAAGAGAACCATACAGGGGTGGGGTTTGCCACATTAATCGCGCGAATAGCCAGCAGAGTGCCAAACCACCACATAGCAGAACCAGCACACCCAGCACATCCTCAGGTAAGGACAGTGTCTGCTGCTCAGCCAGTGCCAGAATAAAACTGGCTGGCAACAAAACCCAGGTCAGGTGGCGAACAAAACCCAGCAGGCGCTGGCAGGTGGCTTCCGGCCAGGCAAAGTGAAGCTCTGCAATTCTGGCACCCGTCAGCACCCGGTGCATGAACATCAGCATAAAACCACTCAGTGCCAAGGCCGCCAGCCCTGCTGATGGATTCATCTGATCACTGTCTGGGCTACTTAACAGGCTGGCAGCACTGGATAACAATAAAGGTAAAGGGAGGCACAACAAGGCGGTCAGGAAAAGTGCCAGAGGTGTTAACCAAGGTGGAGGCGGAGTGCAACTGCCATTCAGACCACAGGAGTTTTGTTCGGTCTGAAACCCCTCCATTTGTTGATTAAAAGCAGCCAGCTGACGGTGGATTTTTGGACGCAGCAACCAGAGTACCAATGCCAGTACCAGCAGTGACAGAGTGCGCCAGAGAGTAGAGGCCAGTTGCTCCCTGGTCGGCAGCAGTGTTTCCGGCTGGAAAGACAGCAATTGCTGACTGATATGCCTTGGCAGCAGTTGCAACCATTGCAAATCAACCGGTGGGTTACTGCTGGCCCAAAACAGGCGCTCATCCAGCACTTGATTCAGGCGTTTACTGGTGTTGAACAACCCCTGCTGTTCCTGTTGCAACGCCACCAGCAAATTCAGCAGCTGCTGCAGTTGTTGCTGATCAGCTTCCAGTTGTGGTTCATAACGCTGTTCACGCTGAGCCTGGCGCAACTGTCGGTTGGTTTCAAATTGCTGTAAACGAACCTGAGCAATCACATCCGGCAGGAAAAAGTCATTTTCAATGCGGGGTAATGCCATTCGTTGTTGCTGCAATACACCATAGAGCAGTGGGCTGCCTTGCAAAGCAGCCAACTGCTCATGCAATTCTGCTTCACTGGCAGCCAACTGCTCCCCCTGAAGACGGGTGTCTTGCAAGAGCTGTTCAAACTGCAAAATCGTCTGGGAATAACTCTTCCCGCTACTCAAATCATTCGCCAATAACGGCAAACAGCTGCTTAACAGCAGTAAAAAAGTCAGTTTTCTAAAAAGTTTATACATGGTTTCAAGGCTTAAGGCGCTCCAGAAGTTGCCGGGCTGGCTCTGGTTTGCCATAAAAATAACCTTGATACAGATTACAGTCTACAGAGCCACACCATGATTGTGGCATTCTCCTCTCTCTTCGCGTCTGTCAGTGACTGCCCCCCTAAGCACCACGGGCGAGGCTTCCAACTTCACACAGAAAAAACAAAAAAGGCCTGAATTATCAGGCCTCTAAATAAGATACTTTACACTACCATCTCAGGTGTATTGTTGGGTAGGGCACGTGCGCCTCAGAACAAGGTTGGCCGTTGCCCCCCCACCGAACCGTACGTGCACATTTCTATGCATACGGCTCTCCAACAAGACTTTTCCGGAAAGCGCGTAGATCGGGTAGTGTTCCCTTGTGCAAATCACGGTGGCAGTCAATGCATAGGACCAAAGTCTTTCTGCGTCTTGCCATCATGAACCTTTTCCATGGTTCCGTTCCCTGGGCGATGTCCTTCAGTTTGCGCACATGGTGCACCTCAAGACGGCCAGAGGTTTGGTTGCAGTATTCACAAACACTAGCTTTCAGCCGGTCAAGCAGCTCCGTTCGCCCCAGATATTTATAGAGGTTAGGGAGTTCATCTACCTGATTCGGCCTAGGTGCAGCCCTGTCTTTCAGTTTAAACACCGCTGTTTCGAAGACTTTTTCCCCTCGCCACTCCTTAAGAACATAGGAGCCGTCCCCTCTTTTAAGGCGATCTGCAATTTTGGCCCTACTCGTCTGGTGCTTTGCAGCAAGTGTTTTAAAGAGGCTGTTCATCCAGATCCACTCTACCTTGTTCAGATAGAGCTGCGGCGCGAGGTTGTAGTAGTTCGCAAAGCCTCTGAACTCTGCGTTGTACTGAGCAACAATCTCGGTATCGCTGTGGAATAAGAGAGCCTTCTTCGCTAACGCCTTTCCTGAGTCATAGAAACCGTAACCCTTGAGTTCCACAAACTTCTGCGCTTTTTCCCGAGGAACCCCAAGATGCACGTGCTCGGTGATGGTTCGCTTAGTTCCATGCACTTTGCTTCCATCAGCCTTGTGACTGACAACGCATTTCACCTTCTTGTTTTCACGCCTACACACGATGGAGTAGCCTAAGAAGGTCAGGCCTTGTTTTGGGTCCACAATGCTGGATTTCTCTTGAGAAATTTCCAGCTTTAACTCCGTTTCAACGAAGCGGGTAACGTCTGCCATGATTGCTTTCGCTTCCTGTTTAGTGCCAATGACACCAATCAAGAAGTCGTCCGCGTATCTGACATACCTCAAGCGCTTGAAGCCGGGGTCATCCATCAGCACGCTGTTCATCTTGCCGAGTCTTTCCCCCCATTCCTGAATCTCAAGCCGCCATATAGCGGCCTTTTCTTCAGTTATGTCGCTTCGCTCTTTGAGCCATTTTATCCGATTACTCCGATTACACAGAAGCTTTCGGTATTCAGGGTTGGGCCTTCTCCGACTGCCCGTGCTGAACTCCTTGACCTTACTTACCATAAACTCATCAAGTTCGTGCAGATAAATATTGGCCAAAATTGGAGAGATAATCCCTCCTTGAGGTGTCCCGCTGTGCGTGCCGTAGTATCGCCAATCATCCATGTATCCGGCCTTCAGAAATCTCCGAACTAGGTTCAGAAACTTTCGGTCATCAACTCGTTTGCCCATAAAGTGCAGCAAGCGATCATGGTCGATATTGTCGAAGTACCCTTTGATGTCAACGTCACAGACCCATTTAGTCCCCTTCCAGCTATCCCTTATCTCATTGAGGGCGGTATGGCACGATCGGTTTGGCCGAAAACCAAAGCTCCAATCTGAGAAGATCGGCTCATAGATCTCTTCCAACATCATCCGCATTACTTCTTGGATGAGTTTGTCGTCGCCATTAGGCACCCCTAGAGGTCTGGTCTTGCCTTTTGGGTTCCTCGGATCTTTTGGTATCTCCACTCTGCGGCAAGGGCTTGGTTTGTAAACTCCAGTTCGGATCAAGTAGATCAGATGAGTTACCCGATCTTCCCCGAATCCATCCAGCGTGTTCCCATTTGCTCCTCGGGTCAAAGCCCCTTTATTGGCGTAAATGTTCGCATACGCTTGAGTCCACAAGTCCCTGTTGCTACACATGATCTTGTGCAGCTTCCTTACCTTGGCCCCACTTTTACTCGCTTTACCTATACCACCTAGCGCACTGAGTGTTCGTTGTGATAGCACTGACTATCGAACCTCGCTCTATTGGTATGTTCTTGTCTGACTCCCTTCCCCCTTACGGCTGAACTTTCACTCCCATTACTGGAAACTTATATTCAGTTTTCAGGTCAGGCTGGTTACTGACTGCTAAACCCATTACAGGCTAACATTGGGTACTACGAAGTCTCCGTTGCCATGCAGGCCCATAGTTGAGACCTGTTTAGGCAATCCCGCATTTCTAGGTAGTCAAGGTGCATCCCACTTAGGTTCCACTTACGTCCCCTTAACACTCTCACCGAGCGCGTGTCGCGTGGTTGGTTAGCCGGGTGTTCTAACAATCTCCCCGACTACACGCGAAATGACCTCTCAAGAGTCATAGGTCATTGATATCCCGAAACCCACAAAGGACTATGGTTCAACCAATCAGGCTTAACCGTATGGGACTTGCAATGACGGGCGCAAATTAGACTCTTTCACCGCCACCCGCCTTTTCCTGACATGCTGCACTCCCCTTCCCCTTTCGAGGCTCAGATCCATTACTGGACAAGGATAAGTCAGGTTTGCAATAGGCCTACCAACAGCCTATACTTGCAATACAGCGTATATGCAAGTGCTTGATTTACCTAGCAAAACGGCGCACCTAGAACGGAATATCATCATCAAAGTCATTGAAGTTCTGTCCACCCGCTGGCTGAGCTGCAGGTTGCTGGTGGGCAGGCTGCTGCATGGGTGGTGCCATCGGCTGTGGAGCTGGCGCAGCAGGCTGCTGCATTGGCTGAGGTACAGGTTGGGGCGCATACTGGGGCTGAGCTGCTGGCATGGGGGGCTGCTGGTAACTCGGTTGAGCCGGTGCCGCTTGCGGGGCAGCTTGTGCATAGGGCTGCTGAGCATAGCCTTGCTGGTAGTCCTGCTGAGGTGCTGCCTGACGCCCTGCATTGCCATAGCCACCCTGCTGTTGACCGCCACCATCCCGTCCGTCGAGCATTTGCATTTCATTGGCAACGATTTCAGTGGTGTACTGATCCTGACCTTGCTGGTTCTGCCATTTACGGGTTTGCAGCTTGCCTTCGATATAGACTTTGCTGCCTTTTTTCAGATATTGGCCTGCAATTTCAGCCAAACGATCAAACATCACCACCTTGTGCCATTCTGTTCTTTCCTGACGCTGCCCTGTGGCTTTATCTGTCCATTGATCACTGGTGGCAACACTTAAGTTAGCCACCTGTTTCTGATTTTGGGTGTAACGGATATCCGGATCATTACCCAGATTACCCACCAAAATCACCTTGTTCACTCCACGCGCCATAATCTTCACCTTCTTAATTTAAGTTGTCTTCTTTACTGAATGTCTGTTCAGGTTTAGTTGCCTGCAATCAGGCTGTCAAGCGCCTCTTCGTCCAGCTCTTTGCGATCCAGTTTGAGGTAGCCAGTGGCTTCTTCAAGCATCAGTTCCACCTCAACGACGCCAGGAAGGCCAAGTAGTTTTTCCTTAAATCCTGCTGCATCCTGCACCTGTGCTGGGTGTAAGGAAAAAACACGACTCGAAAGATGCCGAGGTGCTGCAAAACTTAACATCAGCAACCACCAGAGACCAACCAGCAGCGTCGCGCCCCAGAGAAGCAGCTCAGCATCCCAGCGCTGCATCACCCAACCACCGAGCAGGCCACCAAGGAAAGCGCCCAGAAACTGCGAGGTCGAGTAGACGCCCATAGCCGTACCCTTGGCGGCCATCGGCGCTTGTTTACTAATCAGTGAGGGCAAACTGGCTTCAAGCAAATTAAAGCCAATAAAAAACACCCACAAGCCAAACAACAACCAGAAGACCGCGCCAGTGCCCAGCATCGGCAGCGCCAGTGCCAGTAAGCCAATCCCGAGCAGCAGCATGGCCTTCATCTTCTGACCCTTCTCCGCAATGATAATCAGTGGAATCATTGCAAAAAAACCCAGCAGCATCGAACCCAGATAAATCCAGCCATGAAGATACAAATCCCAACCGGCTTGGACCAGCAAACCAGGAACCGCAATAAAAACCGCCGTCAGCAACAGATGCAGCACCAGAATGCTGGCATCCAAACGCAATAGCTGCGGCTGCAAAATCACGCTCTTGATGCGCGCAGGTTGAATCCCGGCATCCAAATGCTTGGTGGATCGCAGCGGGTCAGGAACCCAGCGCCAGACGATCAGCATCCCCACGCCACTGAGCAAGGCTGTCATCCAGAAGAGGCCAGATAAGCCTATGCATGATGCGAGCCAAGGCCCAAGAGCCATCGCGGCAATAAATGCCAAACCAATGCTGATACCCACACTTGCCATCGCCTGAGTGCGTTTTTCATCGCGGGTCAGATCCGCCAGTAGCGCCATCAGCACACTGGCAATCGCGCCCATACCTTGCAAGGCTCGCCCAAGGATCAAACCCAGCATCGAATCCGCTGCCGCCGCGACCAGACTCCCCAGCGCAAAGAGTGCCAAGCCTGCATAGATCAGCGGCTTACGGCCCAGCTTGTCAGAGAGCCAGCCAAAAGGCAGTTGCAGCATGGCCTGCGTCAGGCCATAGATCCCGATGGCGAGACCTATCGCCAGAGGTGTCGCACCGGGGAAGTTTTCCAGCAGCAAGGGCATGACCGGCAAAACCATAAACAGGCCAAGCATTCTTAGGCCATAAAGACCAGCCAGCCCTGTCACGGCACGTAATTCTGTAGTGGTTAAAGCATCACGCGACATGGCGTTTTTATTCCCTGCAGAGATCTGTGATGAGTCGAGCATCAGAGGTGAGATGACAAAATAAGCCGGACATTCTACCGCTTGTACGCGCTGGCAGCCAGCTTAAGTCTTGCTCGCTGGATCAGCCCAGCTTCTTCTCTTGTGAGACAAAACAGACACACCCCTGACTCTGGCTTTATACTATTTGGCTGCATGTCTATCGGGAGAAGCTCAAGTGGCCTTGGATCAAATTCGTGTACGTGGTGCCAGAACGCATAACCTCAAGAATGTCTCGCTCGATCTGCCGCGCGATCAGCTGGTGGTGATCACTGGGCTTTCAGGATCAGGGAAATCTTCCCTTGCTTTCGACACCCTCTATGCTGAAGGCCAGCGGCGTTATGTCGAGTCCCTCTCCGCCTATGCGCGTCAATTTTTATCCATGATGGAAAAGCCCGATGTGGATCATATCGAGGGCCTCTCGCCTGCGATTTCGATTGAGCAAAAATCCACCTCACACAATCCACGCTCCACCGTGGGCACCATCACTGAAATCTATGATTATCTGCGCCTGCTCTATGCGCGCGCGGGGATTCCTCGCTGCCCAGAACATGATGTGCCGCTTGAGGCCAAAACCGTTTCAGAGATGGTCGATCACCTGCTGAACTTCCCCGAAGGCACCAAGGTAATGCTGCTTGCCCCCGTGGTGCAGGATCGCAAAGGTGAGCATCTCAACCTGCTGGCAGATTTAAGGGCGCAAGGATTTATTCGCGCTCGTATTGATGGCGAACTCGTCGAGCTGGACGAAGCCCCTGCGCTGGATAAAAAGCGCAAGCACACGATTGAGGCCGTAGTGGATCGTTTAAAGATCAAGGCCGATCAGCAGCTGCGTCTGGCCGAATCCTTTGAAACCGCGCTGGCACTGGCAGAGGGTATGGCACTCGTTAGCCTGATGGATGATCCAGAGCATGAAGATCTGGTTTTCTCAGCACACCATGCCTGCCCCCACTGCGGTTATGCGGTGACCGAACTCGAACCGCGCGTTTTCTCTTTTAACAATCCTGCTGGGGCCTGCCCAACCTGTGATGGCCTAGGTGTGAAGCAGTTTTTTGATGAAAAGAAGCTGCTGGGTGATCCCAGCTTATCGCTGGCTGAAGGCGTGATTCGTGGCTGGGATCGTCGCCATGCTTACTATTTTGGTCTACTGGAACAGGTGGCCAAACATGCCGGATTTAGCCTGGATACGCCTTGGGGAGAGTTGTCTTCCTCAGTGCAGCAGCTGCTACTGTATGGCAGTGGCCGTGAAGAGATCGACTTCAGCTATATCAGTGATCGCGGGCAGCGCATCCATAAGCAGCATCCTTTTGAAGGCGTGATCCCTAATCTAGAGCGCCGCTATCGAGATACAGATTCCACGCAGCTGCGTGAAGATCTGAGCCGCCTACTCACCACCCAGCCCTGCCCAACCTGTGAAGGCAGCCGCTTGAAGCAATCCTCGCGCTATGTGTTTGTCGGTGAATGGAACCTGCCTCAAGTCGTCAAGCTGCCTCTGGGCGAGGCGTTGAATCTCTTTAGCCAGCTCACTCTACCGGGTCGACGGGGTGAAATTGCGGCGCGCATCCTGCAAGAAATCACCGAACGCCTGAAGTTTTTGGTCAACGTGGGATTGGATTATCTCTCGCTAGAGCGCAGTGCCGAAACCCTCTCCGGTGGTGAGGCGCAGCGGATTCGTCTGGCCAGCCAGATCGGTGCGGGGCTGGTGGGTGTGATGTATATTCTCGACGAGCCATCGATCGGCCTGCATCAGCGTGATAACGAGCGCCTGCTGGAAACCCTGAAGCATCTGCGCGATCTGGGCAATACCGTTCTGGTTGTTGAACATGATGAAGATGCGATCCGTCAGGCAGACTGGTTGATTGATATTGGGCCGGGAGCTGGGGTGCATGGCGGCCAAATTGTCGCCCAGGGTACACCTGAACAAGTAATGCAGGCAGAGGGGTCGATCACCGCCGATTATCTCAGTGGCCGTCGCCAAATCCATCTACCCGCTTTACGCCATGCACCCGATCCTGAACGCCAACTGGTGATTCACGGCGCGCGTGGCAACAACCTGAAAAACCTCGATGTCTCGATTCCGTTGGGCGTGATGACCTGTGTCACTGGTGTCTCCGGCTCAGGCAAGTCCACGCTGATTAACGCGACCCTCTATCCTGTTGCCGCCACCCAGCTCAATGGAGCCACAACGCTGACGGCCGCGGCCCATGACCAGATCACTGGATTAGAGCATCTCGATAAAGTCATCGATATTGATCAAAGCCCGATAGGTCGAACACCGCGTTCGAATCCCGCCACCTATACAGGCATTTTTACGCCCATTCGTGAACTCTTTGCCGGTACCCAAGAGGCCAGATCGCGCGGCTACAAGCCAGGGCGCTTTAGTTTTAACGTCAAGGGTGGTCGCTGCGAGGCCTGCCAAGGCGATGGTTTGATCAAGGTGGAAATGCACTTTCTGGCCGATATTTATGTGCCCTGCGATATCTGTAAGGGCCAGCGCTATAACCGCGAAACACTCGAAGTGCGCTATAAAGGCAAGAATATCCATGAAGTGCTGCAAATGACGATAGAAGAAGCACGCGAATTCTTCACCGCGATTCCTGCAGTGGCACGTCGTCTACAAACGCTGATGGATGTCGGCCTGTCCTATATCCGCCTTGGGCAAAGTGCCACAACCCTTTCTGGAGGTGAGGCGCAGCGTGTGAAACTAGCAAAAGAGCTGGCACGACGCGATACCGGCCAAACCCTGTATATTCTTGATGAACCAACAACCGGACTCCACTTTGAAGATATCCGCCAGCTGCTGACCGTGCTGCATCGCCTACGTGATCACGGCAACACGCTGGTGATTATCGAGCATAATCTGGATGTGATTAAAACCGCTGACTGGATTATTGATATCGGCCCAGAAGGCGGCAAGGGCGGCGGCACACTGGTTGCACAGGGCACGCCAGAGGAAGTCGCAGAAGAAGCCGCTTCTTACACTGGACACTTCTTGAAGCCACTGCTTGGCACAAGCTAAAGGCTCGGTGTTGCGGGGCGGATCACAAACCAGCAGGCACAAAAAAGGCCCTTCACTCTAGAGTGAGGGGCCTTGTGCTGATCCAGACGCTGCAAATTAACTCTGTTGCTGCGCCTTGCTCTGACCACGTGAGGCCAGATCGTCCAGGATTTTATAAATCACTGGCACAAAGACCAGCGCCAAACTACTGGCCGCCAACATCCCGCCAACGGTCGCAAAACCGATTTCCTGACGACTGGCCGCACCGGCACCCGTTGCAAACACCAAGGGCAGAGAGCCGATAATAAAGGTCATGGCCGTCATGATAATCGCGCGGAAACGCTGACGCGCAGCCTTGCTGGCCGCTTCTGTCGAACTCATACCCTGCTTACGGTTCTGCGCCGCAAATTCAACGATCAAGATCGCATTCTTGGCCGCCAAACCGATCAATACCAACAGACCCACCTGAAAGTAGATGTCATTCGGGAAGCCCTTGAATAACGCCGCCAACGCTGCGCCCAACACACCAAAGGGCACCGCAGAAGCCACCGCCAAAGGCAGAGTCCAACGCTCATACTGGGCTGCCAGAATCAGGAACACCATCAGCAAGCCCATAGCAAAGGCCGCTGCACCCGCATTGCCTGCTGCATCCAGCTGGAAGGCCTCACCGATCCATCCCAGATGGATATCGGCTTCGCCAGTAAACTCAGCGATGACCGCTTCTAAGGCTTCTTTTGCCTGACCACTGGTAAAACCAGGAGCTGGATCTGCCATCAACTTGGCCGCTGGGTAGATATTGAAACGGTTGATAATATCCGCCCCTGTCGTGCGCTCCATGGTGACCAGCGAACTCAGAGGGATCAGCTCCCCTGTCGTCGAGCGCACAAAGACGCGACGCAGATCATCCGGCTGACTACGGAAATCACCTTCTGACTGCATATTGACCTGCCACAAGCGTCCCAGATAGGTGAAGTCATTCACATAGAGGGCACCAAAGGTACTCTGCATGGCCTCAAAGATCTGGTTAATCGGTACATCCAACGCCTTGGCCTTTTCGCGGTCAACACTGGCCACATAGCGCGGAATACTGGTATCCAACGTCGTGCGCGCATTCACCAGCTCAGGACGCGCATTGGCCGCCATCGCGATCCGATTCGCCAGCTCAAAGGTTTCTTCTGGCGTGCGATCTTCACGTATCTGCAAGAAGCCCTCAACGCCACCGGTCAAAGACAGCCCTTGAATCGGCGGTGGTGTAAAGGCAAACACATTGGCTTCTTGGATACCAAAGCCGATGCCCATAATCTGGCCTGCAATCGCAGAAGCCTGCTGATCTGGACGCGTACGTTCACTCCAATCAGTCAAGTTAGCAAAGCCGATCATCGCATTCGTACGCAAAGAACCCGCAATAATGTCAAAACCGGCAATACTGGTGAACTCCTGCACATCAGGCAGTTGTAACAAACGCTCAGCCAAGACATCGCTGGTGGCCTCAGTGCGCCCTAAGGCCGAAGAAGGCGGCAACTGCCCGACGACCAGTGCCACCCCCTGATCCTCCGCTGGCACCAGTCCTGAAGGCAGGCGATCCAAGACCAAAACAGTCGCGCCAATAAAGCCCGCAAACAGCAGAACACCCAAGCCCCAGCGGCGCAGCAAGAAGTCGACAAGGGCCACAAAACCATTGGTCAAACCATCAAATAGGCGGTTAAAGAGACGAAAGGGCGCTGCCGGTTCTTTAGGCTGTTTATCGAGCAGCATCGCACACATGGCGGGGGTCAGCGTCAGAGCAACGAGGCCCGAGACCACCACCGATACCGCAATGGTCACCGCAAACTGGCGATACAGCTCACCGGTCATACCATCCAAAAAGGCCACCGGTGCAAAAACCGCCACCAGTACCAGCGTGGAGGAGACCACCGCACCGGCCACCTGCTCCATCGTTTTAATGGCCGCCTCACGCGCCTTCATGCTTTCTTCATGAATCAAGCGCTCGACGTTTTCCATCACGATAATCGCGTTATCCACCACGATCCCGATGGCCAGCACCAGACCAAAGAGCGTCAACAGGTTGACGGAAAAGCCAAAGGCCGTCATCCCGACAAAGGTCCCGATCAATGACACAGGAATCGCCGCCACAGGAATCAGCGTGGCACGCAGGTTTTGCAAAAACAGGAAGGTGACAAAAACCACCAGCACGACAGCAATGATCAGTGTGATCACCACCTCACGAATCGAGAGCTCAACGAACTCGGTGGTGTCATAGGGGATGGTATATTCCATCCCTTCCGGAAAGCGCGTGGCCAGCTGAGCAAAGGTCTCTCTGACCAGCTTGGCTGTATCGACCGCATTCGCACCTGGCTGCAGATAAACCGCCATCGGCACCGCACTTTCGCCATTATAGGTGGCACTGATATCGTAGTTTTGTGAGCCCAGCTCAACGCGAGCCACATCACCTAAACGCAGCGTACCGCCATCTTGATCCGAGCGCAGGATGATCTGTTCAAAGGCTTCTGCTGAATCCAGCTGGCCGGGCGTGGTCACGGTAAAGGTAAAAGCCTGATCTTCTGGAGAAGGCTCCGCCCCTATGCGTCCGGCGGCAAACTGCGCATTCTGCTCACGCAAGGCAGCGGCAATATCGCTGGGGGTGAGATCAAACTGGGCCAGCAGATCAGGACGCAGCCAGATCCGCATCGAGTAGTTTTGCGCACCAAACAGGCTCGCCTCACCCACACCGGGTAAGCGCACCAGCTCATCGAGGACATTCAGCAGCGCATAGTTACTGGTATAGAGGGAGTCATACACCCCACCAGGTGATGTTAAGACCGCCACCAGCAGAATATTGGTTGAGCGCGCCTGAACGGATACCCCCAGATCCCGCACCCGCTGCGGCAAACGCGGCAGAGCGCGCTGAACACGGTTGTTGACGTTAATGGCGGCCTGATCTGGATCGGTCCCCATTTCAAAAGTCACGGTGATGGTCAAGCTGCCTGAGTCGGTGCTGCTCGATTGCATATAGAGCATATTCTCAACACCGTTGATCTCCTGCTCTAAAGGGGCCGCGACGGCTTCGGCAATCACCTGCGCGCTGGCACCAGGAAAGCTGGCATTGACGACGATTTCAGGCGGCACCACATTGGGGTACTGCTCGACAGGCAGAGTGCGTAAAGAGGCCAAGCCAGCAATCACGATAATGATCGAGATCACCGAGGCAAAAATGGGCCGATCAATAAAAAAACGTAGCATACCGCTATTCTCCGTTTTGTACGGCCACTGGCGCACCGGGACGCAATGCGACATGACCATTCACGACGAGGCGGTCCCCTGCTTCCAGACCACGCAGAATCACCTGACGCCCGTCCACCACTGGGCCAAGCTCCACCACGCGCACCTGAGCCAGCTGCTCATCATCGATAACAAAGACCTGTGAACCTGAGCGGGTATCAGCGACGGCACTCGGTGGAATCAGGAACACGTTATCCAGATGCTGCAGGACCAGCTGAATACGCACAAACTGGCCAGGCACCAGCTGATGATCCCCATTCGGGAAGACTGCCCGTGCGGTGACCGTGCCGGTGCGCGGATCAATGCTGCTATTGGTGAAATCCACCGCACCACTTTGCTCATAGACCTGACCACCAGGCAGCATCAAACGCGCATGATAGCTATGATTGCGCTCTTCACCTGTCATCGCCGAACGCGCCAGCTGGCGTGCAGCGGCGTCTGTTTCTGGCAGGGCAAAGTGGACATGCGCTGGATGGTTTTGGGTGATGGTGGTCAGCAAGGCGCCCTGCTGAATCAAGCTGCCTTCGGGCACACTTTCCATACCCGTGACACCGGAAATGGGGGCGGCCACATGGGTATAACGCAGATTCAGCTGCGCATCGGCCACCGCAGCCTGAGCCACGGTGACCTGAGCCTGAGCCAGCTCACGCGCGGTTTGGGCTTGATCTCGTTCACGCTCACTGACGGCGTTACGAGCGAACAAGTCAGAAATACGCCGCCATTCACGGTTGGCACTTTCCAGATTAGCCTGCGCGTTGCTGAGTTCGGCCTGCTGGCGACGCAGCGCAATTTCATAAGGCTCAGAATCGATACGGAACAGGGCCTCGCCTTCTTCTACCATCTGGCCTTCGACATAGAGACGCTCTTCCAGGATGCCGCCCGCACGCGCACGCACTTCGACTTCACGAGAACCGCGCACTCGCCCTGCATATTCCACTTTGACATCCACGCTGGTCGGCGTGACACGCTCCACCGTCACGGCAGAAGGAGGAAACTGAAAACCTGCCGCTGGTTTTTCATCACCACAGGCAGTTAAGAAAGGAATCACCAAGGCTAAGAGCGCAAGGCGGCCCCCTAAGGATAAGCGGTGCACAGACATCATGAATTCTTCTCCGGCAAGATAGAGAGGCAAGACGATTAAATCAGCTCAGCAGCTTAGACTGATGAGTCTAAACAGTCAAGAAATCTCATCTATCCAGCACAGAGAAGAAGACAGCGAGTCAGGCGGGCGGCCTAGATGGAAGGCTGGCAGAGGCTCACACAGCTGGCGGGCAGATCCGCATCCAGATAGGCCATACCCAGCTGCTGCAAATAATCCTCGCGAGCGGCCTTGGCAAGATCTATTTCTGGCGGATTCAATCCTAAACGCTGATAGATCGATGCCAAATAAGCCAGATAGGCCTCGCCTTCGTCTAATAGCAACAGACTGGCCGCGCCAACATCTGGTCTGACCTGCTGTGCCACATCGGCGGGCAGCGTGAGCGCGAGGACCACCGGCGTTTCTTCACCGGCAAAGCGCACTCCACGCCGCCGCACTGTCTGGCAGGCCCAGTAGTAGGCCAGCTCTTGGCTGGGGGTCAGAAATACCGGCTCGACAGCTGGCTGGTACTGATCCCCTATGGTCGCCAGTGTTTTCTGTTCCAGCGCGGCCAGTGCCTGATCACCCGAGCGCTTCAGACCCTGCTCTAGAATCGCAGGGACCAAAGCAGAAGAAGTCCCGTGGTACCAAATTTGGCTCGTGGTGAAGCCTTGCTCAGTCAGGATATCTTGTGCATCTTGCAAAAAAACAGGCGTCTCAATCATCGCTTTCATCACTTTTTATCAAGGTGGATTCAACACGGGTTACGCATTCCAAGGGCATGGATTCTAACGCAAAAAGGCGACACCCAAACGGCGTCGCCTTTTTTAATTCAGCGGCTGATCTACAGCAAGGCAGATCAGCCTATCGACTCAAGGAGCTTAGCTGAACTGGTTAGAGGTGTTTTTCGCACCACCAGCTTTCAGCGCCGCTTCACCAGCGTAGTATTCCTTGTGGTCGTCACCGATGTCAGAACCAGACATGTTCTGGTGCTTCACACAAGCGATACCCTGACGGATTTCCTTACGCTGTACACCTTCAACATAACCCAGCATACCGGCATCACCGAAGTACTCTTTGGCCAGGTTGTCAACAGACAGGGCCGTGGTGTGGTAGGTCGGCAGCGTGATCAGGTGATGGAACACGTTGGCTTCACGTGAGCAATCCGCCTGGAAGGTACGAACACGTGCGTCGGCTTCAGCAGACAGTTCAGAATCGTCATACTTGGCGTTCATCAGATCAGCACGGTCATAGGCAGAGACGTCTTTACCTTGCTCAACCCAAGCGTCAAATACTTGCTGACGGAAGTTCAGTGTCCAGTTGAAAGAAGGCGAGTTGTTGTACACCAGCTTGGCATCTGGGTGGACTTTACGCACTTCGTTCATCATGTCACGGATTTCGTGAACAGTCGGTACAGCGGTTTCGATCCACAGCAGGTCAGCACCGGCATTGATGGCTTCAACACAGTCGAAGACACAACGCTCGTGACCCGTGCCTTCACGGAACTGGTACAGGCCAGAAGCCAAACGCTTAGGACGCACCAGCTTACCATCACGGCTGATCAGAACGTCACCTGGGTTGGTGTCTTCTGGAGCCACAACTTCAACATCCAGGTAAGAGTTGTAGATGTCGCCTTGATCGCCTGGCTCACGCACAACCGCGATTTCTTTGGTCAGACCAGCACCTTCAGAGTCAGTACGAGCCACGATGACACCATCATCAACACCCAGTTCCAGGAAAGCATAACGCAGAGCGCGCAGCTTAGCGTGGAAGTCGGCATGAGGCACGGTCACTTTACCGTCCTGGTGGCCACACTGCTTCTCGTCAGCCACTTGGTTTTCGATCTGCAGGCAGCAAGCACCGGCTTCGATCATTTTCTTGGCCAGCAGGTAGGTGGCTTCCGCGTTACCAAAACCAGCATCGATGTCGGCAATGATCGGTACAACGTGCGTCTGGTGGTTGTCGATCTGCTTTTGCACTTCGGCTTCTTTGGCTTTGTCGCCAGCTTCACGCGCTTTATCCAGCTCGCGGAACAAGCCGCCCAGTTCACGTGCATCCGCTTGACGCAGGAACTTGTAGAGCTCTTCAACCAGATCAGCCACAACGGTTTTTTCGTGCATCGACTGGTCAGGCAGAGGACCGAACTCAGAACGCAGGGCAGCAACCATCCAGCCTGACAGATAGAGGTACTTACGCTCAGTGGTACCAAAGTGCTTTTTAATCGAAATCAGTTTTTGCTGACCGACAAAACCATGCCAGCAACCCAGAGATTGGGTGTACTTGGTTTTATCCTTGTCGAATTCAGCCATGTCACGACGCATGATGCCTGCAGTGTACTTGGCAATGTCCAGGCCAGTCTTGAATTTGTTCTGCGCACGCATACGTGCAACATATTCAGGATTGATCGCATCCCAGGCAGAGCCATTGGCTTTTTTCAGTTGTGCGACTGCATCGATATCTTGTTGATAAGTTGACATGCTTTTTCCTCTACAGAGTGTGCCTGTTAGGGTTGTACCTTCAATCCCCATTTTGCGATGAGCATCTCCGGTCTCTTTTCTGCCTGCCTTGGTCGACACCTTGGCGGGACTTTTCCTGCGACGATCTGGATTGCAATCCACTCTTGTTGAGCTGATGAATTCCAATCCAGCGCTTTAAACGGGCGTTTGTTATTCGCTATGGGCTCACTATGCACCAAGCCGCCAGCCCTTTGCAAACGCGACTTTGGGCTATACAAGTCG
This sequence comes from Marinospirillum alkalitolerans, assembly GCF_045055655.1. NCBI lineage: Bacteria > Pseudomonadati > Pseudomonadota > Gammaproteobacteria > Oceanospirillales > Oceanospirillaceae > Marinospirillum > Marinospirillum alkalitolerans. The sequence goes on along the minus strand of NZ_JBANFI010000007.1, from coordinate 116,627 downwards.
TTGTAAAGAAACTACAAGCGCCCTTTTGTAGTTTGACTACCGCCTGTGACAAATTTAATTGCTGCAGCGCATAAATGGTGTAGTTTTGCTTCCTCAAAAAACCCATTCAGCAAGCTCAGCTGCAAGAAAAAAAGCAAGATTGTTGACAATAAAGATCCGTCACAGGCAGAGAGAAGGCCAGCCCTTAAGACTGAATAAGTGATAAGGGGCGGAGAAGAGGTCCGTTAGAGAAAAGAAAAACCTGCGCGATGTGTCGACAATGATCAGAAGTGGGTCAGCCTTGACATAATCCACTCTAAAAATGAATTCAATTCATGACAATCAAGAATTAGAGTGAAAATAATTCACCTCAAAAATCGGCAGTTGAGGGTGCTTCCATCATCCACGGGGCAGGGTGGGCAATGGCATACTGCTGCAACCGCTGGGTGATCTCCTCTGCCAGCTCAGGGCGGCAGAAGAGATAGCCTTGAAAGGCATCGCAGGCATAGCGCGCTAGAAAATCCTGCTGCTCACGGGTTTCGACACCTTCCGCGATCACCTGCAAATTCAGCGCCTTGCCCATCGCAATAATGGTGCGCACGATGGTGGCATCATCCTCATGCTGTAGATCACGCACAAAGGATTGATCGATTTTAAGCTGATCTAGGGGCAGACGCTTTAAGTACTGGAGCGAGGAATAACCCGTCCCAAAATCATCCATCGAGAAGGCCAGCCCAAGAGCTTTAATGTGATGCATCTTCTCGATGGTTTCCTCGACCTGGGTCAGCACCATGCTTTCTGTCAGCTCAAGTTTCAGCAAGTGCCTCGGCGCTTGTGTCTGCTGAAGAATATTCAGCACCTGCGCAACAAAATCCGCTTGCGCAAACTGCTTCGCGCTCACATTCACCGCCAACGTAAGATGATCCGTTGCAGGGTGGGCCTGCCAGCGCACCAGCTGCTCGCAGGCGGTGCGCAGAACCTGATAACCAATCGGGATAATCAACCCACTTTCTTCGGCCAGAGGGATGAAATCAGCCGGTGAAATCAAGCCCTGCTGAGGGTGCTGCCAACGTAGCAGCGCTTCGGCACCAAAGGGACGACCTTCAATATCCACCTGCAGCTGATAGACCAAAAACAGCTGCTGAGTCTCGACGGCCAAACGCAAGTCTCTTTCGAGCTGGTTGCGCGCCTCTAATGCCGATTGGATCTCAGGATCATAAAAGCACCATTGGTTACGGCCGCGCTGTTTGGCCAAGTACATGGCCGAATCAGCAAAGCGCAGTAGGTCATCTGCTGAATGCTCGCGGCCATCGAATAAAACAATGCCCATACTGGCCGTAATCTGATAGCTGCTTTCGCTTAGCACATAAGGTTGTGCCAGCAGGGCCAACAGGTCTTCTGCAAAGTCCTCAGCCAGATTGGCAGCTCGCTGCGGCTGCTCTGCCAAGGCATCCAGCAGGATGGCAAACTCATCGCCACCGAGGCGGCCAATCAAGGGGCTGGCCTCGACCAAGGAGCACAGACGCTGCGCCACTTCCAGCAGCAGTTGATCACCGAGCGGATGGCCTTCAGACTCATTAATGCTTTTAAAATGATCGAGATCGAAAATCAGCAGCGCGCCCCACTGGTGCACCTGACGACTGCTTTGTACGGAGTGGCGTAAATGTTCGGCCATTAAACGCCGATTGGGTAGCTGGGTCAGGCTGTCATAATAGGCCAGATGGTGCACCTGCTCCTGCGCCAAACGCTTTTCTCGCTCTGCATCTCTGAGTCTCAGCAGGGCCTGCGCCATCGCACCAAATTCATTCTGACACTGCTGCTCGATCTGCTGCATGGCCTCCAGTGAGGGCACGCCCTGCTGCTGGCTGTGTGCCAAGCTGAGCAGGGCTTCGGTAATCGCGCGCAAACGCCGGGTCATACGCAGGGCCAGGAGCAGCGCCAACCCCATCATCACCACAAAACTCAGTAAGGCCAGCCAAGCCAGACGATCAAGATAGGTGTGCACCTGGCGATAAGCCCCCTGCTGCTGCTCCAGCGTCCGTGCCGAGAGCAGCTGCTGAATACGTTGGGCATAGTTGGAGAAGTAAATGAATTGATCCTGCGCGGCGCTGACATAATGCTGCGCCCGTGATGGGTCAACCGTGACGATGTCCGTGGCCATCACCACAAAGCGGCGATAATCCTGAAAGGCTTCACGCAGCAGACCGCTGCTCCCATGATTAACCGCTCGGATTAAGGCCGAGCTGGCCAAGGCATCCACCTGCTGATTGAGCTGCGCCAGATTTTCGCTGATATCACTATGCTGAAAATAAAGCTCTAGCTCACTGATTTGACTGTACTGAGCCTGATTCAAGGCTTCCATGACCTGAGCATGCACCAAAGCAGCCGAACGAGTGAAATCAGCCGCGAGGGTCAGGGTCGATAAATCCTGCTCTTGTGCGCGGCGTGTAACTTCCGCCTGATGTTTAATCGAATAGATGGCGATGCCGCCCCACAAGCCAGTTAAGACCAGCACCAGTAAAATAGGTAGAAGTAACGCAAACTCTAAACTCCAGCCGGATCGGGCCGCAGCGAAGATAGCCTTGATCGATCGCATCCCTGTTACGGAGCGCTCAAAGGCTCCGCCTCCTGTTCTTGTTGTTGTTCGGCTCGAGCACGGCTTGCCCAACCCAGCACGGGTGGCCATTGTTCTGGCCGGATACTGGCATGATACACCCAGGCATCAACCTGCGGCTCCAGAATCACCAAGGTGCCTTCTGGTGGAAAGTAATGCAACGTCTCTGCCAGATTAGGGCCATGCGCCACAATAAAGCGGTTCTCGCCAGCAGGCACTGGCTGTTGCATCAACTCAGCAGTGCGGGCTATGACAGGTGCCTTCTCGGCACGGCTCATGCCAGCCGTGTACATCAGCAGCGGATCGATCACCCAGCCTGTCTGACCAAAGATGGCACGCGCACTGTCTTGTGTACGACAGAAGGGGCTGACATAAATCTCACCCACAGGCCAGCCCGTTTGGCGTAGATGGTCGCCGATTTGCATCATCTGCTGATGGCCTGCTTCACTGAGGGGGCGCTGGGATGCGCAATGCTGAAGGTCAACCGGCACTCGATCAGGCTGGCTGGCATCGGTCAGCCCATGACGCAAAAAAAGAACAAAACCGCCTTGCTGCAAACGATCGAATAAGACCACATCCATCTGGCGTTCTTCAAAGGGCGCAGGACGCGCAGCAGCCAGCTCGCCGACCCAAAAGACAAGACAGAAGACAGTGGCGTGCCAACTCATAGATAAACCGTGCTTGATGGTCACTCAGCTGCCTCCTTCAAGGTAATAGGCAGCATAGTAGCAAAAAGCCAAAGCGGTACAAGCGCGACCAAAGAGGAAAGGCCCATTTTAGCGACAGGAAGAAGGTTTTCTTGCGCCAAGTCTTTTTCCTAACCTCCTGTCATATTCATCAGGCGAACGACCTGGACCTCACCATCATTAGTAAAGTGGTGCCGCTCCGGCTTTAAATCCATCGCGGCTAGGATCGCTTCTTTTAATGGCTGGTTGTCTTGGGGGTGATCACGCAGCAGCGGGCGCAAATCCAGGCTGTGTTCGTTACCCAAACAGAGTAAAAGACGCCCCTCGACGGTCACACGCACTCGGTTACAGTCACCGCAAAAGTTGTGTGAATGTGGCGAGATCAAGCCAACCCGACTCTGGCTGAGCCCAGAATCCAGCTGTAAACGAAAATAGCGTGAGGGCCCTGGAGTCTGGCTGGTACAAGGCTGGAGCGGATAGCGGGTTTCGATCACCTCGCGCACTTGATCACTGGAATAGAAGGTCTCTCCGCGCCGATGATCCGACACCTCACCCAAGGGCATCTCTTCGATAAAACTGATATCCAGCTGTTTGCTCAACGCAAAATCCACCAGATCCAGAATCTCATCTTCATTACGCCCCTGCATGATCACCGCATTGAGTTTGATGCCACGAAATCCAGCAGCGCGCGCCGCGTCAATCCCAGCGATGACCTGCTCTAAGCGCCCAGTGCGGGTAATGCGTTTAAACTTTTCTGGATGCAATGAATCCAGGCTGATATTGAGGCGCTGTAATCCTGCCGCAGACAGATCCTTGGCATAGCGCGGTAATTGGCTGCCATTGGTGGTCATCGCAAAATCACGCAATCCCAGCGTGCCGATAAAATCCACCAGATCAAGCAGATCACGGCGCACCAGCGGCTCGCCCCCCGTCAGGCGAATTTTGCTGACACCCAACTCGACAAAGCTTTGTGCCACGCGACCTATCTCTTCAAGAGAAAGAATCGATTCACGGGGCAGGAACTGCATCTCTTCGCTCATACAGTAGACGCAGCGAAAATCGCAGCGATCAGTGACTGACAGACGCACATAGTCGATCCGCCGCCCAAAACGATCGATTAAAGGGGCGAGGTTGGACATACCCCCTCCCAGCGCTGCGCGGCATCAGTGTCAGTTGAACGGGCACTCACCCAATAGTCGCCCGTCGCGGTTTGCTCTTTCTTCCAAAAGGGCGCACGCGTTTTAAGCAGATCCATCAACCAGGCACAAGCATCAAAGGCCTGTTGGCGATGGGCAGAAGCCGTGATCACCAGCACGATAGGATCGCCCGGTGTCAGGCGACCCACGCGATGAATCACATGCACCCCAGTTAACTCAAAGCGCGCCTGGGCTTCTTGGGCAAGGTGGAGCAGCACGCCTTCGGTCATGCCGGGATAGTGTTCTAGCACCAGTGCTTCAACATCAGGGCGCTCGTTAAAATCACGTACATAGCCAGTAAAGGTGACCAGCGCACCTATCTCTGTGCGCTGAGCACGCAAGGCCTCGATGGCCTCTTCAAGGTGAAAAGGCTCCGTCTGGACGGCAACGCGGATACTCATCTCTAGCCTCCGGTCACGGGCGGAAAAAAGGCGACTTCATCTCCGGCCTGAACCGGATGGCTGGCCTTGGCCATCTGCTGGTTCACTGCCGCCAGCAGTTGTGGCGCGCCTAAGGCCTGAGCCCAATCTGGATACTGCTGAATCAACCATTGACGCAGATCGGCCACATTCAACGCTGCCAAGCCTTGCAGCGGCACTTCAACCTGCTCTTGGCCCAGCTGTTCACGCAGTTCAGCAAAAAAGCAGACCCGCACACTCTCAGCCGGCTTGGAGACAGGCGTGGCCGGCTCGGCCTTTGCCGGTGTGGACAGCAAGAGGCTGGCGGATTGCGCCGATGCGGCCCCCTGCTGCAACTCGGCTTGCCATTCTCCTGAGCGCCCACCCGCTTTATGCTCCACATACATCTGACCAATCACCATCTGCTTATCGACGGCCTTGCACATGTCATACAGGGTGAGCGCCGCCACCGAGGCTGCGGTTAAGGCTTCCATCTCAACGCCTGTTTGGCCGGCCAGCTGACAGGTGGCGCGGATACGTATGCCAGGTAGGGCAGGATCTGGCTCCAGTTCAACCGCCACTTTACTGAGCAAGAGTGGATGACAAAGGGGGATCAAATCGGGTGTGCGCTTGGCGGCCATAATGCCCGCAATCCGCGCTGTGGCGAGAACATCGCCCTTATGATGGCCACCGCTGAGGATCAACTCCAGCGTGGCAGGCTGCATACTGATACTTGCGCAAGCTGTGGCTGTACGCTGCGTGACGGCCTTGGTCGAGACATCCACCATGACAGCTTCACCGCGCTGATTCAAATGGGTGAGTTGTTCGCTCATCACTAAACCTCTTTGTGTTGTATCACCAATAGGGAATCGAAACTGGAGTCAATAGGCCTTGCAACTGGCAGGATGGCGTTAGGCCAAATAGCCAGCCAGAAAGCCAGCAAAGGGATAGACTCTGACGCTATCGCCGCGTGCTTTCAGCGCTTCCTGCTCATCAAGTCTGACCAGACAATTCGCCTCATGCATCGAGCTTAAGCGGCCTGATCCCTGCTCACCAACAACACGCACACTGAGCTGGCCGGTTGGGCTTGTACTCAGGCGCGCACGATAAAAATCACTCCGCCCTAGGCGGCTTTTGATCTCTTCTTCAGCCTGCGCGTGCACTGGAGTCGCGGCACCGGCTTCAGCTCCCTGCAAGGCCAGAATCAAGGGTTGAACCAGCAGCATAAAGGTCACCATCACCGCAACAGGATTGCCCGGCAGACCGGCAAAGAAGCAGGTTTCTCCGCTGGCGTTCTGACCAAGATGCCCAAAGGCAAAAGGCCGCCCTGGACGAATAGCAAGCTGCCAAAAACGGGTTTCGCCAAGCTGGTTCAGTACAGGCTTGATCCAATCGGCCTGCCCAACCGAGACACCACCTGAGGTGATCACCAGCTGGTGCGTCAAGGCCGCTTGCGCCAGCGCTTGATGGATCACCTGCTGATCATCCGGCAAGATACCCAGATCACTGACCTGACATCCCAATGCCTGTAAAAGACTGATCAAGCTCGTGCGATTGGTATCGTAGATCTGACCCGGCGCCAGAGGCTGACCTGCTGCGACCACCTCGTCTCCGGTAGAAAACACCGCGACTTTCAAGGCTGGGCGCACTGGCACATCAGCGCAGCCTAAAGAAGCCAGCAATCCTAGCTGCACTGGCCCCAAACGCGCACCGGCAGCCAAGACCTGCTGGCCCTGCTGTAAGTCTTCACCCGCCTGACGCACATTGGCCCCGATACGCATTTCTGCCGCGCGCTGAATAGTGAGTTGATCGCCTTCTACATGACACTGCTCCTGCATCACCACGGTATCCGCGCCCGGAGGCAGCGCCGCACCAGTTGTGATCGCCATCGCTTCGCCAGGTTGCAGGCGATGACTCGTCATCTGCCCTGCCAGCTGCGTCCCGACCAGCTGCCACTGCGTCTGACTGACTAAACTGGCACCGACCAATGCATAGCCATCCATCGCTGAATTGGTGTGCGGTGGTACAGCCTGCGGTGCAGAGAGAGATGCTGCCAGATGGGCGCCCAACGCCTGCTGCAAGGGCAGACGGTGCACGCGATCTTGTTGCTGATGCCAAAGGCGGGCCTCATCCAGCAACAGCTGCTGAGCCTCTTCCAGGGTGAGCTGGCTTTTTTTATCGACAAATTCAAAGCAAGAGAGACTCATACAGCACTCCGCGCGGCCTGTAAAAAATCCAGTACCAGCTGCTCAATGGCATCCAGATCGTTCAGATGCACCCAAGGACGGGCTGCGCTAGGTGGTGCCACATCACTGGCCAGTGCAAAGATATCTGGATCATCTGGATACAACCAAGGGCGGTCGAGCTCAGCACGATGCAGTTCTATCTTGGGGAAGCGCTCGGCTTTAAAGCCTTCAACAAGAATCAGATCAGCGCGCTGTGTGTCCAGCTGGGCCACAAGGTCGGCCAGACTTGGCGCAGAGCTCGACTCAGGTGTTTCCACCATCAAGGCCCAGCGCTGATCAGAGGCAATCAGCATCTGCTCTGCACCAGCATGGCGCAGGCGATAGCTGTCTTTTTGTGGATAATCAACATCAAAAGCATGATGGGCGTGTTTGATACAGGCCAGACGCAGCCCACGGGCACGCAAACGCGGCAACAAGGCCGTCAGTAGCGTTGTTTTGCCTGTACCACTCCAGGCCGCAAAGCCCAGCAAAGGGGGCCGCTGTTGTGCAAAAGGACGCGTGTTCACAAAAGCCTCTCTTTCAATCTGATCTGCATCGCGTTGACTTGGGTGAATAGAAAGCAAGGACAATGCCTGACAAAGAGGCAACAAAAGACAAAAAAAGCCGCTTAAATAACGGCTTATCTCAGGATTTCGCAACCAGAAAACAGGGGTGCATCAAAATGACGCGCAGCCAGCCGTGACAGCCCAGCCGCGCGCCAAGGTCATTGTGACCACTCAAACGCCAGGATGGATCGAGAGCTGTTGCTGATCCAGCCGCCAGATACACTGGGCCAAATCTGTAATGGCATTGGATTGATGCGCGGTTAACAGGATCCCGCAACCAGCGGCCAGCACATCCTGTATCAGCGTCGCCAGCAACTGTACAGCCTGCTGATCAAGATTCGCACTCGGTTCATCAAGCAGCCAAAAGCGCGGCTGCAAGATACGTGCTCGCGCCAAGGCCAATCTTTGCCTTTCTCCTCCCGAAAGGGTGCGCGCAGGTTGATCAGCCTGCTCGCTGAGCTGCGCCCATGCCAGTGCGGCTTCAAGGCGCTGGTGACGCTCAGCAACGGGGACGGCTTGCAGATAACGACTGCTGAGTACCTGCTCTAGATTGCGCCTGACGCTGGTTGAAAAAACATAGGGCTGCTGGTGGAGATAACAGATCGCCTGAGGTTCAGCGACGTGATGGATGGGGCGCACACGGCCTTGTGTTGGCGTTAAAAGACCACTGATCACCTTCATCAAGCTGGTTTTGCCCGCGCCATTGGCACCCTGTAACCAAATCAGCTGGCCTGCTGACCACTGCGCGGCCTCGATCTGCCATAAGCGGCGGCGTCCATAGCTAAGACTCAGCTGCTCCAGCACTAGGGCAGGTGGCGGCTTGATCATGCTTGTTGCTCCTGAGTGATCTGACCGCGTACCAAGCCCAGCAGCAGATTCAGCACCAAGGCCAAAACCAGCAGCACCAAACCCAGGGCCACACCCTGAGCATACTCACCCTTGGAGGTTTCCAAGGCAATGCTGGTGGTAATCGTGCGTGTATAACCGGCGATATTGCCACCGACCATCATCGCGCAGCCGACTTCAGCAATAATCCGGCCAAAGGCGGTGACCAGCGCCGCCAAGAGCGCAAAACGCACTTCAAGGGTAATCAACCAAAGACAACGCCAGGGGGCGACACCCAGAGTCCGCAAGGACTCCCAAGCATGGCGCGACACACTATGGTAGGCGGTATGGCTCATCGCTATCAAAATCGGCAAACACATCAACATCTGCCCCAAGATCATAATCGGCTGGCTAAAAAGCCAACGCCAATCTCCCAAGGGCCCCGCACGCGAGAACAGCATCAAGAGCAGCAATCCGATCACCACCGTTGGCACAGCCAGCAAGGTATTGTTCAGCGACACCAGCATCCCCTGACCGGGAAAACGCCAGAAGGCCAGAGTCCAGCCCAGCAAAAAAGCGAAGGGGGTCGCCAGTAGAAGCGCCAGCAAGGAAGTCCGAAAAGACACACCAATAATCTGCCAGAGTTCTTGATCGCCAGAAAACAAGAGAGCAAGGGCATCCAGAGTGATCTGACCTAGGCTCTCCACAACAGCCTCTCCCCAATCGAATACAGGCTCAACCGCAACATGCAGCTAATCCGCATCAGGAAAGAATAAGGGTTCACCATCGACCGTAAAGCGACCGATCAACGCCTGCCCTTCCGCCGAGACCAACCAATCACGGAACTGGGTGGCTGCCGCCAACTGCACATGCGGATGGCGCTGTGGATTCACCAGAATCACCTGATAGGGATTGGCCAGATCAATACTGCCTTCGGCCAGCAGTTCCAGATCGAGGCGCTGACGCATCGCCAACCAGGTGCCACGATCTGTCAGGGTATAGCCCTGCATTTCACTGGCCATCAACAAGACACGGCCCATGCCCTGCCCAACGGCGTGGTAGTGGGCAAAACTGGGGTCATACTGAGTCAGCGCCCAGATTTCGAGTTCTTTCTTATGTGTTCCAGAATCATCTCCACGCGAGATAAAGGGCGTATTGCCTCGCGCCATACGCTCAAAAGCTTCCACCACGCCTTCAGACTCACGCAAACCAACAGGATCATTGGCAGGGCCAACCAAGACAAAATCGTTATACATCAGGCGACGAGGATCAATACCGTGGCCAGCCTCAACAAAAGCTTCTTCCGCTGCTGGCGCATGGGTCATCACCAGATCGACATCACCATCGCGCCCCAAACGCAGAGCCTGTCCAGTCCCTACAGAAAGCACCTGCACCTGAATACCTGTTGCACGCTCAAATTCAGGCAGCAACGCATCGAGCAAACCCGAATTATAGGTGCTGGTTGTGGTGGCCAGGCGGATTCTTTCCGCTGCAAAAAGAGGCATCGCCAGCAACGCGACCAGCAAGAAAGCGCCAGCTTGACGCCAGCGAGAGAGAGATCCAAACATAGGAGTATCCTTATCAGTCAAGAAAGCCAAGAGAGGTCAGCCAGCTGCAAGCCCAGTGCCAGCCAAAAACCAGAAATAGGCCAAGCCAGCGCCCTGCCTAAGATCCTGCTCTACCTCAAGTCAACTCGATCTAGGTCTACCGAGAAAAAGCTGCGCGAAACTGGGTCAAAATGCTACACTTTGCCGCACGTGTTGCTGCATTTCGACACGCCTCGCTGAACACTGGCCTGAACACCAGACTTCTCCACCCTCACAGGTAAGACTATGACCGCTGAACCCGACTTTTCCTTATGTCGCACAGCTTCTGTGTTGATCGTTGATGATGAAGCAGGGATGCGCCAATTTCTTTCCAAGGCGCTGCTTAAGCATTTTGCTCTGGTCGAAACTGCGGGCAGTATAGAGGAAGCCGAGGCGCTGCGTCAGCGCTGTCATTTTGATTTACTGATTCTGGATGTACGCCTGCCCGGTCGCTCCAGCATGGATTGGCATGAGGCGCTGCATGATCCGAATCGCCACAGCGATGTGATTTTTATGACCGCCTATGCTGAGCTGGATACCGCGATTCAAGCCCTGCGCGTGGGCGCGGCTGATTTTATTCTCAAACCCTTTCGTCTGGAACAGATGCAAAATGCCATTTTGCGTGTGCTCAAGCGTCGTCAACTGGCGCGCGAGAACTTCCTGCTCAAACGCGAAGTCCATCAATTTGTCGATGATGATAGCCCGATGCTCGGCCATAGCGCGGGCATTCGTCAGCTTGAAGCGGTCATTCAGCGTGTGGCCCCCACCCCTTCGGCGGTATTAATCGAAGGCGAATCGGGTACAGGTAAGGATCTGGTCGCACGGGCGCTGCACCAACAATCAGGGCGCAGCGGCCCCTATGTTCCGGTGAACTGCGGTGCCATCGCGCCAGATCTGTTAGAAGCCGAGCTTTTTGGTCACACCAAAGGCGCGTTTACCGGCGCCATGCGCAGTCGTGAGGGCCTGTTTCACTATGCCAGTGGCGGCACCCTCTTTTTAGATGAGATCGGTGAACTGCCCTTGGGCATGCAGGCTAAACTGCTGCGCGCCTTAGAGCAAAAAGCCATTCGCCCTGTCGGCAGCGAACAGGAAGTAAAGGTGGATGTGCGCATCCTCGCCGCCACCAACCGTCATTTAGAAGAAGAGGTTCGCGCTGGGCGTTTTCGTGAAGATCTCTACTTCCGCCTGAATGTGCTCACGCTGACTCTGCCCCCGCTGCGAGATCGACGCGAAGATATTCCGTTGCTGGCGCATTATTTTTCACGCCGCCTAGCGCGTGAACTGGGACTGGACCCCATCCCCTTCAGCCATGATGACCTCTATGCCATGCAGCAGTATGATTGGAAGGGCAATATTCGCGAGCTGAAGAACTTTATCGAGCGCTGCATCTTGCTTGGGCATCTGCCTTTGCAGGACTTACAACCCACGAGCAGCCCAACCTCGCCGCGTCAGGCGGGTTTTCCTGTGTGCTGGACCTTGGAAGAAGTCGAGAAGCAGCACATCCTGCGGGTATTGCAAGCCAGCGAAGGTAATAAATCCGCGGCAGCACGCCAGCTCGGCATCGCACGCAAAACACTCGATCGCAAACTGACCAGCTGGGAAGACGCCACCTCCGCCCACTAATTAGCCAACACCAACAAGGACACCATGCGGATTTTCTTTTGGCAGCGCTCTGTGCGCGGCAAGCTCTTGGCGCTGACTTTATTGCCGATCCTGCTCACCTTGTTGATGCTGATCGGCCTCACCGCCTATTGGACCAGCACCTATACTGATCGCCAACTCTATATGAAGGTGGCTGCCGATCTCGCGGTGGCGCGCAATACGCTACATCATCTGCAAGAGCGCCAGCTCGAACAGCTGCAAAGACTGAGCAGCAGCTGGCAGCTGATCCAGCAGCTTCAACCCACCCAGCTGGCTGATACCGCCTTACTTGAACAGCTGACCAGCCAGCTGCAACAAGAGCTCGAGGTCGATTTTCTGCGCCTGCTGCCTGCCGAACGCCTCCATCTTTTTCGTACCAGCTTGGCCAGCATTGAAGATCGGCTCCCGCTGTTAGCCAGCGGCGAGTCAGTATCGGGTCTGCTGCGCCTTGAACCCGAAGAACTGCAAGCGATCGATCTGGCACTGGCCGAGCAGGCACAAATCCCACTGCGTCCCACCCCCCATGCCCGCCCCACCGATGCCAGAGTCGAAGACCGCGCGCTGGTGGTACGCAGTCTTGTGCCTTTATTGAATCTCGATGGTGAGGTGGCCTATCTGCTCGATGCGGGATTACTCCTGAATCACAATCTGGCTTTTGTCGATCAAATCCGTGATCTGGTCTACGGCCCCGGCACACTGCCTGAAGATGGCATCGGCAGTGTGACACTGTTTTTGGGCGATACCCGCATTTCGACCAATGTCACCGAGGCTTCTCCAGCAGGCCAGACAGAAAACGGGGTGATGCGCGCCATCGGCACACGAATTTCAGCTGAGGTCGCCGAGCAGGTGCTCGATCAGCAGCGCCTTTGGCTGGATCGCGCCTTTGTGGTCCATGACTGGTATATCAGCGCCTATGAACCCATCTACGACCTGCATCAAGAGCTGGTCGGTGTGCTCTATACCGGCTTTTCAGAAGGGCCTTTTATTGCCCAGTATCGCGTCACCCTGTCCGAGCTGGGCATCACGCTGCTGATCGTCCTATTGGTTTCTGCTTTTCTGGTCTGGCATGGTGCGCGTCGCTTGTTTATCCCTGTCGAGCAGATTCACCGCTCCGTGATGGCGGTACGCGCTGGCCAGTCTGATGCACGGATAGGCTTTTTGGATACACAAGATGAAATGGCGGATCTGGCCCATCAGTTTGATCAGATGATGGATGAGCTGGATTCGCGCCAACGCACCATTCAGGCCGCGGCACAAGAGCTTGAACGTCAGGTTGAAGCACGCACCCTGAGCCTGCAGCACAAGACGCAGGATCTGGAGAAACACATCCAACTGCTCAAGGCCACACGCGCCCAGTTATTTACCAAAGAAAAGCTGGCTGTACTGGGTGAGTTAACAGCTGGCATCGCGCATGAAATCAATAATCCCGCCGCCGTGATCCTTGGCCATATGGATTTGTTGCAGGTTGAACTGGGCGATCAGGCCAGCGCGGTGCAGCAGGAGATCGATACCGTGATCGAGCAGGTGTATCGTATTCGCGCGATTATCAACAATCTGCTGCAGTACAGCCGCCCTGGCTCCACCACCGATCAGCTGCAAACGCTGGAACTCAACCCTGTCGTGCAAGATACGCTGGCGTTAGTTCGTCATGCACTGGATAAGCAGCGTGTCGAGGTTCAGCAGCAGTATCAAACCCTGCCGAGTATTCAAGCCAACCGCCAGCAGCTCCAGCAGGTTTTAGTGAATCTTCTGATCAACGCCGCCAATGCACTCGATGGGCCGGGGCAGATTCAGCTCAGCACCCAGCTCTGGCAGGATGATCAAGGTCGGACTCTGGGCGCGATGATCCAAGTGAAGGATCATGGGCGCGGCATGACGCCTGAAGTACAAGCACGAATCTTTGAGCCCTTTTTCACCACCCGCGAAAATGGCAATGGTTTGGGGCTTTCTGTCAGCCTGTCACTGATTCGTCGTTATGGCGGCGATATTCAAGTGGAATCTGAGCCAGGGCGAGGCAGCTGCTTTCGTGTTTATCTGCTTAGTCAGGCGCAGATCAATGCTGAAGATGAGGCCACCATGCGCCAGCTTCTCTCCGGCTTGGGGGTGGTCTAGCCTTCTAGACCATTCCACTGCTCTAGCCTGCTAATCAATCCATTTTTTTGCTTTTTATTTTGCATTTTGTGATGCAATACCCTGTCTTTTGCACCCTGGCAGCTGGGTTTGCGCTAGAAATCTTGGTCTATCAGAGCTTGCAGAACAAGCCCAACGTCTCGGACTCACGACGCTTGCACAGCTGCTGCAAGGAGGGACACCTGTGGATTATCTGCGCGCAGCTTACTGCGCCGAACAACTGCTTCAGTGGTGCCTGATCCACCCCATAGATCGGCCGCCAAGGCCACTCAGCGACGCCCATCATCAAGAGCCTCTGATCTAGGAAACGGCTGATCAACATTAAGAGCGCAGCTCAGAGGCGTCTGCCTTCTCGCACACGGCAGTTCTGCCTAAATGCCTCTGGGTGGCCGCATCAGCCTTGATCAAAAAAGGGCTCATCAATAAACCAAAAGGCCAGCGCTTGACCAGCTTGCAGTCGGGTATGCGGCGGCACGCAAGCCAGAGCATTCGCCCAGGTCACACTGCTGAGCACACCAGAATTCTGGTTCGGATGGGCGCTTAACTGCCAGCCTTCCGCGCTGGGTTCAGCACGCACACGCAGATATTCCTGACGTAGCTGAGTGTGCCAATCAAAGTCAGCGCGCCCTGTGAGCAGGCGTGGTGTGGCGGGTGGACGCCCAGCCAGGCGGGCCAACAGCGGCTTGAGCAGCACTTCAGCGCCGACAAAGACCGATACTGGATTGCCTGGCAGCCCCAGAAACACAGCCTCCGCCTGCCCCTGAGCTCGCGGAATCCGCCCAAAAGCAACCGGCTTACCCGGCTTCATGGCGAGCTTCCACAGCTGGAGCTGGCCTAGCTTTTCCACAGCGGGCTTCACATGATCTTCTTCACCGACCGACACTCCCCCTGTGGAGAGAATTAAATCCGCTTGTTCTGCCCCCATCTGCAAGGCCGCTTCGGTGGCGACTGCGGTATCGGCCACCTGCCCAAGATCGATCACTTCTACGCCCTGCTGCGCCAGCCAACCCATTAATAAAGGGCGATTAGAGTTGTAAATCTGCCCCGGCTGCAAGGCTTGACCCGGCATGGCAAGTTCATCGCCTGTCGCCAGCAGCGCGACGCGTACACGACGCATCACAGGCACCTCCGCCAGCCCTAGACTGGCCAGCAGCCCTTGATGACGGGCATCCAAAAGCTGGCCGCGTGAGAGCACCCGCTGGCCTAGCTGCATATCCTGACCGCGACGACGGATATTCTGCCCAGGCTCGATCTTGCCCAACATCAGCACCTTGTCTTCTTCATCGAAGGCGACCCACTCTTGCATCACCACCGCATCAGCACCGGGTGGGATCAGCCCTCCCGTCATAATGCGTGCGCAGCTTTGTGCTGCTAAAGGCTGGGGCACCTGTCCTGCGGTGATTCTCTGACTGACAGGCAGCTCGACGGCCGTCTCCGCGACACGCACCGCATAGCCATCCATCGCTGAGTGATCCGCCGGCGGCACATCCAGCGGTGCCAGAATATCTTCAGCCAACACACGGCCAAGCAGCTGTGTCACCGGTATAAGCTCAGTCTCCATCAGCGGCGACACTTCAGCCAGCATCTGGCTCAGCGCCTCCTCAACAGGCGTCAGAAAAGGAAAAGTACTCATTCAAGGCTCCTCAGATCACTGCGGTGATCACCAAAAAGAATGCTAAGATCTATCCCCCATCACCTGACTGACAGGACAAGACCCATGGCGACGCTGATTCTTTACCAGTTCCCTGTTTCTCACTACTGCGAAAAAGTACGCTGGGCTTTGGATCTCAAAGGACTGGCTTATACGCAAAAGAATTTAATGCCCGGCGCGCATATCAAGGTTGTACGTCGATGGGCGCTGCGCTCAAGTGTGCCGTTGCTGATCGATGGCCAACAAGCCATTCAGGGCTCCAGTGCCATTCTCGACTATTTAGATCAGCAGTATCCAGCGGCTAGCCTCTGCCCCCAAAACCAGCTCGATCAGGCCAAGGCTTGGGAGAGGCGTTTGGATCAAGAACTCGGCGGCGCGATTCGTACCTTTGTGTACTATCACCTGCTTGATCGGCCCGATATTCTGGTGCCTTGGCTCGCGGCCGGACAGCCTTTTTATCAGTCTTGGCTACTGCGCCTGTTTTTCCCGAAGGTCGCCCAAATGATGCGCGATAAACTGGGCATTCATGCAGCAGGGGCGGCCACAGCCCAGAAGGTGATTGAGCAGCTATTGGCAGAAATTGCGCCGATTTATCAAGCCGGTGATTATCTCGCTGGACCAGCGTTTTCGCGTGCGGATCTCACGGCTGGGGCACTCTTTGCACCTTTATTCATGCCCGCAGCCTATGGCCTTGATTGGGGGCAGCCTGAACTGCCGCCCAACTTCCGCCACTGGCTCAAGGCCCATCAGACACAACTGGAAGCGGTACAACAGATGTATCTGCTGCATCGCCAGCCAACCTAGGAAGCCGCTGATGAACCTTGCAAGCGCAAGAGTTCATCCAAGGCTTCTTAGCTATGCAGCTGACGTCCGTGTAGCAGGATACCCACAAAATTACAGGGACGATGACGGCTATCGAGCTGTTCACGCAGAATACGCTGCCAGCCTGTTTTGCACGCGCCAGTCGAACCCGGCAGACAAAAGATCGCGGTGCGATTGGCTAAGCCGCCCAGACAGCGTGATTGCACCGTGGAAGAGCCGATCTCTTCATAGGAAAGCTGACGAAACAACGCCCCAAAGCCTTCGATTTCAGTATCGAACAAGGGGCGCACGGCCTCAGGTGTCGAATCGCGTCCGGTAAAGCCGGTGCCACCAGTGGTCAGAATCACCTGAATATCAGGATCGGCAATCCACTGGCTGACGACCGCTCGAATCTGGTACACATCATCAGGGATCACCTGACGCGCAGCCAGCTGATGGCCCTCGGCCTCCAAAGCGCTGACCAGATAATCACCTGACTTATCTTCGGCAAGGCTGCGCGTATCGGACAGCGTCAGCACCGCTATCTTCAGAGGTATGGCCTCCATCACGCTTCTCCTTTGGCCTTTTTGGCCGCCTGACGCGCCTCAAAAGCCGCCAGCTGCTCTGGTGTCGCTGGTTGCTGATGCAGATCCTTCCATTGATCATAAGGCAGGCCATAGATGCGCTCGCGGGCTTCGTCGTAATCCATAGTGACGCCTTCTTCCTGCGCAGCGGCCATCATCCACTTAGCCAGACAGTTGCGGCAAAAATCAGCCAGAATCATCAACTCGATATTCTGCACTTCCTTGTGTTCATCGAGATGGCGCAGTAAACGACGAAAGGCCGCCGCTTCAATTCGAGTTTCAACTTGTGGGTCGAGTGTCTGCATCGGGAAGATCTCCAAAATAATCAAAGCCAAAGGATCAGATCCATCAACAGGATGATGACCCAGCGCCTTCAGGATAGCAACTCAGCAACGGAGCCAGTGCAGCCGCCAAGCGCGCCTCGATCAAAAAAAGCGGCTAAAAAGAGCTGCTAAAAAAAGCATCAAAAAAGGGAGGGCGAACCCTCCCATCTCAGACAGCCAGGATCAGGATTGGACAGGCGTCGTCTCCGTTGCTGATGGCGTCTTGGGTGCCTCCACCAGCTGATCTTTGACTTCTTCAAACCAAAGGTCATGGTGCTGCTTGGCCCAGGCTTCATCGACATAGCCGGTTTTCATACCTTCAAAGGCACCTTCGGTTCCAGCGGTACCGATATAGATATGCCCAAAGGATGCAGCTATCAGGATCAGCGCGCCTGCAGCATGGATCAACAATGTGGTTTGCATGGTTTCGCGACTTTGACCAAAGTTGGGGAAGTCGAGAATCAGCCCAGAAATCACCACGGTTAATCCAAGGAAGGTCACCAGCCAGAACCAAGATTTCTCACCAGCATTCAAATAGCCAGCCGAGGGATGACGCCCTTTGATCAAAATACCGCCACCTTGCTTAAACCAGGCCAAATCCACTCGCGTATAGGCATTGTGCTTGATCCATTTCAGAATCATCACCAACAAACCCAAGGAGAAGAGCGGTCCAAGGTAGTTGTGGATATTCTTAGCGGCCAACATCAGACTGCCCCAGACACTGGCCGGCAGAATCGGCTGCATAAACCACTTGGCATAAAGCAGCATCAAGCCGGTAAGAGCCAGAATCATAAACAGACTGGCGACATACCAGTGAATCGCACGATCCAAAGGTGTCCAGCGCTCAACCTTACGGCCAGTGCGCGGATGATCCAGCTTGACCTGCCCAAACAGCAGATAAAACCCAAGAATACCCAGCGCACTTCCGCCCAGCGCCAGCAATCCACCGGGAGAAACCCACTGGTTGCGCCATTCGCGCCAACGCTGACCTTCCACCATGATCAGCGTATCTGCACCTGGGCTGCGTGAAGAGGTGGTGCCAGAAACACCACCCTGAACATCACGCCAGTAGTCTGACGTGACACCAGGTAGAGTTTGCATCAGCTCGCGACGCGCATCGGCTGGCTGGGTGCTTGGAGGCTGGGCCAGCACGGGCAGGCTCCAGCTCAGTAAAAGCACCAACAGCAACAGCAGACCACCACCCAACCGCCATGAGGCAGTCGGGTGGGCGCAGCTCAGCGGATTAAGTGAGCGAAGGGACTTCATCATTAGCTTCTCGCTGCGTCGGTCGCCAGTTCAGCCGCTTGGCGCGCCAGTTCGGTTAAGCCAGGAGCGGCTTCGTTGGCACCCCAAGCACCGTTACGGTGACCACGGTACACCACGCGCTCACGGAAGATATCCGAGACCTGCTGCGCATCACCCGCCAACAGCGCCTTGGTTGAACACATCTCGGCACATAAAGGCAGCTTGCCTTCGCTGAGACGGTTGGCACCATACTTCTGCTGCTGTAATGCGGGATCTTCCTCTGGACCACCGGCACAGAAGGTACACTTGTCCATCTTGCCGCGCGCACCAAAGGCCCCTTGTTTCGGGAACTGAGGCGCACCAAAAGGACAGGCATAGAGGCAGTAACCACAGCCAATACAAGTGTCCTTATTGTGCAGGATCAAGCCCTCATCCGTGGGGTAGAAGCAGTTGGTCGGACACACCGCCATACAAGGGGCGTCGGAGCAGTGCATACACGCCACAGAAATCGAGACTTCGCGTCCGATCTCGCCATCATCCAGCGTCACAACGCGGCGGCGTTGAATACCCCATTCTGTTTCGTTAGCGTTTTTACAGGCCGTGACGCAACCGTTGCATTCGATGCAGCGCTCTGAGTCACATAAAAATTTCATACGAGCCATGTGTGTTCTCCTCAGTGATTAGGCTGCTTCGATACGGCAGACAGTACATTTGGTTTCTTGCATCAGGGTCACTGGATCATAACCATAGGTGGTGACGATGTTGACCGACTCACCCAAGACATAGGGATCACTGCCTTGTGGGTAGCGATGACGCAGATCCTCACCTTGGAAGACACCACCAAAGTGGAAGGGCATAAAGGCCACATTACGATCGACCCGATTAGTGACCATGGCCTTCACCTTGACACGACCGCCTTCAGGGCCATAGACCCACACATCCTGACCATTGCGAATGCGCAGGGTATTCGCATTGAAGGGGTTGATCTCAACGAACATGTCCTGCTGCAGTTCAGCCAACCAAGGGTTAGAGCGAGTTTCATCACCGCCCCCTTCATATTCAACCAAACGACCCGAAGTCAAGATGATGGGGAACTCAGCTGAAGTATCCCGCTCCTGAATACTGCGATAGAGGGTCGGCAGACGCGAGATCGACTGGAAATCATCCCAGGTGGGGTAATCGGCAACCAGATCACGACGCGTGGTGTAAAGCGGCTCACGGTGCTGCGGAATCGCATCAGGGAAGGTCCAGACGACAGTACGCGCTTTACCATTCCCGAACGGCGCGCAGCCATGCGCAATCGCAACACGCTGGATACCACCGGATAGATCGGTTTTCCAATCCTTGCCTTCTGCGGCCTGCTGCTCTTCTGGTGTTAAATCATTCCACCAGCCCAGCTGCTTGAGCAGATTGGCGCTGAACTCTGGATGGCCGTCACCGATTTCATTCCCTACAGGGGCTGAGCCTTCTGCCAGTAAGGTCTCGCCATTACGCTCTACACCAAAGTTGGCACGGAAGCCCAGACCGCCATCGGCAACCGGCAAGCTCGTGTCATAGAGGATATGGGTACCAGGGTGCTTCATCTCGGGTGTGCCCCAGCAAGGCCAAGGCAAGCCGTAGAACTCGTTATGCGCATCCGTACCCACAGCGCGCAGACTGGTGAAATCAAAAGCATGCCAGTTCTGCTGGTGATACTTGAGGCGCTCTGGGCTCTGGCCGGTATAGCCAATTGTCCACATGCCACGGTTGTATTCACGCACCACGTCTTCAAGATTCGGCTCGTTGTTTTCAACCCGAATATGCTTGAACAAAGGCTCATCCAAGCCCAGCTCCCGCGCGAAACGGTACATGATTTCGTGGTCAGTTTTGGATTCAAAATGCGGATCGATGACCTTATCGCGCCACTGGATCGAACGGTTGGACGCCGTGACCGAACCATAGGTCTCAAACTGCGTACAGGCTGGCAGCAGATAGACGCCATCAGTGCGATCGTTCATCACCGCAGCCACAGTTGGATAGGGATCGACGATCACCATCATGTCGAGCTTTTTCATCGCTTCACGCATTTCTGGGCCGCGTGTTTGCGAGTTCACCGCATGCCCCCAATAGAACATGGCGCGGATATTGTCGCGCTGATCAATATTGGCAGGATCTTCGAGCACACCATCGATCCAGCGCGAGACGGTAATGCCGTTGGTGTTCATTGGCTGACGACCACGGTAGGTGCTCTGATCAAAGCGATTTTTGATCCACTCGTAATCCACATCCCACACGCGTGCCCAGTGACGCCACGCTCCTTCGGCCAGACCATAGTAGCCAGGCAGAGAGTCAGACAGTACACCAAAGTCCGTCGCGCCCTGGACGTTATCGTGACCACGGTAAATATTGGCACCCGCACCAGATTTACCCACATTCCCTAAAGCCAGCTCAAGAATGCAGTAAGCCCGAGTGTTGTTGTTGCCCGTTGTATGCTGGGTTCCACCCATACACCACACGATACAGCCAGGCGTATTCTCAGCCAGCATCCGCGCCACTTTATACATCTGCTGCTCACCAACGCCAGTGATACGCTCGACTTCAGCCGGTGGGAAGCGACGCACTTCTTCACGGATTTCATCCATACCGTAGACACGCTGGCTAATAAACTGACGATCTTCCCAGCCATTACCAAAGATGTGCCACAGCAGACCCCAGATAAAGGCCACATCGGAGCCAGGACGAATACGCACATACTCATCTGATTTGGCAGCCGTACGCGTATAACGTGGGTCCACCACGATCACCTTGGCGTTATTGCGCTCTTTAGCGATCAGCGTGTGCTGCATCGAAACAGGGTGGGCTTCAGCGGCATTGGAACCGATAAACAGAATCGACTTGCTGTTTTGCATGTCGTTATAGCTGTTGGTCATCGCACCATAGCCCCAGGTGTTCGCCACACCGGCCACCGTGGTGGAGTGACAAATTCGCGCCTGATGCTCGACGTTGTTGGTGCCCCACAGAGACACCATTTTGCGGAACAGATAAGCCTGCTCATTATTAAACTTGGCCGAACCCAACCAGAAGACGGAATCAGGACCAGATTGCTCACGAATACTCAGCAGTTGACCACTGATCTCACTAATCGCCTGCTCCCAGGAAAGACGCTGCCACTGGCCATTCACCAGTTTCATCGGGTACTTCAGGCGGCGCGTAGAGTGGCCGTGATAACGCAGGGCCGCACCCTTGGCACAGTGGGCACCACGGTTAATCGGGTGATCAAAAGCCGGTTCCTGACCTGTCCAGACGCCTTCTTGCACCTCTGCATAGACACCACAGCCTACCGAGCAGTGGGTACAAATGGTTCTTTTGACTTCGACTGGCGCGGTCGAATAGGTGGTGCGCGCGGCTTCGGCAGGGCGAATCATCTGCTGGCCGAGTAAACCTGTTGCGGCCAGACCACCCGCTGCAACACCTGTTCCTTTTAAGAAACCGCGACGACTGACACCCAAGCCCTGCGGCTTGTGCTCAACGGCAGGCGCTTTTTTGGTTAAACGCATGGAGCTTCTCCTCAACTTATTTTTTTAAGCGCGATCACTGACAAGCGTCAGGGCTAGCGGCAGCTGGCATAGTAGGCACGAATATGGGCGCTATTGAGATCACCCTTCTCTGCTGTCGCTGATGCTGCGTCAGGTTGCTGAATGGGCTGGGCCACCGCAGTTGCAGAGACAGCGGCCAAACCGGCCACAGCAGAAGCACCGACTAATCCCTTCAGGAATTGACGACGCTGAGTTGGTTCAACAAGCGGGTTTGCGGCTGCGCTCTCCATCGCGGTGGCGCTCGGCTTATTATTGTGTTGCATCTTGATTTGCCCCCTTAGTGACAGCAGCACGTTCAGCGGTGCTCTGTCGTGTCATTAAAGATATGTTCATAAAGATGTCATTCTTTTTAAGCAATTGAGAGACCAGAAAAAAAGCCAAGGCAAGCCACCAAAAACCCTAAAATAACTAGGCTGATCTCTCTCAGGGCAAAAGAGTGGGTCATAATGTCCTTATTCAAACAGGTGTTTGCGACTTGGTGCGACATCTCGCCGCCCCTGTCTTACTCCAGTGCACCCTTGATCCGCCACCCGAGTTGCCCACACCGAGGCTTGATCCTCTATAATCACGCAGAATCCCGCTTCCGCCTTATGCTAGGAAACCTGTTGATGTCGAGCAGTCGAGCGCGCGCCAGATATATCAAATTAAAGAAGGATCAGCTAATTGTCGGGGACAAGGCCCCCTTTCACGTCTATACGCGCCGTGGCGTTCTGCTGCTCTCGCGCGGCATGCCGATTGAAAACGACTTTCAGGTGGCCTCGCTCGAAATGCAGGGTTATCTCGATCCAGATGAAAAGGTGATTCAGCGGCAGGATGCCACCGAGGTACACGGCATTCGCTATACCAAGGATGTGAACCCTTTTTTGGAACTGGATAGCTTTTATCAAGCCCTGTATGGCATCCATCAAGATCTGATGGAGCAAAAAAGACCTCAGGGCCTGAGTTTTGAGATCCGCAATATTGCCATACGCCTGCCGCTGCTGGCCTTGCGCAAACCTGCAGCCTTATTGGGTGCCGCACACTGGCCGCATCACGAACCTTCAATGAGTCTAGGGCAGGCCCTGCGCAGCGCTGTTTTGATTGCCGTTGTGGCCCAGCAGCAGCTCCGCCTGCCCGCCCCTCAGTTACAAGCCACCCTGTGTGCCGCGCTCACGGCCAATCTGAGTTTGACCAAGATGCAGGATGAGCTGCATCAACTGCCGCGCCCCTTATCCGAGGTACAGCGCCGACGTATGCAGAGCCATCCCCAGAAAACCGCGCAGCTTTTAGAGCTGCTTGGCGTCGAGGATGAACTCTGGCTGGAGGCCGTGCGGCAACATCATGAACGTCTGGATGGCAGCGGCTATCCGCAGGGCCTGCAAGGCAAGGCCATCGGCTTGGGAGCACGCTTAATTGGTCTGGCCGACACCTATATGGCGATGACCAGTCCGCGCCAATACCGCACGCCTTTATCACCACGTCAGGCCATGCGTGAACTACTCGGGGGAGAGAATCAACAATTGGATGCGCGCTTGGGCAAGGCCTTTTTACGCTCTCTGGGCGTCTTTCCACCCGGCAGTGTCGTGGCCTTGGACAATGGCGATACGGCAGTGGTGGTCGAGCCGGGCGCGAGCCTGAATCAACCCATCTGTGCGGCGATCAAAGCGGCCAGTGGCGAGTTTTATCTACAGCCTTTAAGGCGCGATACCAGCGATTTCCAATATCGAATCATCAAGGTGCTGGGGCAAGAGATACTGCACAAGCGCCAGCCCTTTCTGTTCTGGAACACCCACCCCAGCCAGCGAATGTAAGCCAGCCTCGGCTAGGAAGTCTGCGGCGGCACAAAAAGCTGCACGGCTTGCGCCTGCTCTTCTGGCTGAGGAAGCAGAGCCTGCTCTTGGGCTAAAAAAGCCTGCGCCAAGCTGCCGACTGCCTGATAAAACACCGCACTCGGCGCTTTTTGCACATCGGCGCAGAAGGGCAGCATCCAGCTCGCGAGGTGGCGATAAAAGAAGGTGGCCTGACGCTGACGACTGGTGCCTTGCAGCAGCAGATAGCTCATCAACTCTAACAAGGCCGCGATATGATCTTCCGGCTCTTTATAAGTGGCATCACGCTCAAAACCCAACAGGCGCAGATCACGACGCAGTTCGATCAAAGGTGCCTCCATTAACGAGCCAGTCAAATACCAAGAAGCATAGGGTGTCACTTCGCCCTGTCCGATCCCAATAAAGACATTCACATATTCCTGCTCAACCTTGGCAACCTGCGTCTGACGGGCCGCCAAGCGTACAAATTGCCAACCTTGATCCAGAGCAGGCTGACCGCTCGGCTCTAGCTCTAATTCGCTTAACCAAGACAAGAGCTCAGCGCTAGGTGGCTGGCGAAACAAGGCCGCCAGTAGCGCATAGATATCCGCGCGCAAGGCTTGTTCTTCTTGCAGCTCAGTGGGGATAAGGGCATCAAGAGTCACTATTTTCTCCAACGCAGACCCGTCATCATCGGCTGGCCTGCTGTATGAGAGGCAAGGCATCTGACCTGCCTCTGTTACATAAAAAGATCACCTGTCGGGATGCAAGGTGCATCCCTGATCACCACGCCAAGCTAGAGCCGCAGTTGTGCTTCTGGATCGCGCGCCAGCTCCAAGTAACTATCGCGCACACGGCAGTCTTCACACATCTGCAAACGCTGTGCGGCCTCACCTTGGAAATAGGGGTGGGCTTCCAGCTTTTTCATGATGTTGTGTATCGCGCTTTGCGTCGCAAAAGGCTTGGCACAACGAATACAGTGAAAAGGCGGCTCGCTTTTCAGCAGACGGGCTTCTAAGCGCTCACCCGGCGCCACCACAAAACGCGCCTCAAGCGTCAGCGCCTTTTCAGGACAGGCCGCCACACACAGACCACACTGCACACAGCTGCCCTCGTTAAAGTGCAGCTCGGGGGTTGTCTGCCCACCCAGCAGGGCCTGAGTCGGACAAATCGACACACAGCTCATACAGAGGGTGCAATCTGCCTCGGCCAGTTTGACCTGCCCAAAGGGCGCACCTGAGGGCAGGGCCACCACAGGCTGTGCCGCCTCAGCTTGCTCATAGAGTCTTTCCAGTGCGGCATTCAAGGTGGCGCGCTTGCCCTCCCAGGGGTAGGGGTCGCTGATCTCCCAAGTGGCTTGCTCTGGCGGCAGGCGTGCCCAATCTGCGGCATGGGGTGCCTCGCCCTGCTGTTCGATCCAGCTTATTCTTTGGGCCGGATGCCCCAGTGCCTCGAGCAGCAGGCCAGCCAAGCGCACTTCTCGCTCGATCAAGGCTCGCAGCGTCGGCGGGGTGTCAGGGGTCAGCTGAATCGCCACAGCACGCGCACCAGAAGTTAGCAGCGCCATCCACATGTCCATGCCGACACTGGCGGCTTCTTCCAACGCACAGGGAATCACCTCCGCAGGCAGCTGCGCTAAATCAGGGGGGGTGTCCTCGGCATAGAAGTAAACCACGGCCTGCTCGCCGCCTTCTTCGCGATAGATGGTCAGCAGCTGGCGTAAGCGGGCTAATTGGGTCGCAGGTTGAGGCTGCACCCAGCTGAGTGCGCCAGTGGGACAGGCGGTCGCACAACTGCCCGCACCATGACAAAGGGACTGTTCAACCTGAATGGTCAGATCATGATAAGGCGGCATCGCCTGACTACTCAGCGCATCCGCTGGGCAGACATCTAAACAGCGTTGGCATCCGACCTGCCCGCGATCACCATGCGCGCAAAGATCATGATTGACTTGAATATAGCGCGGCTTATCAAACTCACCTTGCAGGCTCTGCAGCTCTTCAATCAGAGTTTGATCCAGCAGTGCTTGAATCGGTGCCTGCGCCTCAAGCGCGCGTGCAAAATAACCGGCTGGGGGCAGCTCAACAGCCAAAACAGGCTGGGCACTCAGATCCAGCACCAGATCAAAATAAGGCTGACCGATTAAAGCCTGCGCTGGATTGAGCGGCTGCTGATCTTCGGTCATCACCTGTAATTCAAACTGTCCCATCCAGCCCTTGAGGCTGACCAAGGGGGTATAGAGCAGCTTGGCCTGCTGACCAGCATTAAAAGCCTGCTCCAGATGCAGATCATCCTGCGAGCTGATCTGACCATTGGCGAGCAAGGTGATACTGGACATCATCGGCAGGCGATCGGCGGCCAAGCGCCCCAAATCCTCTGGCCCAATAATCAACAGGTGACCGCGACTACGAAAGGTAACAGGCTCAATCTGCTGCACCAACTGGGGCGGCAGGCTCGCCAAAGCGCGCTCACGCGCCAAAAGATTTAAAGAAGTGTTCATCATCAAGCGACTCTTTTATGTATTTTTTTAGTGGGCAGATCCAGCCTGCCCTTTTGAAACATCAAGCTGTTGATCAGGAGGGTGATCGGCGATCCTGAACGCTCTCTTCAACTAGCTCAGATCGAGTCCCAGCCATCTCAGGCGTTTCCGTCATCTCAGGCGCTGTCACAGCCTCAACCGCTTCATGGCCTGCAACAGTTTCAGGGCGAGGCGCAGCAGCATCGGGCTGCTCTGCCTCAGCTGCGGCCTGTTGCCACTCATCGCGCCAAGCCTGCGCCCGCTGCTGGGCCCAGCTTTTCAATTCACGCGCCTGCGTAGCCAGCAGCTTCTCCGGCTGACTGTAATCCTCGGCGTATTCATCGAGCGGGCAGCGCACATTAAATTCTGGTTGATGAAAAAGACGCCGCAACGCCTGCTGGCGTAAAGCCTGACTGACGCCCTGAGCAAAGAACATCGAAACATCGCTGCCCGCATGCAAGCTCTCTAAGGCCGGCATATCGGCATCGGTCAGCGTAATAGGTGGCGCGCTTTCTGGATCAGCAGATGCTTCAGGCAGCGCAGCTGGGGCTGGTGGCGTGTCGACCTGCTCAGGCGCGATCTCCTGCTGCCGCTTTCGTGCCGACCAGCGCCCTAAAAAACCTGTTGTTGCCTCAGCCTTGGACATCAGCTCTCTCCACACTGAGCAGCGGGGCCTTGCCCACGGCGTTTGCGGCCCATTTCTGGCTCGCCATGATGGGCGATAAAAGCATCGATCCATTGATGGATCACCCGTGGCATGGGTAAATCCAGCACTGGCTGACCGGCATCCATATAGTCTGCTACTTCATCCTGACTGGCCGTGATCAATCTGGGCTGCCACAGCTCAGGCTCTAGCGCTTCACACACCACAAACAGCTTGGGGGCCTGAGAGGCCAGGTTAAAACGATAGGCCAGACGCTCACCACGATAGAGCACCAGATCGAGTTGAAAAATACCCTCGCCTGAGCGCGGCTGGGCACTGAGCTCGACAACAGACCAGCTGGTGCTCGTCCAACCGCGTGACACACGCTGCGTTGGGGCCAGCTCGATCCATAAAGGCCAATGATTCAAGGTCGGTGGAGAAAAATTCGGGGCAGAAATCACAGACATAGGTGCTCCTTTTATCTTGATGATCTTTCAAGCAACTTATATACCAAGGCAAAAGGAACAAAAAAAACCTATAATCGCGTTTTATCAGCCTGAATCAATGATCCTTCAGCAAATACGGCCTCAGTATGGACATCTTGGCGCAGCTGGGTCGATCAACTCAGGTTTATCCACTCTATCAGCGAGGCCCTCTGATGACCTATCCACGACTCAGCCATGCCACCGCACCTTTAATGCAGAATCAGCTGGTGATGAATGAGTATGGCGAGACCAGCACCTTGCCTCTGGCCTGCGAGCGCCCCTTAACCCTTTATCTCAATAAACGAGAAATCGTGACACTGATGACGCTCGGTGAGCAGCCTGAAGCCTTGGTGCTAGGCTATCTGCGCAATCAGGGCTTTGTGACTGAGCTGGCGCAGGTGATCTCGATTCAGGTCGATTGGGAGGTGGGCGCAGCAGCTGTTGTGCTCCAAGCCCTGCCGGAGGATCTGGAAGCCCGCCTCGCACAGCGCACGGTCACCACTGGCTGCGGGCAGGGGACAGTGTTTGGGCAGCAGATGGACCGCTTGGATCAGCTGGCCCTGAGCCAATGGTCAGTGCGCCAAAGTGATCTCTATCAACTGCTCGATGGTCTGCAACAGGCCAACACCACCTATCGTGAAGCTGGCGGTGTGCATGCCTGCGCCTTGTGTGATCGCCAAGGGCAGCTGCTGGCTTTTTGTGAGGATATAGGCCGCCATAATGCCGTTGATAGTCTGGCTGGGCAGCTTTGGCTTGAAGACCTGCCCGCCTCAGAACTGATTTTTTACACCACTGGCCGCCTCACTTCAGAGATGGTGATCAAAGCCGCCCAGATGGGTATCAGCGTGCTGCTCTCCCGCTCAGGGGCCACCGTGATGGGACTGGAGCTGGCGCAGCGGCTGGGTATCCTGCTGATCGCCCGCGCACGCGGCACGCACTTTCAGGTTTTTCATGGTGCTGAACGTTTAATTTTGGATGCCAAACCTGCGCCACGCCCTAGCCCTCAGCGCCGCGCACCCGCACAGACTGGAGAAGCATCATGACCCACAGCTCACCCTATATGACGGTGAAAGAGGTCGCCCAGTATCTGCATCTGAATGAAAAGAAGGTCTATCAGCTGGCCAGTGATGGGCACCTACCTGCCACCAAGGTCACAGGCAAGTGGCTCTTTCCACGCAGCTTGGTGGATCAATGGCTGCTCGAATCTAGCCATCACGGCCTGCTGACAGATCGGCTGTTGCTGGCAGGCAGTGATGATCCGTTGCTGCGCTTTGCACTCTTGCGCTTGATGAAGGCGCAGCAGTATCAAGCACTCTATAGCTATATGCCCACGGGCACCCAGGCAGGCCTGTCGCTACTGTCTCAAGGGCTGATCGATGCCTGCGCCGTACACTGGGGCCGCGCCGAAGAAAGCCATCTGCGTCATCCTGGTTTGATCCGCCAATACGCCGGAGCACGTCACTGGGTTCTGGTCCATCTTTATCAGCGCCAACAAGGATTGATGATGCGCGATGCCCAGCTGGCTCAGCAGCTGCAAGAGGCCGGACGCCAAGGTGAGGCCCTGTATCGCCTGAACTGGGTGGTGCGCCAAGAGGGGGCCGGTGCCCAGCGCTTTTTAAAGGACTGGCTCCAAGAGCAGCATTTGGATATCCAGCGCCTCAAGGCCAGCTGCATTGCCCTAACCGAGCAAGAAGTCGCGGCCGCCATCACACGCGGACAGGCTGATCTGGGGCCAGGAGCAGAGGCCGTGGCCGTGGAAGCTGGCTTGCATTTTGTGCCGATCTATCAAGAATCCTTTGATCTGGTACTGCCACGACAGGTGTTTTTCCGCACCTTGATTCAGCAGGTGTTTGATTGGCTGAACAGCGCTGAAGGGCGGCGTGCGGCACAGCACCTACAGGGTTATGATGTCTCGCTCAGCGGCCGCCTCACTTGGAATGGCGAACAAAGAGAATCCAGTTGATGCCTAGTCGGCCCTCTTCTTCTCCACCGAGCCATGTCCTTCACTCTCCCTCTGGGCAGCGCCAGATCTTGTGGCTTGAAGGCTCAGCAGACTGGACACAGGAGCAGGCGCGTCGGCTCTCCAGCCAACACCACTGGCAGCAGGGTGCGTGGCTTTTTAGCGCGGAGCCACCCCATCGCCCCAGCCTGCGTGAAGATCAATCACTGGCCTGGGTCCCCGCCAAACAAGCGCGTCAGTTTTTAGGACAAGAACTCGATTGGCTGGTGATCGACACCCATGCTGGGCTGATGCCCGATGCGCTGGGCGTGATGGCCGGCACACTCAAGGCAGGCGGCTGGCTGCTGCTGCTAACACCGAAAGACTGGGCACAGCAGGTCGATGGCGATTATCGACGCCTTGCGGCCTGGCCCTATCAACCCGAGCAGCTCAGCCATTTTTTTATCGCCCACTGCGAACAGCAGTTGCAACAAGCCGCCGCACGCCAAGAGCTGATTCATTGGCAGCAAGGCCAGCCGCGCCCAACCCGTCTGAGTGCCAGCCCAATCGACCTCAGCGAGACCCTCTGGCAGCCCCCACCCAGTGAGCGCCAGACCAGTTTCACCGATGAGCAGGCTCAGGTGGTCCAACAGCTGTTGGCACAGCTAGAGCAAGGCCAGGCCGCGGTGCTGACCGCAGCGCGTGGCCGAGGCAAGAGCGCCGCATTGGGCTTGGTAGCGCTGGGATTATTCGCGCAGCGGCCTGAGGGGCATCTTTTAGTCAGTGCGCCTTCTGCTGCAGCGGCGAGCGAACTGCTCCACTGGCTAGATCAACATCGACCCGCCAGCGCCACCGTGCGCTTTGTTGCTCCTGATGCGCTGCTGGCCGAACACCAAGCAGGCGACTGGTTGCTGCTGGATGAAGCCGCCGCACTGCCGATCGCCCAGCTCAACCAACTGATCAGCCGCTATCCGGCCAGTCTCTATGCCACCACCTTACAAGGCTATGAAGGCAGCGGGCGAGGTTTTGACCTGCGCTTTCGGGCGGCACTGCTGGCCATCCAACCACAAGCACTCTGGCTTGAACTCCATCAACCGCTGCGCTGGGCTGAGGCGGACCCCCTAGAAGGGCTGATCGAGCGTCTGCTTTTGCTCCAACCTGCACCCTTGCAGGCTATGCCTGTGCAGATTCAGCCTCAGATCGCCTGGATCACGCAAGCTGAGCTGGCCGCCCAACCCGCACTGTTGCATCAGGTGTTTAGCCTGCTGCGTCTGGCCCACTACCGCACACGCGCAGAGGATTTGCGCCAGCTACTTGATGGCCCAGATCTGAAGTTAGCGCTGCTTTGTGATCAACCCACTGGCACGCTGATTGGACTGGCGATGATCCAACAGGAGGGTAGGTTTCCAGCGGACTTGGCTGATGCCATCTATCTTGGCCAGCGACGCCCACAAGGCCATCTGCTGGCGCAATCACTGGCCTTTCATGCCGCCATGCCGGCGGCGGCACAGCTGCGCTGGTGGCGTATTCAACGCCTTGCGATTCAGCCGCCATATCAAGGGCAGAGGTGGGGTCGCCAGCTGATGGATTGGATTCAACACCAAGCAGCCGCCACCGAGGGAATCGATGCGCTGGGCAGCAGTTTTGGGGCCACAGCAAGACTGGCGCGCTTTTGGCAAGCACTGGGCTGGCAGGTATTGCGTCTGGGGATGACACAGGATCTGGCCAGTGGTGAACCTCCGCTACAGATGGGCTTGGGACTCAGCCCCGCTGGGCAGCAGTGTCTGGCGCAGTGTACGGCGCGCTTTGCTGAGCGCCTTGGTGATGATGGCCCCGTGCATTATGCCGCCCTGGATGCCGAACTCCTGCGCTTGATCCTGCGTCAACTCCCTGCAGGGGTTTGGCAAGCGGCGGATGCGGCTGAAATCCATGCCTGCGCCCAAGGCCATCGTCCACTGATGATGAGCCTAACGGCACTGCGGCGCTGGCTCTGCTTCCGTCTTGCTCAAGCATCCGATGCCGTGGCTCAGGACCCAGCATGGCACAGCTGGATCCGCTGGTTAATTCAGGGACACAGCTGGGATCAGCTGCCTGAACTCCAAGGCTTGGGGCGCAAAGCTCAGGAGAAAAAACTGCGTGCTAGTCTGCGCAGCTTCGATGCGGCCACCGCCACCCACCTGACTCTCGCGCGTGGCGCGTCAGATTAGTCTGTCGCCGACAAGGGCACAGAGGCAATGCGCTGGTTACGCTCAAACACCTGCTGCGCTGCGCGCTCTTGGCGGGCTAAATCCTCAGCTACATTCTTCTCAAGCAGGTAGTTTTGTACCGAAGGGGCGTAAAAAAGCGCAATGCTGCCATTAAAGTGGGCCGCCCCCTTGTCTGTGAGGGAGAGGCTGCGTCGCGGCTGATCCGGCCATTCCTGACCATTGCGCGAATCCGTGTAGTGCATCAAACCCTGTTGCAGCGCATAGTCCACTGCTTCTGGGTAGGCGGCTTCTAAAGGCAGGCCAAACTTGCGCTCGAAGGCAGCCAGATTCACCTCACCAAAGTAGAAGCTGACCGCCACCATCTTGGCCATCATCTGAATCGCGGGCAGATCATAAAAATCCTGAAGGGGTAACTGCTGCTGATCCAGACGCTTAAAATAGGGGGCCAGATTCTTGCCTACCGCACCAGCGTTGTAGCTAATGCTGGTGTCCGTCATCGATTGCGCTCCCAGACCCAAGCCCAGATAAGAGCGCCCGTGAATGACACGCTGCGTCAGATAACTGCTGGTGCCTGTTTGGGCTGGCAGGCGACTAAAGGTGTTCTTACCCGGATTGGCCCAATAACCGGCCTCTTTCAGCAGGGTCTTCGCCAATTGAGACTGCAAGCGCACCTGCTCAGGGGTGACCTGATCCGCTTGGCTAGAAATACGCGTTAACTTATAACGCATTCGATAGAGGGTGATGAACTCAGGCTGCATCGCCAGCGCATAACGCAGCGTGGCCTCCCACGAGGCCAGTGACTGGCCAGCAAAACCATACATCAAATCAATGTTGAACTCGGTGAATCCGGCACGACGAATATGAGCCACCGCCTGATCAATCTGCGCGATACCATTCTCTTCACGGCCCAGCACCTTGAGTAGATCCGGCTGCGTGACCTGAATCCCCATGCTGATACGCCGAATACCCGCTGCAAAATAGGCCGCTATTTTTTCTGGTTCAGCTGCTGCGATCTTCGGCGTGGTTTCAATGCTGACCTTCGCGCCGTCAACCAGGTGAAAGTGGCGGGTCACCTGCTCAATATGCTGATCAATCAAAGCCGCATCCACAAAAGAAGGCGTTCCCCCGCCGATATCCCATCCCAGCAACTCACGCGGCCCCAGTAATGCACGATAGGCGGCCAGCTCCTGCCCCAGATACTGCATATACAGCGAGGTATGGGCTAGCTCGGCGCGCCCAACCACTGTGTATTCACAGAAATAGCAGCGGGTTTCACAAAAAGGCAGATGAGAATAGAGCGTCAGCTGATCCAGACCGTCAAAGGCTTTCACCAGGCGCTCGGCCTGCTCATTCTGGCGCACGCGATAAGGCTTCCACGTCTGCTGATGTGCCAGCGGA
Organism: Marinospirillum alkalitolerans; assembly: GCF_045055655.1. Lineage (NCBI taxonomy): Bacteria > Pseudomonadati > Pseudomonadota > Gammaproteobacteria > Oceanospirillales > Oceanospirillaceae > Marinospirillum > Marinospirillum alkalitolerans. Next base: position 83,625 of record NZ_JBANFI010000007.1, on the reverse strand, counting down.
TAGGCCGTATTGGCGATATGATGATGGCGCTCACCCGCCTCAAAAACCTGCTGCATGGCAGGCGCGGTTTGATCAGCGGGGGCGGCTGACGTCCACCTTGTCTTGGGCATACTCCCTTCTCCTTATTGCCTCTGGCGTTGATCATCTTGGCTGGACAGCGGGTCTATGGCGACCTGCCTCAGCAAGGCCACCACAGCAAGATGATCCCAAAAGGCTATTCTACCCTTCTTCTCTGCGCGGCGTGAGCTGGAAGATTTTCACCGGCCCAGCCAGCCATTCAACCAACAAGGCGTGTGCCCTCTCAGCAGAAAGAGCAGCCGCTTGCCCTGCTGCCAGCGCCAGCTGTTCTTCTTGTGCTGGCGTTTGGGTTTGCGCCAGCGCGGCGCTCCAATAGGCTGCCTGTGCCTCACGCTCTGCCAGACCAAGACGCCAGGTTTCCTGCGCCTGTCGCCATTCTGCCGCTGTCGGCGGTGTTTGACGCAGCTGCGCGATTTCTTGCAGCGCGGCCTCAATCAGTTCTTCAGCTCGCTCTGGTGCGCTACTGAAGTTCAGACGACCCAGATAATAGGCCTCAGGATCACGCGCCAACAGGTGATGCATACCAAAGCTGTACACCCCAGAAAGATCTTGGCGCAATCTGGCTTGCAGACGCTGATGCACCCAGGTTTCTAACAGCTCCAGCGCAATTTGCCGCTCAGCAGACCAGTGGGTGGGTTGACTGTAATGGATTTGAACCTGCGTTTTTGGGCTCAGGTTGATCGGCCAACTGGCTTGCATGGATTGTGCAACAGGACGCAAACCGCGATCCTGCCAAGTGATCGCCGGTGCATCACTGGTGTGCAGTGCAGCCAACCAAGCGGGTAGGCGCACTTGCAGCTGCTCAGGCAGTGGACGGCTCGCCAGCCCAATCCGCCCAGCAGAAGCCTGCGCGAATAAACGCTCGCGCTGTTCGGCCAGCTGTTCAAGCGGCAGGGCATCGAGCTGCTGTAATAAGGCGGCTGGCTGCATCAAATGTCCAGATTCAAAAGCCAGCGCCTGAAGCTGCTGAGCAAAAGACTGCTCGACAGGCTGATGTTGCTGCTGCTGCTGCTGTTGCAACCGCTCACGCCAGCGTACTAGGCCAGCTTCACAATAGCGCGGCGCCGCCATTTTGAGCTGCAAGACTTGCAGCAAAGGCTCCAGTTGCGCGGGGCTGGCGCTCGCACGAAAGCCATGATGCAACTCCTCCACATAGGGGCGCACCTGAAGCTGATGGGTGCGTGCAAAACGGGCCACATCAGCGGCAGAGATATCACCATAGCCACAGGCCTCAGGCAGCATCATCGACCAGAAAACCCATGCTGGGCCGTGCTCGTCTTCCAAAGAGCGCCCGCCGGGGAAGCGCACATCCAGATGCAACTGGGCATCCAGTGCTGGATCTTGACGCCAGAGCAGCGTCATCCCATTACTCAGCGTCAGGCGTTCAGTGCGCGCACCCTCGGTTGACAAGGCAGGCAGCTGCCTACGCTGCACCAGCGGCGCTTGCACTAACGCCGGCAAAGAGGCTACGGCAGCCTGCTGCATGACCCAAGGCGACTGAGGCCTAGCTAGGGTCTGCTGCCACAGCGCCGCAAAATCGGTCGCGGCAATGGGTTCAGCATCACTGCTGGGGCCGATCAAAGCCAGCTTGACTTGCGCCTGGGCCTCTAGCTCCAACAAGGCGGCCTGTAAGTGCGCGGCACTGATGCCTGATAACAGCTGCTGTGTCAGCTCAAACTCCTGCGCCTCACTGAGCACAGGGAGCTGATACACCGCTGCATTGGCCAAGCGATCAGCAAGGCGCGCAGGCGGCACGGCGGCGGCAAAACGGGCTTGATCGCCACGCTGATGGAGCAGCCGCTGCTTGGCGGCATGCAACTCTTCATCCAGCACAGGATGCTGCATCAAACGAGCCAGCTCTTGCGCGGCAACCTCGACGGCCTGAGCATAGTTGCCCTGCTGCGGGTGCAGAATCAGCAGATAATGCTGAAAATCAGGCGTCAACAGCTGCCCAAAAGGAGAAGTTTGCCCGCGCGCCAGATCCCCCTGCTCAACACGCTGGTTGAAACGATGCGTCAGGATCTCCAGCCAAAGCTGATCGATCAGATCACGAAACTGGCCATTCACCTGAGTTAAGGGCGCAGGCTGAGGGCGCTGGAGCATCACCTGAACGAAACGCTGCCCCTGTTCAGGATCAAGTACCGCCGCGACAAGCGGTGCGGCACTGGCGGCAGGAAAGGCGGCTAGATCCACATTCGATAAGGGCGCACCGGCGGGTGAGAGGGTAAACTGCTCGGCGGCAAAATCGGCTTCAGCCTGCGCGATCACCTGCTGCACATCCACCGCCCCAACCAAAATCAAAGTCATACGTTCAGGACGATACCACTGCTGATAAAAATCCAGCAGGGCATCACGATCAAAACCCAGCACCTGCGTCAGATCCCCTATTGGCTCACGCTCGGCCAACAAAGAGCCTTGGTAGCGCACAGCATCCAGCTGCTGGTTGATGCGCGTGCCACCACTTTGGCGCAGTCGCCACTCTTCTTGCACGATCAACTGCTCACCCGCCAGCGCCTCGGCATCAAAAGTGATGGCATTGGCCCACTGGGCCATCAAATGCAAGGCAACGGGCAATGCCTCGGCATTCGGTAACGAAAGACGATAGGTGGTGTTAAAAAAACTGGTCGCTGCATTCACATGACTGCCCAGATTCAGCCCCTGCGCGGCCAGTTCGGCCTGCGCTTCCGCTGCTGGATAGGCCGCTGTACCACGAAAGGCCATATGCTCCACCAGATGCGCGATGCCCAGCTGATCTGGTGCTTCATGGACAGAACCGGCATTCACCACCAGACGCAACTCAACAGCCTCGCCAGCCCGTGGCAAAATCCACATCTCCGTGCCTGAGGCCAGCGTATGGCGGACCAAGGCAGGATGATCAGGCAAGGCCTCTTCTACGCGCGTGGAATGCGACGATGAGGCCACACATCCCATAAACTGGCTCAACAAGAGCAGCAGCAGGATGATGTGAACCATCCCCTTGGCGGTCTTTTTGTGATCAAAAGACGGATTCCACTTCATACTTTTTGCTCCTTAAACACGCCCTGAGCCGGTGTGCCTGCTTGAAAAGATAAACGCTGCGTGACTTCCTCCGCATGCGCGGCCTGATGACTGACCAGCACCAGAATCAACTCTGGGCAGGCACGGCGCACTTGGTGGATCAATGCCAGCGCGCTGGCTGTATCCAAGGCGCTGGTGGTTTCATCCATCAAGGCAATCGCTGGACGATTGAGCAGCACGCGCGCCCACATCACCCTTTGCTGCTCGCCACCTGAAAGACGTAAGCGCCACTCCTGCTCTTGATGCAGATCCTGCGCCAGCGACGCCAGCCCAACCTGCTCCAAAGCCTCAAGGCAAGCTGCATCGGTCTGGGCGGTGACGGGCTGTGGATAACATAAGAGAGATTTCAGTGAGACTCTGGGTAGATAGAGATCCTGCGGTACCCACAGAAGATGCGGGTCGCGTTTGATCTCACCGCTAAAGTGAGCCCAGTGACCCGCCAAGGTGCGCAAAAGGCTTGATTTGCCAAGGCCAGAGGCGCCTTCGATCAGCATAAAATCCCCTGCTTCTAGGCGACAAGGCGGCATCTCCAGCAGCGGGCTCTGATCGGCCTGCTTGACGCTGATCTGCATTCTCATCCCTGTGGCTGGCTGCCACTGGGCCTCGGTCTCTAGGCTCGCCATCCGCTGCTGAAAACGCGTCAAACGGGCCACGGTGGCACTCCAGCTGGCCAGATCACGATAGGCATAGATAAACCAGCTCAGCGCTCCCGCCACCTGAGCAAAGGCCAGACGCACCTGCATCAAGCCCCCCAGCAGCAGGCTTCCGGCCAGAAAAGCGGGGAGTGCAAAAAAGATCGGGGCCAAGGAGGTGACCTGCGCATAGCTCTGGGTAAAAAAGGAAAGGTTTTTTTCACGGCGCATCAGGCGATACCAGTTGCCTGCAACCTGCTGAAAACCCGTGCGCAGGCGCTGCCGCTCGCAGTTTTCACCCTGCTGGCCAGCGATGGCTTCACTGTATTCACGCTGCTGCATCAGCAGATGTCGCAGATCGGCCTCACAACGCTGCTGCTGATAGTTCAGAGGCTGGAGCTCACGGCCAATACGGTGGGTGATCCAGGTTCCCACCAGGGTATAGGCCAGACAGACCCACACCAGATAGCCGGGCAGGACCCAGTTCAGCCCCATCCAGCTCAAATCCACCGGCGTCGAAAACTGCCATAAGATGGCTAAAAAGGAGAAGAGCGTCAGCACTGAACGCAAAAAAGACACCAGCAGATTGAGCGAGTCTTCGACCAGAATACGAATATCCTCCGCAATACGCTGGTCAGGGTTATCTGGCTCCTGCTGAGTCAGCTGCAGCTGATAGTGGTGATGCGTGGGCGATAACCAGCGCGTGGCATAGTCATCCGTCATCCACTGTCGCCACTCTAGCATCAGCTTCTTTTTCAGATAGTCGGCATACACCATCACCAGCACAAAGGCCGCCACCAAACCCACAAACTGTAATAACAACGGGTAGATGGCCTCGCCATCCAAGGCTTGGAGTGCATTAAAAAAATCACCATTCCAGTGATTGATCTGGACGGAGAACCAGACTGAAGACAGGCTCATCCCCAGCACCACCAAAAGCAATAACAGCTGAGGCCAGGCCTGACGACGCAGCCAATAGGCGCGTGTTAAGCGCCAAAAATCCTGTAGCACTTGCATGAAGATCACCAGCGAGACAAGGCCAGCACAAGGCTGGCCGAAGAAGAGTCGAATTAGAAGTTATAATCCAGCTGTAACCAGAATTGCCGCCCGGGCGCATAGGAGCGATACACCTGATTGGAATGCACAAAGGCATCTGTGGCATTGCGATTATTGAGCAGGTTGGTGACCTCTAGCGCCGCACCAAAACCCTGTGCCCAACTGGGCTCCCAGCGGACCTTGGTATCCCAGCGGAAGGTAGAGCTATAACGCACACGCTCATACTTGAGCACCTGCTGATCGCTATCCGGCAAGGTGGTGTAGTCATTCTGATGACGTGTGGCCTGATCACGCGAGCTGCCCCAGTGCCAGGTCTGATAGAAGCTCAGCTGGCTGGGCTCATAGACTGAAATCAACTCAGCATTGATACGCAAAGGCAGATTGAAATCCGTAGCAGGCAGATCACGCGCGCGAATAATCTCACCCCGGTAATCCACATAATCCATATTCAGGTTCAGGTTAGGATCAAAAAAGGCATAGCCTTGATCCTTGGGTGTATTGCTGAAGGAATCCTGCCAAGCCGCAGTCAGGGTCCAATGATGCGTTGTGGCACCCAACGCCACGCCATCTAAATGACTGACCGTCAACGAGAGGGTTTCATGCTCACTGCGACCACCATTATCAAAGGTACGAATACGGGCTTCGATTGGATCACTGGTTCCTGGATACTTGGGTCGGCTACGCACTTCATCGCGGTTATCACGCTGCACATAGCTGACACGCCATAGCGTCGGACCCCAGATCTGGCTGACGCTCAAGCTCAACTCATCACTATAGGGGGTATGCAGATCCGCCATGCCTTCAAAATCACGCGCGGGACTCCAATCATTATCCATGCTGTTCGGTGTACAACCCCAGTAGCACAAATGCAGGCCCGCATTCTGCGCTTCATAGAGAGCATAGGTCAGCATCGAGCGCCCATAATAGCGATTCGCCCCTGCCGTCACGCGGGTCCGCTGATCACCAAAGACATCCAGACTGGCAACAAAGCGCGGTGCGAGATTCGTCCGCTCAACAAAATCATCACGATCCACACGCACACCAGGACGGAAGCTCCAGCGGCCATAGCTCAGGGTGTTTTCAGCAAAGACCGCCGTCTGGGTAAAATCAGCCCGATGCCGCCCAGCAAAAAAGGCCTCAACCTGTCCACCCATCAAATTCGGTTCACCATCCCAGCCTTGCGTCATGATAAAACCATTACGGAAGAAGGGCGCACGCCGCTCATACTCAGCTTCGGTGCGGGTCACTTCAGCACCCACGCGCACGCGCTGCTCCCATTCACCCCACACCAGTGGATGCCAGCGAAAGGTTGAGCGCGCAGTCAGGTTTTCCTGACGCGAAATCAGATCCCCTGGACCGCCTGAATCATAAGTGCGCCGGTGCTCCCAATCGCTTAAATCCTCAAGTTGCACTGAATACTTTTGCGCTGAATCTCGCTCATCCTCGAGCTGCTGCCAGCTCAAATGCAGATCACTCTGCCCCCAGCGCGTTTGCTGCTGCCACTGGAGCTGTGAACCCAAGCCACGGTGCTCTTCATCATAATCCGAGTTGGCAGACCCATTTAAAAACTGGCTTGAGGTATAGCCGGTATAGGTGGTCGACCAATGAAGCTCGGTGCCGCCTTGCGGATACCAGCTGAACTTGGCAAAGGCCTGATCACTGGTGCGGGTCTGATTCTTGACCTGATCAGCGCGATTAAACATCACCAGATGCTCGCCTGCTTCATCCAGATCAACACTCAGCCCGCCCACATGCTGGCTGGGAATCGTGGATTCACGACGCGACAGGGAGAACACCACGCCCAGCTGGTCAGTCAATCCTGTCTCGACATTCAGGCCATAGCTATGCTTGCGGTAATCTGGCTGAAAACGCGATGGATGAGCGCGGGAGTTTTCACTGGAATCAAAATTCAGCTGACGATCGATATGGGTGCGGTTCCAGCTGGCTTGTGTATGGCGATAGTAGATCTGACCACCGCGTTCACCGCGCCAACTCCGCGATTGGGCCTCAATACTGCCGCCCATAAAACCACCAAACTCCACCGGAATATTGGCATCGTACACCGTGATCGAATCGATCAGACGGCTATCCAGATAAAAGCCCTGCGTATCACTTCCCAGATTGGTTAAGGTGACACCCAGATTAGGGCTGGCCGGATTGAGATCATTATTCAGATTCATGCCATCGAGCCGAAAACTATTCTGATAGGCCCGCGAACCATGAATCGAGATGCTTTCAGGGCGTATCTCACCCTGATTCATACTGCTGCTTGAGTTGGAAAACTGCACCGCCGGATTGGTGCGCAGCAGATCGGTGAGATTGCCATCACCTGTTGGACGCTGGCGTATGGCCTCGGCATCCAGCGAGCTGCTGCTGGTTAAGGGATCAAGCGCCTGACCATAGACCACCACATCGGGTTGCAGATCTTCTTCTTGATCCACCTCATTCGCCCAAAGAGGTAAGCTGGTGGCCAAACAGCTACAGAGTGCCAGCGCGATAGGCGACTTCACAAGCTTCATGTCTTTCCTTTTGTATGCCAGAAGAGCAGAAAAATGCACCAAGAATAAGATGCAACTCAGAGGAATAAACCGCGCGGTATATTAAAAACATGCATAGTAAATGTCAATTATTATCATTTAGATAGACTATTGATAAAGAGAGACGATCTTCTTCAGTTGCGCTGGAGCACACACCCAGAGTAGGCAGCTCGCGCCTTTTCCTTTAAGATGCGGGATTGTTTATCCCGCCCTTTGATTTGCTGGAGATTTCTATGGCGCAGCGTGCTCTTCTTTTACTTGCAAGCCTTGTTGTCTGTTTTTCGATCACTGTCAGCTCGGCGCAGGCCAATACCAGCCACGCTTTTGGCTATGATCTGGCACGTCAGCTTGATCGCAATCAGGACGATGGTCAGCTCAACCTGTCCTATCAGGTCTCGGTGGGACGCCGCTCTGCCTTGGTGCTGGGTCTGGCAGATGGCGATGAGTATCAAGTGTATGAGGCGGGATTTAAGCGTTATAACGAACGTTATTTAAGCGGTACTTTTTATCAGCTTGGAGCCAGCTATTGGCGTGGCGATGAAGCCGATTCGAATATCGGTGCTGATCTGCGTTTAGGCTACGAGATGCCGCTCACGCGCTGGATGGTGCTCTCTGCCAGTATCAGTGGCGTCTATGGCATCGATCACCCAACAACAGGCAAGAAAAATGAGCTGGTGATCCGCCCCCATCTGGGTGTACTGCTGCACTTCTAATCCCGATCGGTCAGCTCCAAGTTTGCACGCTCTCGCCCCAGCCGTTATCAGACGACTGGGGCTTTTTGATGCCATTGATGCAGGCTAGGGAGCCTCTGATCAACGTCACGAGCACAGGTCAGGACAGCATTCGTTCCAGACGAATTGCTGCACTTCCTACATCCATGTAGGTCGCAAGGCGAAATTGATCGAAAAAGCGGAGTTTACACGGAGTAAATGAGCATTTTGAGACCAATTTCAACGCAGCATCACCAAGCGCAGTAGTTAATCAGAGGGTTCCTAGGCGCTGATCAGATGAGGCGTCAAAGCTTCACGCTGAGCAGGTGTCAGTGGCTGGGTCTTTTTGGTGGTGAAATCATAATGTACCAAGGTGGCCTGCCCACGTGCGCCAAGACGCCCCTCCTGCCAGGCTTCTTGCTGCACAACAAACGAAGCATTGCCGATTCTGGCAATCTGCGTGCGGATTTCTACCTCCTGCCCATAAAAAAGCTCACCCACAAAATCAACTTCGATTCGTGCAATAATCAAGCACCATTTTTGAGGGTCTAAATCAGGGATAAAAAAGCGAAACAGATCATTGCGTGCCAGTTCAAACCAGACTGGCAGGCGGGTATTGTTGATATGGCCCATGGCATCGGTATCGGTAAAACCCGGCGTCAGTGTCATCGAAAGCATTGTTTTATCCTTTGTTTTTCTTCATCAACCATCGTTTCTTTAAAACGGATGTACAGAGCGGCTTATCAAAAGCCTTGTTCAGAACCTACTTTTTCAAAACCCGCTTTTTTTCAGAACCTACTTTTTCAAAACCCGCTTTTTTTCAGAACCAAGGAGTATAGCGATCTGCTCTACCCAAGGGCATCCAGCAAAGGTCGCACTCCTCGTTTCTTTGCTATCAAGGAATGCACATGTCTACACCTGAATTTGATTTTGTGACCCCCATCGAGCGCCGTGGCACCGCCAGCCTCAAATGGCAGCGCTATGAAGAGCAAGATATTCTGCCCATGTGGGTGGCCGATATGGACTTTGCCGCACCGCCAGCGGTACAAAAAGCGCTGCGCCAAGCCGTCGAACGCGGCGTTTTTGGGTATGGCGAGATCCCTTCTGGGCTGATCGACACCTTTGTTGCCTGGTGCGCTGAGCAGTATCACTGGGCCATCGAAGCAGAATGGCTGGTCTGGCTACCGGGGGTGGTGCCTGGCTTGCATCTCGCTATCGAAGCCGAATTAGCGCCCGAGGCAGGTCTGGCTGTGCCACAGCCGGTCTATCCACCGATTCGTCAGCTAGGTCGATTGCGCGCGCGGCCCCTGGTGAGCGTCCCCAGCGAGGCGACAGACTGGACGCCTTATCTGACCGATGCGACCCAAGCACTGGTCTTGTGCCACCCGCACAACCCAAGCGGACAGGTGGCAACACGCGCGGATTTAGAGCAACTGGCGCAGCTGGCTCTTGAGCGCGATCTGCTGGTGATCTCTGATGAAATCTGGGCGGATCTGCTCCTTGATCCTCAGCAGCGGCATCTGCCTTTTGCTGCACTCAATCCAGACGCCGCTGCCCGCTCGATCACGCTGATGGCACCGAGCAAAACCTTCAATATCGCTGGGCTTTCTTGCGCTGTTGCCATCATTCCTGATCCAGAAAGGCGTGTGCGTTTTCGCCGCCAGATGCGCGGCATGATGCCTGATATGAATTATCTCGGCCTACTAGCCGCGCAAGCCGCCTGGCAAGAGGGCGCAGCATGGTTGGCTGCGCTCAAACAGCAGCTTAATGCCAATCTCGATCAGCTCGAACACTGGCTCCAAGACTACCCTGAAATTGGCTTTACGCGCCCTCAGGCCACCTTTGTCGCTTGGCTGGATCTGCGCCAGCTCGGACTGAACGAACAGGACTTCCTTGAAGGTGGCGTCGCGCTCTCGCTCGGTGAAGCCTTTGGCACTGATGGCTATCTGCGCCTCAATTTTGGTTGCCCTAGCGCACAACTCGATGCAGCCCTACAACGTATGGCGCGGGTGATCCAGACACGGCGGGGCCGTTGATGAACTTTTGATGACAAAGGTGTTTTTTTGTATCAATAAACTGAACCCTGAGCCAAGGCAGTAAAATTTTTGCGTGCAGTTGCTAGGCTGGTGAACCTTATTCCTTTCAGGATGTGAATGATGACACCCCAGCCTAAGCCGATTCTGCGCCTAGAGGCCCTAAGCAATCCACTCTGGAAGCCCTTTTCTTTAACACTGCGCGGTGGAGAAATCTGCTGTGTAACCGGGGCTTCTGGCAGTGGAAAAAGCCGTTTTCTGCGCGCGCTTGCCGATCTTGAGCCACACCAAGGCCAAGTCTGGCTGAATGAGCAAAGCCAGCAGGCCATGCCGGCCCATTTATGGCGGCTTAAAGTCCGCCTGGTTCCAGCGGAAAGCCAATGGTGGTCTGATGAAGTCGCTGATCACTTTCCCGCCGATGTCGATCCTGCAGCACTGGCAGCACTCGGCTTGGTGCAAGAGGCCATGCATTGGCAAGTGAGCCGCTTATCCAGCGGCGAAAAGCAGCGTCTGGCTTTACTACGCGCGCTGGCTTTTCCGCTGCAGGTGCTGCTGCTTGATGAGCCCACCGCCCATCTTGATCCTGAGCAAAGTCTTAAGGTAGAGTCATGGCTAAAAGAAGAAATACAGCGCCATGCTTGGCCTGTGATCTGGGTGGCGCATGATCGAGAGCAGGTCAATAGAGTGGCTGATAAGATTTTATTAATTCAAGGCGAACAGATTCAGGAGCAACCTCTTGGAGGTCATTGAACTCAGCTGGTGGCAACTGAGTTTAGCAGCCAGCCTGATCTTGGTTTTGGCCCTGCTGGCACAAAGCGCCCAGCTAGGTGTGAGCCGCCAATTATTAGTTGCAGCACTGCGTACTATCCTTCAGCTGGCTCTGATTGGCCTGATCCTAGAAGTTCTCTTTTCTCTCGGCAGTCTGCTCTGGGTCAGTTTAATGGCCATCACCATGCTGCTCCTGGCTGGCCGTGAGATCATCGCACGTCAACAACGGCGGTTTAAGGGTGCCTGGGGATATACTCTAGCAACACTGTCGTTATTTCTATCGTCTTTTTCTCTCGCCATCCTCACTCTGCTCCTCTTGGTCGGCCCGACACCCTGGTATACACCGCAATACGCGATTCCTTTGCTAGGAATGCTGCTGGGAAATACGATGACCGGAGTGGCCTTGGCCTTAGAGCGCCTCACTGAGCAGGCGTGGCAACAGCGTGCTATCATCGAAAATCGCTTAATGCTCGGCCAGCACTGGAGCGAAGCCCTTGGACCAGTGCGCAGAGAGGCCATGCGTGCCGGCCTACTGCCAAGCATCAATGCCATGGCTGCGGCAGGTATTATTAGCCTTCCAGGCATGATGACAGGGCAAATTCTGGCAGGCACCCCACCAGCACTGGCCGTCAAATATCAAATCCTGATCATGCTGATGATCACTCTAGGCACGGGGCTTGGAAGCCTTATCGCTGTCTTGCTGGGTAGCCGACGACTTTTTGATCAAAGACAAAGACTGAGGCTGGACCGCCTCAATAGCCGATAACAACTGAAGCTATGCAGACTAGGTGCCATCCAGGGACAGAGCTGGCTTGCCTAGCCGTTGGCCGAATTGCTCATCAACTCCTCAGGACGATTAAAGTTACGTAAACTCTGCGCATCACACTCTACCTGCGTCATGCCCATCTGCGCATACCAGCGATCGGGTTTACGCTCGCCTTGCGCCATGGCCTGCTGCAAATCAGCCGCCAGACTGCGATGCAGGAGCACCACCACTGGCTGCAGACGGCCTGCTTCTGCGGCAACGGCAATACGTGTTTGAGCTGCTAAAGCGGCAGCCAGCAAACGGTCAACCAAATCTGTTGGCAAAAAAGGCCCATCACAAGGAACAAACATCACCCAATCATCTGAGGCGGCGTTCAACCCTGTCAGCATGCCCATCAGCGGGCCATGAAAGCCCGTTTGCAGATCTTCAATCACCTTAAAGCCAAGCGCAGCATAGGCCGAGAGGTTGCGATTAGCATTGATCAGTAGTGTCTGCGTTTGCGGCTCTAGGCGGTTGATCACATGCTGAATCAAGGGCTGCCCATCAAAATCCACCCAACCCTTATCCTGCCCCCCCATGCGCCGTCCTTCCCCACCGGCAAGAATGACACCTGTGACGCCAGGATTCGCAGTCGAATAAGCAGCTAAAGAAGACATGGCCAAGCTCCAGTAATCAATGGTGCGGCCATTATCAGGCATCCTGCCTAGGCTGCAAACCCTGATTCTGCATTCATGCAAGACAGCGGCTAGCGCCACCGAGGCAAGTCACAGGCCAACACAGGTTGAATATCGCAAGACAAGATCAACAAAAGAAGAAAATACAGCAAGGAGGTCGTGGATTAAGGAAGCGCAGATTAAGGATCCCCTGATTAAGGATCCTCTGGTTAAGCAGCCACAGTCAAAGAAGAGTTAATTTCTTTAATCAAAGTCGCCGTATCTGGCTTGGCTTGCGCGGCATAGGCAGCGGCCACCTGATGCGGTGAAGGACCGGTTGCCGCCTTGAGGGTAGTCACAAATTGCAGCTTGGGATACTGCTCAGTCAGCGCACGCAGCCAACTAAAATAGCCCGCATTACCATGCACCAGAGCAATCCCCATATCGCCTTGAATGCGTCTGGCCATCTGGCGTGCATAGGTATCTTCAACCAAACGCAGATCACGATAGGCCGCAGGCGGGCCAGCATACTGACTGAGCTCAGGAGGATCAAAGCGGGTAGGAATATGGGTGGGATAGACAGCCTGAGGGCTGTTGATCGCCATATTACTGTAGATATCGGACAGGTCGGGGGAATAAACCGGTGCCATCATCAAACTCAGCATCAAGGAAAACTGGGCACCCTGCGCTGAGTTCAGCGAGGTATTCAGGCTTTCCTGGGCTTCAAGCGAATGATTGTAGGAGTTTTCTATACGCATGAGGGCGTTCCTATAGCACCAGTTCTACCGCCTGAGGCGGCACCGATTCAGGCACATTATCGGCCAGAGGACTGAAAACTTAAATCCTTTTCTGTGGCCACCCGCCTGTGGCGTTTCTTTCAGCCAATGAACTTGCTACACTCGGGACTGCATCTTGACGGGGTGCCGAAGCCGTAAGGCAGAAGCTGAGATGATACCCGTTGAACCTGAACCGGTTAGTACCGGCGTAGGAATCGAGATCCTTCATTTTTCGCAGCGCCAGCTGCAGCTCATTCTTTTCGCCTGCCGGTTCCCGCTTTGTCCTGATAAACGTGGGAGCACGACAATGAACAAGCCAGAAACCTCCTTTTCAAGCCAGTTTCTTCGAGAAAAAGCCCAGGTCGACGCCGCCAGTGTGCAGCCACTGCCTCACTCGCGCAAGGTCTACCTTGAAGGCTCACGTCCAGATCTACGCGTGCCCATGCGGGCGATCAGCCAGGCCGATACACCCGCCGAGTTTGGCGTGGAGCAGAACCCAGATCTTCTCGTTTATGATACCTCTGGCCCCTACACCGACCCAAATGCCAGCATTGATATACGCAAAGGGCTTCACGCCCTGCGCGCGACCTGGATTGAAGAACGTGGCGACACCGAGCTTTTGGATGGCCCAACCAGTGAATTTGGCCGTCGCCGCGAGGCTGATCCCACACTGGAGCCGCTGCGTTTTGATCTGAAGCGCAAACCTCGCCGTGCGCTGCCGGGCAAAAACGTGACTCAGCTGCACTATGCGCGTCAGGGTATCATCACGCCTGAGATGGAATTTATTGCCATCCGTGAAAACCAGAAGCGTCAGCAGCTGGGCAGTAAGGCGGTGGAAGCCATCCTCCAGCATCAGCATGCAGGTCAATCCTTTGGTGCGGCGATTCCGCAGGAAATCACACCCGAATTTGTGCGCGATGAAGTGGCACGCGGCCGCGCGATTATCCCCTGCAATATCAATCACCCGGAAACCGAGCCGATGATTATCGGGCGCAACTTTCTGGTGAAAATCAACGGTAATATCGGTAACTCGGCACTGGGTTCTTCAATTGAGGAAGAAGTTGCCAAGATGACCTGGGGTATTCGCTGGGGTTCAGACACCATCATGGATCTGTCCACCGGCAAACACATTCACGAAACCCGCGAGTGGATCATCCGTAACTGTCCGGTTCCGGTGGGCACCGTGCCAATTTATCAGGCACTGGAGAAGGTCAACGGGGTGGCTGAAAACCTGACCTGGGAGATCTTCCGCGACACGCTGATCGAGCAGGCTGAGCAGGGCGTCGACTACTTCACCATCCACGCAGGCGTTTTGCTGCGCTATGTGCCCCTGACAGCCAAACGGGTCACGGGTATTGTCTCGCGTGGTGGCTCGATCATGGCCAAATGGTGCCTGGCGCATCACCAGGAGAACTTCCTTTATACCCATTTCGAAGACATCTGCGAGATCTGCAAGCAGTATGATGTGGCCTTTTCACTGGGCGATGGTCTGCGTCCTGGCTCGATTGCGGATGCCAACGATGCCGCCCAGTTCGGGGAGCTGGAGACGCTGGGTGAGCTGACCAGAATTGCCTGGCAGCATGATGTACAGGTGATGATTGAAGGCCCTGGCCATGTACCGATGCATCTGATCAAAGAGAACATGGATAAACAGCTCGAATGCTGTGATGAAGCGCCCTTTTATACTCTCGGCCCGCTGACCACCGATATTGCCCCCGGCTATGATCACATCACCTCTGGCATCGGTGCGGCGATGATTGGTTGGTACGGCTGCGCCATGCTGTGTTATGTCACGCCCAAGGAGCATCTGGGTTTACCCAACAAGGATGACGTAAAAACCGGCATCATCACCTACAAGATTGCAGCCCACGCGGCAGATCTGGCTAAGGGCCACCCAGCGGCACAAAGACGTGATAATGCGCTGTCCAAGGCGCGTTTTGAATTCCGCTGGGAAGACCAGTTTAATCTGGGGCTTGATCCAGATACCGCCCGTTCTTTCCATGATGAAACCCTGCCGAAGGATTCTGCCAAGGTGGCGCACTTTTGTTCCATGTGTGGGCCAAAATTCTGCTCGATGAAAATCAGTCAGGAAGTGCGGGATCTGGATGAAGCGCAAGTCGCGGCCATCAATGCTCAGGCTGAACAGGGCATGCAGCAAAAATCACAGGAGTTCAAAGAAAAGGGCGCGGCGCTTTACCACAAGGCTTGATGCGCTGAAGTCGAGCATCCCGACAACAGCCGCCGCATAGAGCTATACATCTAGATGGCGGCTGTTTCGATACAGGCTCATGAGATAAGCGAACGCAGAGGCTCTGCCTTAATCTTCGCGGTTAAGCACTTCCAGCAGCTCAATTTCGAACACCAGGTTCGAATGGGGCGGTATCTTGTCACCCATCCGCCGCTCACCATAGGCCAACTCAGCAGGCACCCAGAGACGACGACGCCCACCGGCCTGCATCCCGATCAGCCCCTGTACCCAGCCTTGAATCACACGCTTGTGGCTGAGGACGGTCTGAAACGGCTGGTTGCGGCTATAAGAGGAATCAAACTCGGTGCCGTCTTCTAACCAGCCCCGATAGTGTGCGGTGATCAATGCGCCACGCTGAGTCGCTGGGCCTTGTCCTACAGCTAGATCTTCAATACGGACTTCACTCGACATGGGCGCGCAAAGCCTCACCATCAAACTGCACGCCGGACCAACCGGTTTGCATAAAGTTGCGGATATTCTGGTGATCTGTGCCCTCAGGGTTTTGCAATACATCCTGAGTGTAAAAGTCACCAAAGGCATGCAGGGTCGCCTGCTCACTTAATCCATGCCGCTGACCAAAGGCAAAAATCTTGCACGAGCCATTGTTAGTATTGGCTTCATTGATCTGGTCGCCATTGATAAAGCGCGTTGGCGTAAAGTCATATTCGGCATCAATTACCGCCATTACGGTTTTAAAATCAACCGGTTGCTGGGCTAGTGTGCTCAACAGGGCATCAAGGGTCATCTGTTGCTCCTCAGTCTAGTCAAAACATCAGCCGCAGAGAATAACAGATCTCACTTTGTTCGCAGATGCAAAAAAAGCTCAAGCTCGACTTCTGTTGGCCGACTTGTTTAGATAGAGACAAACAAGCGTTTCAATTCATAGGAGAGCCAGGATGAACCCCGTTTCTTTTCAAGGCATAGGTTCGGGCATGCCGGTGCAGGAGATAGTGGATGCCACCCTCGCGGCTGAAGCGGCCCCCATCTACCGGATGGAGGAAAACAAGGAGTTTGCTCAGGTTCAACTCAGCGCCTATGCCGAGCTAGCCAGCCGCCTCAATCAGCTCAACGCGGCGATGAACCAGCTCAACTCCCCAGAGAAATTCCAGCAGCTGGCTGCGCAATCTAGCCAACCCCAACTCTTTACCGCTCAGGCCGATCATCTGGCTGGTGCCACACTAGGTAACTACCAGATCGAAGTGCTTGCCGAAGCACGCGCCGATCGCTTTGTTTCCGAATCGCTCAGTGCTGAAGACACCTTTGCAGAAGATGCCACGCTCGAAATCAATGGTGTGACCTTAGAAATTGGCGGCCTCACCGCAGATCAAGTTCGAGAAAAGATCAACAGCCACGAAGACTTACGCGGTGTGGCCTCTGCCAATCTGGTCAATGAAGGCAACGGGCAGGTGCGCCTGACCGTTAATGCCAGCCAAACAGGCAATGATGGCCGCTTAACAATCCACAGCGACGCGCTGACCGCTTCTGACCTCTCAACCGATCCAGCTGCCGATCTGGATGCCCGTATTCGAGTTGATGGCATCGAAAGCCGCAGTTCCACCAATACTTTTGCGAATGTCATCAGCGGTGTCACCATCAATGTGGCAGCCGGTGCGGGGAATCTGCCTGCAGAGCAGCGCATCGGCAATCTGAATGTGGATCAAGACAAGCAGGCGATCAAGGACAATATCGATGCCTTTGTGATGGCCTATAACGATGTCATCATTCATCTCAATGAAGCCAAAAAAGGCCCACTGGGTGGCGAAGGTGTGGTGCGCTCAATAGAAACACAACTGCGCAATGAGCTCTATACCCCAACCGGGGGCAAGCCAGAAAACATGCTGGCCTTGATCGGTATCGAAACCTATGTCGATCCCAGCTATGATCCCAAAAACCCCAATCCACAAAATGGCACGCTGCGGATTGATTCGGCCAAGCTGAATGCGGCCTTGGATGAAGATTTTGATCGGGTTGCCCATATTATTGGTCATCCAGAAGAAGGCTATGCGGCTCGCTTTGGTGCTTTAGCAGACAGCATGACCAAAACCACCGTCGTCGAAGGTCAGCTGCAGAAAGGACTGATCGAAACACGCACGGATGGGCTGAATAATGAAATCAAACGCATTGATGATCGGATTGAAGCCCAGTTGATGCGTCTGGACCAGATGGAACAGCGACTCTATCGCCAGTTTGCGGCCGCCGATGCGATGGCCGCCAATATGAATGCCACAGGGATGTTTATTCAGCAACAGATGGCAGGCTTGCCTGGCTATACGCGCTAGAATCAGCTGGAGCAGCACGGATGCAACCCGCCTGACCAACGACTGCACAAGTGGTCCTGATCAGGCGGGTTGCGTTTGGATGCCATTCACACCTCTCTTTAAGGTCTTCTCAACCATGTCCAGCCTGCCCCAGCTGATCTTGTGCCTGCTCTTACTCTGCACTCAGGTGCTGGCTTTTGCCCAGAGCTCCCCCAATACGCCAGATTCCAGCACACCGCACCCCAACAGCATGACACCAGCCGAAGCTCAGGCTCACTTTGCCCCGTGGATCACTGAAGGCTGGCAGCTTGAACTCTACAGGACGGGAGATTTAAACCACAACGGCCAGCAGGACACCCTTCTGGTCTTGCTCGAAGACGATCCTAACAAGCTGATTGCTCATCAAGACAGCTATGGCGCACCACCGCTGAATGTGAACCCACGCCGCTTGATCATCCTGCTCGGCAGTGCCAGTGGTGATCAGCTGTTGATCAGTCGTGATGATTTTTTGCCACCACCGGCCAACGCAGATGCACCTTGCTTGGCCGATCCGCTCGATGATATCCAACTGCATTCTGGAGCGCTGTTGATTCAACTGCGTTATTTTTTGAGTTGTGGCAGCAACTGGACCGCCTCTCAAACACTGCACTTTGTGATGGTGGAGGATCGCTTAAGACTCGCAGAATACCGCTATTTCGGTTTTTCTCGATATCATGGCGAGGTCACGCATTTTACGCTTGATTACCTCACCTCAACGCTACACAGAACACTGAACGAGAATGTGTTTGAAGACACCAAGGTGACCGTCGAGAATCTGCCGCTGAGCCCCTTGCCGCCCTTTTATCTAGAGCACATCAACCTGATCTGCGACCAGCCTGCCGCACCGGCTTGTGCTTGGTCGCGCGCAGGGCAATAACCCCATCAATCAAGAAATGGCGGACCCAAGATCACCGCCAACGGGTGTCTTGAGTCTGCCATCGAGAGGATTTAATTCACGACAGGCGTCAGCTCAGCTTCTGGCTCAGGCTGCAAATCGGCTTCGGCATCGGCCAGCAGGGCAAACTCTTCTTCGGCTGTTTTGGCCACCAGATGATGGCGGCTATAGCCAAAGTAGTAGGCTGCCCCGAGGGCAAAGAGCACCGAGGTATACCAGAAGGCACGCGGATCAAACGCATAGACGCCAGTGAGAGCAACAAGCGCCAGCACCAGCGCCACACCAGAAGTCAGGCGACCACCGGGGGTGCGATAAGGCCGAGGCAGATCAGGGCGCTGAGTGCGCAGCAGAATATGGCTATAAGCCATCAGCGCATAAGAGACCGTGGCCCCCACAACCGCCATCGCCAGCATCAAATCCCCTTCTCCACTCAGTGAAGCCACAAAACCCAACACGCCTGGCAGAATCAAGGCCCGCGCAGGTACCTTGCGCTCAGAGGTCACAGAAAGGCTCTTAGGCAGATAACCCGCACGCGAAAGAGCAAACACCAGTCGGCTATAGCCGTAAATAATCGAGAAGAAAGACGCCACCAAACCCGCCAAACCCAGCAGGTTAATCGTGATAGCCAGATCTCGTGCTCCCACGGCATTTAATGCATCCACAAGCGGCACTTCACTAATCGACATGGCTTGCGCGCCAGCAGCACCAGGAACCAAAAAGACCACCAGACTGGCTGTAAGCAACAAAAACAGCATCGCGCCAATAATGCCCTTAGGGACATCCTTGGCGGGGTCCTTGGCTTCTTCAGCAGCCAGAGGCACGCCTTCTACAGCCAAAAACAACCACATGGCAAAAGGCAGCGCTGCCCAAACACCATACCAGCCCATCGGCAACCAGCTACCGCCTTCTGCGGCCTGCATATCCATTAAATTGGCGCTGTCAAACTGCCCAAACAACACCAAAGCCGTCGCTAAAATAGCCAGCACCGCCAAGCCTGAAATCACCATCATCACTTTTAAGGCCTCACCCACGCCAGTGAGATGAATACCGATAAAGACCGCATAGAAGAGCGCGTAGACCCACGGGCCGTTCAAGCCTGTCAGCGATTCCACCGCCGCACCAATAAAAATGACAATCGCGGCAGGGGCCAGCGCGTATTCAATCAACACCGCCAAGCCCGTCATAAAACCACCGGCCGGCCCCATCGCCTGACGCGCAAAGCTATATCCACCCCCTGCGGCAGGGATGGCTGCAGACATTTCAGCCAGCGACAGCACCAGCGTCAAGTACATCACGGCCATCAACACAGCGGCAATCGCAAAACCTGCCCATCCAGCCTGCTCAATACCAAAGTTCCAACCCGCAAAATTCCCCGAAATCACATAAGACACGCCCAGCCCAGCCAGTAGAATCCAACCGGCGGTACCGCGTTTCAGCTGTCTTTTTGCCAGATAAGCCTGCTCTATTTGGGACATGATCGATTCCTCATTTTTCAACCTAGGTGCAGATCAACACCAATGCTCTGCATGTGGATTGAGACGCCCGCCTCAATCTTCACTGCACGACCACGCAGCAGGAACGCCTTTTGCATTCCTCTACGAGGATCGGCCATCAGGTGATAAGCGACTTTCGTACCTCTGGCCTATCCGATTTTGGCAAAGATAAAAAAGCCTTCTGAAACATGGTGTTAAACAAAGAAAAAGCGTCTTGTGCCGTGATCGCACACCAGACCCGCGCCAGATTCAGCTCCACGAGCAACCCAGAGGCACAGAAGAGATGCAAGCAGAAGAAAACGCACTGAAAAAATGCACTCAGCAGGCTTTTGATGCCGATACCCAGGCCACGAGCCTGCATCGCTGGCAGCAGCAGTATGATCAGCTAGGTGAAGGGGCTTTTTATGGCGTGACAGATTTAGTGGAAGATCAGGAGCTGCAGTTTTTTCGTGAGCAGATCCATCAAGCGACTCAGCAGGAATGCCAAATCTGGTCAGAAGGTCTCTGGATCGGCTTTCCAGCGCTAGGGCAGCAATGCCGCATTAATGGTCTTGAAGTCGAAAACCAGCTGATGCTACACGCTGGCACAGCAAGCTTTGCGCTGACCACGCCCAATCATTTTCAGATTTATGGATTGGTGATCCAGCGGGAAGCCCTCGCGACCTGTGCAGCCCAACAGCATCTGCCCTTTTCAGAACAGCTCTGGCAAGCTGCCCGCCGCCAATGGTCAGAGCAAGAACAGCGCCTGCTCCAAAGCTGGATTGAGCATCATCTTCACGGGCAGGTATCGCAGCCGCAACTGGATCGAGACCAGCTTTACAGCTGGCTGCTGTTGATGCTCAGCGATAGTGAGGCACAACCCAGTGAACGCCCAAGCTACGCACGGCGTAAGGCCACAGTAGATCAAGTGTGTGAGCTCTTACGTCTTCATCCTGAAACGCCGCTCAGTATGAGCCAGTTGTGCGCCTTGACCCACACCAGTCGGCGTACACTGCAATACAGCTTCGAGACGATTCTGGGCATCAGCCCGCTACGCTATTTGCGCATGACACGTTTGAATCAGGTGCGCCGCCGACTCGTGCAACTGGCTGCAGCGGGTGAAGAAGTGCGGATTTATCAAGTCGCTGCAGAATGGGGCTTCTGGCACCCAGGGCAGTTCGCCTTAGATTATAAAACCCTGTTTGGAGAATCCCCTTCTCTGACCTTGGCGCAGCACATGCAGCAGGCCCACCACTCAGGCGCGGCCCACCATTGGGATCGAGCGTGAGGCAGACCAACGCTGAAAGAAATCGACAAAGGCGCGAACTCGGGCTGGCTGACGACGACTGGGCGGATAGACAGCATAGATCGCGCCTGGAGGCAGCGACCAATGAGGCAAGAGGCGCACCAGCTGGCCCTGCTCAATTTCAGAGCGCACACTTAAATCAGGCAAGATAGAAATACCCGCACCCGCCACCAGCAAGGCTTTTAAACCCGCCGTGGAGTGTGCACTGATCTGAGCCTTCATCTGCACGCGTTGCGGCTGATCAGCCTGTTGAAAAGTCCAGGTTAAAGGCGCGCGCAGCAGGTTTAACGCAATCCAGCGATGCTCCACCAACTGCTGTGGATGGGTGGGCGTCCCTTGAGCCGCTAGGTAGCTGGGGGCGGCCAGCAGATACTGCTCAAACTGTCCCAATTCGCGCGCGCGCAAGCTGGAATCCCTGAGCCAGCCCAAGCGAAACGCCAGATCCACCCCCTCTTCGACCATATTGCTGATCGGATCAGCACTGCGTAGATCAATACGCAATTCAGGATGCTGTTGCGCAAAATCGGCCACTGCCGCCCCCAAAACAGCGACAGCATAGTCTTCTGGCGCACTGATACGCAGCTCACCAGTCAATTGATGCTCTTCTATCTGGGTATGGTGCAGCGCCGCCTGCAACATCTGCATCTCAGGCTGGATGGCTTGATACAGACTATGGCCAGCCTGAGTCAACTGCACACGACGCGTTGTACGTTGAAAAAGGGTGACACCCAGATGGGCCTCCAACTGGCTGATTTTTAAACTTACCCGCGTTTTAGTACAACCCAAGCGTTCGGCGGTGGCGGTAAAGCTGTGCGTTTCAGCCAAGGCCAGAAAGAGAGGTAGGCTGTTCAGATCCAGATCACGCGCCATACTCACCTCAGATTGTTATCAAATTGATAACAGTGAATCAAAAAAGAGGCTATTTATCAAGACAGTGTTGAGCGCAATAATGCGCGCATCCCTTCCCCCCTGATGAGGAGTCACAAGATGAACCTTACCTTGATTGGTGCCAGTGGTTTTATTGGTTCTGCCTTATTGAATGAAGCCCTCACACGCGGGCATCAGGTCACCGCACTGGTTCGCCATCCACAAAAACTCGCGCCCCACCCTCTGTTGCAGGCCCTGCCAAGCGATGTGCTGGATACCGCCACCCTCAGCGAGCAACTGCGTGGTGCCGATCTGGTCATCAGCGCCTTCAGCGGCCACGCTCAGGAAGATGTGTATGGCTACTATGTGCGTGGTTTTGAATCGATTCTGGCCGCAACCCAAGCCGCTGGTGTGCCACGTTTGATGCTGGTCGGTGGTGCGGCCAGCCTTGAGGTGGCACCAGGTCAGCTGCTGCTGGATAGCCCAGACTTCCCTGCGGCTTACCGCGCCACAGCCGAGGGTGCCAAAACAGCACTTGAGCGCCTGCGCGCCCAGCAGACTCAAAACTGGACGCTGATTTCACCTGCCGCTGAAATCTTTCCCGGTGAGCGCACAGGCCAATTCCGCCTTGGTCAAGACCAGCTTCTGGTCGATGCAAAAGGGCAGAGCCGCATCTCGGTCGAGGACTATGCCGTGGCCTTCCTGGATGAAGCAGAAACCGCACAGCATGCTTGGCAGCGGATGAGTGTGGCCTACTAGCCCCGACTAGCCGACTAGCCCCTACTGGCCTACTAGAAAGCGTCTTTCTGACTTTGGACTCCGGCCTGAGCTTTCAGGCCGCTTAACGAGGTGCATCATGTCACTGGATACCCAGTCTTCGCGTTTAATTTATGTCGGTGATGCCTACTGTGGTTGGTGTTGGGGGCGCGCGCCCCAATGGCAGGCATTGGCGGCAGTTTGGCAGCAAGAACTGCCGGTGGAAGTCATTTCTGGCGGCTTGTTTATCGGGCCTCGCGTTCAACCTATGGCACGCTTACCCTATCTGGCCTCAGCCAATCTGCAGATTCAGCAGATGACGGGGGCAGAGTTTGGTGCACCCTATCAGGCTCTGCTCAGCGAAGGGCGCTTTTGTATGGACTCCTTGCAGGCGGCACGGGGCTTGATCAGTCTGAAAAGCCAAGCCCCTGAACGCGCAACCGAACTCTTTCATCTGCTGCAAGCCGCTTTTTACCAGCAAGGGCTGGATCTTGGCGCATCGGCCACCTATCAGCAGCTGGCTCAGACGGCGGGGCTGGATCCTGATGCCGTTCTGCACACCTATGCCACCAGCGAGGCACAAGCCATTGCAGAATTTCAGCTCGCGCGCCAGCTGGGTGTCGAGCACTTCCCCAGTTTAGTGCTCTGGCATCAGCATCAGGCACATCCTCTGCCGATCAGCACAGCCAGCTTAGAAGAACTCCATCTTCAGATCAGAGCCCTCCTAACGCGCACCTAACACCTGCAAACTTTGATCCAGCGCCCCGACCAGCCAATCAATATCCTGTTCTTGAAAAGCCAAGGGGGGGCGTAGTTTCAGCACATTGCCATGTGGCCCAGCCACTGAGGTCAGCACGCCACGCTCGCGCAGGGCTTCGATCACATCCAAAGCCAGTTGTTGATCCGGTGCTTTGGTGGCTGGATCTTGCACCAGTTCAAGGCCAATAAACAGACCCGCGCCGCGCACATCACCGATAGAAAGATAACGCTGCTGCAGCCCTTTTAACTCCGTCAGCAATCTCTGCCCCATCTGCGCACTGTGTGCTTGCAGGCCTTCTTGTTGAATCACATCCAATACCGCTTGAGCCGCCGCCATCGCGACCGGATTACCACCAAAGGTATTGAAATAGGGCAGGTGATCGCTAAAGGTGGCCAGCACCTCTTCGCGTGCGATCAAACCCGAAACCGGAAAACCATTCCCCATCGGCTTGCCTGTGGTCACGATATCAGGCAGCACACCATGACGCTCAAACCCCCAGAAATGCTCTCCGGTACGTGCAAAACCAGGTTGGACTTCATCCGCAATAAACACCCCGCCCTGCTGATGTATCAGATCGATCGCTGGCTTCAGAAAACCGCGCGGCCCTGGCAACACGCCATCGGAAGAAAAGAGTGAATCGGCGATTAAACCCGCAAAGCGAATGCCGTGGGCGGCCATATCATCGATCTGCTGCTGAATTTGATCTGCAAACCAGGCCCCCAGATGTTCATGACCGATGCGATAGGCATCAGGGGCTGGCACCACGCGGGTCGTTGGAGAAAGCGGCTGCCCACTGCCCAAGGCAGGCGACACACCCGATGTCAGCGCGCTGGTGCCATGATAAGCCTCTTGCGTTACGATAATGCCGGTACCGCCACTCCAGGACTGGGCAACCCGAATCGCCAGATCATTGGCCTCGGAGCCAGTACACATATACATGGCACGATTGATTTCTGGCGGCAAAGTCGCCAGCAGGGATTCGGTATAGTCGAGAATCCCCTCATGCAGATAACGGGTGTGGGTGTTCAGCTGCCCCATCTGTTGATGGACGGCATCAATCACGGCGGGATGGCAATGGCCGAGACTGGCGACATTGTTATAGACATCAAGATATTTTTTGCCCTCGGCATCCCACAAATACTGGCCCTGCCCCTTCACCAGATGCACCGGACGGCGATAAAACAGTCGATAAGCACCGCCTAAGACCTGCTCGCGTTTGTGGGTCAAATCACGCAATGCCTGACTTAAATCGGCCGCATGCTCGGCACGAAAGCTGTTGGTATCCATAATCGTTGAACGAACATTCATCTCTTTTCTCCTGCCTATGCAATGGACTGAGCATCATCATGCCTTGGCCTTGGATAAAAAACTTGACGGCACACAGCAGAAAAAACCTTGTTCGGTCAACTTCACTCCATCTGAGGCGCCAGCTCCATCTGAGGTCAACAAGATGCGTTTTAAGGTCAAGCAGCCAGCCTGAAACCTGCGGCATGCTGCTTCCACCTTGCCAACCATCAGGAGCATCCATTATGAGCGCCTTACAATATGAAACGCTAACCAGCAGCCAGCTGACGCAACTGGCTTTACGCGCATTAAAAGCCTATCCCGATTCAGTCCAAGGCGAACTGCGTTTACTCTGTCGCTCGGAGAACGCGACTTTTGTCATTGAAACACCCACACAACGCTATGCCCTGCGTTTACATCGCGGCCATTATCACGATCAACAAGCCATAGAAAGCGAGCTGATGTGGCTGGATGCACTGCGCGCGGCCGATATTCAGGCACCCGAAGCGCTTTATGATCGACAAGGAGAGCGGGTACAAAAACTGCAGCTCGATGGTGAGCACCGCTATGCGGTCATCTTTCACTGGATGGACGGGGAGATGCCGACGACTGATGTCAGCCCTGAGGCCTTCTATCAGCTGGGTGAAATCACCGCGCAACTGCATCAACATAGCCGCCAGTGGCAAGCGCCGGCAGCGTTTAAAAGGATCATCTGGAATCATGAAACCATGGTCGGCCCACAGGGGCACTGGGGCGATTGGCGTGCAGCCAGTGGCTTGCCCGCTGAAGAACACCCGCTGGTCGAGGCGGCTTTAACCCAGATCCAGCAGGCCCTGATTGAGTATGGCCAGAGCCCTGAGCGCTATGGCTTGATTCATGCCGATCTGCGCCTGACCAATCTGCTGCGTCATCAGCAACAAACACGCGTGATTGATTTTGATGATTGCGGCCAAGGCTGGTATCTGCATGATTTGGCAGCGGCACTCAGCTTTGAAGAACATCATCCCAATGCGCCTCTGTGGGCCGAGCGCTGGTTGGCGGGGTATCAAGCTCACTGCCCTTTGTCGGCCGCTGATTTGGCAGTTCTTCCCAGCCTGTTTTTGCAAAGACGCCTGCAAATGACAGCCTGGATTGCCTCTCATGCAGAAACAGAAACCGTCCGCCAACTCGATGCGGATTGGATGCAGCATACGCTCAGACTCTGCCGCCAATATCTGGCGCAGCCTGAGCGCTGGCCCCTAGGCTGTTAACGCACCAAGAAGGACGGGCTGCACCATAAGAAGTCATTCTTCTCGACTCAGGTGCCATCAATCAACTGATTCTTATAGGTTTTACGGGTTGGCACAGGCTTTGCTCTCTCTGCAGGTTCGCGTTTTTCCTGCAGATGGAGCCTCAGCATGCAAGACCTTCTTCCCCAGCATGTCAGTGCTATTTTTTCTACCACGCGGGCAGGTCATCAGGGTGTGCTGGCCGCAGCGGCAACAGGTTTTAGTGATTTCATTAGTCAGCAGGGCGGGGATCCTGAGCGGATTCTCGGCCACAGCGGGCTAGATCCTGAGCGCTTGGCGTGCCCAACGCAAAGCCTCAGCCTGATTCACTACTGCCAAGCGATGGAAACCGCAGCTGAGCAGCTCGGTCAGGATAACTTTGGGCTGCATTATGGTTATCAGTTTCAACCTCAGTCTCTCGGCCTGCTCGGCTATATAGGCCTCTGTTCTGCAACCGTGGAGCAGGCTCTGATTAACTTGGTCCATGCCTTTCCTTATCATCAGCATGATACGCTGACGCGCTTGGTGGATCAGGGCAACAGCTGGCGTTTGGATTATCAGGTGCGCCACGGCGGGATCTTGTGTCGGCGTCAGGATGCCGAACTGACACTGGGCATGTTTTTAAATCTGCTGCGCACCGGGCTGGGACCCCAGTGGGCGCCCAAGGAAGTTTATTTTGAGCATCCACGACCTGAGAACTGGCACGAACACTGTAAGCTCTTTGATGCCCCCGTGTATTTTGATCAACCCTACAATGCTCTCGTGATCCCCAAAAGCCAGTTACAACGCTCGATGCCGGATCACAATCCAACTCTTTTGCTGGTGATGCAAGATGCCATTCAGCGGCTGAATATCCAGCCACCACGCCAGAGCCTAGCCGAGCAGATTCGGCTGGAGATCCAACTGCAGCTGCCCCAAGGTGAGCCATGTTTAGAGCAGCTGGCAGCCAAGATGCAGACCTCTCAGCACAGTGTGCAACGCCAGCTGCAGCAGGAAGGCACCCACTTTAGCCAGCTGGTTGATCAGGTCCGTCAGGATTTGGCGCAGCACTATTTAAAGCAGAAGCAGATCAGCATTTCAGAAATGGCACTGCTTTTGGGCTATTCCGAAGTCAGTGCTTTTTCACGCGCGTTCCGACGCTGGTTTACCTTGAGTCCGCGCCAGTGGCGCTGCCAGTATCTGGCGCATCACGCACCATTGGCAGCGGCTTCCTAGCTTAGGAAGCCGCTGATTAACTGCTGCGCGGTCATGCTGCGTTGATCAGAGTGTTCCTTAGCGCACGATCCCAAGGCCAATACGCAGCGTAAAATCGACTCGCTCGTTATAGGTGAGCATGCTTTCGCCGTAACCGCTAAACGCCTGTGCGAAGACAAACCCACCCGTACGCCAGGCTATCGGCATGCGTAGAGGATAGCTGGCATCCATCTGCACGGTATGGCGTCCACCATAGCCATAGCGATACAAGCTGCTCAGCACCAAGCCATCCTCATTGCCATAGCGCAGCAGATAATCAACATGGCCACGGTACTTGGTCAGATCGCGGTTTTCATCGCCCTTGGTCAAATACACCAAGGCGCGCGGGATAAAATAAAAATCGCGGCCCCACAGCTGAGTGCCCCAGACAGGCTGCACAAAGAGCGTATCCATGCTGCGTGAATCATCGCCATCTTCTCCGTTCGATTCATGGTAATAGCCTACATTCAACACAGGCGCGACGGGGGTATCCAGCAGCTCAAAGAACAGGCTGGGTTTATAGCTGGTGTCCTCAAAAGGCACAGATTGGGCAGACCAGTTCCAGAGGCTGGTTTGGGTATAGGAAAGGTGCAAGCGCCCTAACAGCGGGAAGCGCTGCACAAACTCCGTGTTTTCATCAAACAGCCGATATTTAAAGCTGAACTGAAAGCGGGCTTTAATATCCTCACCTTCACCGCTGCCTGCAACAAAGTACATGGGTTCATGCACGGTCAGCGCGGCCATCGGTGAGTTCATATACTCTTCCAAGGCTGTCGGTGCTGCTGGCGTGGTCGCAACTGCTGCTTCTGACTCTTGAGCAGTAGTCTCCACGGGTGGCAACAACCAAGGCTCAGGCTGAGGCTCAGCCAGCAGCGCAAAGGGCAAAGTCAGTAGCAAAAAGGCAGCACACCACAAAAAGGCAAAAGGCGGGGCCTGTTTCATCAATCAAATTCCTTGTTTTGGGCCTGCCAAGCGGCAAGCTGTTTGGCGGTCAGACCAAGAATGTTTTGGCGCGCTTCTGGGCTAATCCAAGCACTATGTGGGGTCATGATCAGGTTCAGCTCTTCATCCAGCGCCTCTAACAGCGGATGTCCCTGCACTGGCGGCTCTGTTGTCAGCACATCCATCGCCAAGCCCGCAATCTGTCCTCGACGCAGTGCGTTCAGCGCGGCCTGCTCATCCACTATGCCGCCACGGGCTGTGTTGACGATTAATAACGAAGGCTTGGCTTGGGCTAACAAGGCAGCGTCCAAAAGGTGGGTCGTGGCAGGCGTGAGCGGACAATGAAAGCTCACGGCATCCGCTTGAGGCAAGAGCGCCTGAAAAGAGGCATCACCAGCATGCGGATCATCCGTTCGTGCCGCAAACATCACCTGCATCCCTAAGGCTTGGGCCAGCTCGGCCACACGCTGACCCAGCTCACCACGCCCGACCAGCAGCAGAGTTTTACCGGCTAACTGGGTTGTCTTGTGCTGCATCAGGCAAAACTGCGCGCTCTTTTGCCAGTCACCAGCGAGCAGCGATTTTTGATAAAGCGGCAAGCGGGTGGCCAAGGCCAGCAACAGCATCAGGCTATGCTGGGCCACGCTTTCAGTTCCATAGCCACGCACATTGTGGACTGAGATACCCAGTCGTGCGGCAGCCTCTAGATCGATGTTGTTCATGCCCGTTGCCAGCACACAAATCAATTTCAAATGGCGGGCCTGAGCCAACTCTGCCTCACCCAGGCGCACCTTGTTCACCAGCACCACCTGCGCCGCTGCAATGCGCTCAACAACCTGCTCTGGCTTAGTCTGCGGCCAAATACTGACTTCACTGAGCTGCTGCACAACAGGCTGCAGGTCAACATCTTCGCCAAGACTGGCGGCATCAAGAAAAACACCCCGCATCTTCACTCCTTATCACTCTGGGATTCAGCGCTCTTCAGTCGCCATCATGCCGGTAGGTCTGGATGATTGTGCTGAAAGAGTGAACGCCAGTAGTAGTTCTGGTTAGAAAGAATATCCGTGGCCGCGCCCACCAGCTCACGTAACTGAGCCGTTTTATGCCAGTCGCTTTCTGGCCCGGCCAGCTGCTCATGCAACTCAAAGGCTTCTTTTAGGATCGTTAAATCGCGCCACACCTGAGCTGCCATCGAGGAGACACGCACCACCTCGTTCTGGCTCAAAATACCATGAATGGCCGCACCCCAAGCAGGAAAGAAGGCCGTAAAAATCAAAATCGCGGGCAGGGTTAAAAAGAAATGCACGGTCACCGCCACAAAGGTCAGCGTAAACAAGGCAAAAG
This sequence comes from Marinospirillum alkalitolerans, assembly GCF_045055655.1. Taxonomy (NCBI): domain Bacteria; kingdom Pseudomonadati; phylum Pseudomonadota; class Gammaproteobacteria; order Oceanospirillales; family Oceanospirillaceae; genus Marinospirillum; species Marinospirillum alkalitolerans. Next base: position 53,887 of record NZ_JBANFI010000007.1, on the reverse strand, counting down.
CTAAGCGGTGCAAATAAGTGTGGTCCTTATGCAAGCGCTGATAGCTCTGGCGATAGTAGTGACGATGTTCTTCCAACACCGCGCGCACATACTGGAGCATCTCGCTGTTGTGCTCACTCATTTTATAAATCGGCGTTTGGGCCGCTGCACTGCGTGGCAAGCCTTCGGCGATCAGTATCCGCTGCAAGATCCAGGCTTCAGCGGATTTCAGCCGGATTCCGCGGCGGCCACGCTCGGTATAAGGCTCCCAGACTGGGGTCGAAAAGCTTTGCGGTAAGACCAACAAGGGATAGCCAAGGCGCAGATAGCGCAGCTGTTCGGCAATAAAACGAAAGCTCAACCAGTGGCCGTGATAGTTACGAAAGCGCGATTGTAAAACCCGCCGCACAATAAAATGCAGCAGGATAAATTCAAGCAACACCCAGATAAATGGCACGCCATGCGCGGGTGCAGGCCAGAGGTGAATCGCACCCGCCACAGCACAAAACACCGCAAAGGCAGCGGCATAGTAGATCAGCCAAGTGTCATCACGATAACGGGTTGAGAAGACACGCGCCTGCGCATCAGACCAGTTAAAAAATGGCTCAAGGCGAGGTTCGCGAATCGGATTGGGCACATCATCCATCGCATCCGCATTCAGGCTGGCATAGCCTTGGGTATAGGGGGGGTGGATCAAGGCCCGAATGGCGGAACCCAGATCTAACTTGGCCAGATTCGAGAAGAACCCGTGAGCGCGATTGACGAATCTTTCTTCACGCGTATAGCCGCGAGCCTGGGTGTGGAGGATCTCGATCACCCGCAGTGGCTGACTTTTTTGCGGTGGATTGAGCATGATATTCAGCCACAGCCAACTGCCCTGAGCCCACTCCCAAAAAGGCAAGGGACGCGGACTGGCACGCTGACGCCAGCCCCGTTGCGCCAACCACCAAGCCAGCCATTGCCAAGCATAGCGTGTCACCGCATGTTGTTGTTCAATCCGCTTCACCAGCTGGGTTTCGCTATTGTTTTCTTCTAACGCAGGACGAAAGGGCGTCAGCAGGATCTCCATCCACTGATGTAAGCGCTGCGCCAGTGCTGGACTGTCCAAAGCAAGCGGATCAAAAGCATGCAGCAGCAAGGGCGCACGACACCCCAGCACCTTTGCCTCAGTCATCCAAGTGTCTGTCAGGGCCTGCAAATCCAGCCATAAAAGCTGCACCTCACTGGCCTGCGCAGGCAAATAAAGAATGCAGACCGGCGCACGACGCAATAGCGCCTCTTTAATCATCAAGGCTGTACCACTGCTGAGATGCGACTCTTCTCCATCCCAGACTGCGACCAGCAGATCAGCAAAACTCAGCGCCAGATGATCGCGCAACCGATACTGCTCTTCGGTTAAATCCACACCACCTTCTGGGGGGCGCATTTGCATCGCCACCCCTGGTGCGCCTTCGATATCCTGCTGGCTGGCCCGGGGAAGGAGATAATCCAGCTGATAGCCTGTTTCTGCCGCCAAACTGGCGGCCAGCGCATCCGCACCTGTGGCAGAGCCAGTAATCAAACGAAACAAGGGCGCGCGCGCGCTATACACCTGATCGACACTGGCAAAGGCTTGGCTGGCCTGTTCACGCAAACGGATGAAGACCTGACGCATGGCCTCACGCAAGGCGACTTCTCGTTGCTGATGCTGCTCTGCATCACGCGCCCCGGCTTCCAACCGGACCTGACGGTGTCCAGCCACCACAACACTCAGGACAGGATCGAGCTGCGGCGCAGCGGATAGATCCACTTGTGGCATAGGGATATCTCCTTGAACAGACGGATCAGCCAGCTCAGACGACTGATCGAGATATAAAAAAACCCCAAAGCAAGCTTTAGGGTTTGATGACCAACCTCGGTCTTACTCGGCGCTCAGGCCAGCCGCTGCACGCAGCGCTTCGGCTTTATCTGTCTTCTCCCACGGGAAGGCGAGGAAGGACTCTTCCTGCACCACGCCCGCATCATTCTTCCACTGATAGCTGGTTTCAAATGGGTGACGACCAAAGTGACCATAGGCGGCAGTCAGGCGATACATCGGATGCAGCAGATCCAGCATCTTGGTAATCGCATAAGGACGCAGATCAAAATGCGCGCGCACCAGCTCAATCAAACGGGCATCACTGATCTTGCCAGTACCAAAGGTGTTGATCGAAACCGAGGTGGGTTCAGCCACACCAATTGCGTAGGAGACCTGTATCTCACAACGCTCGGCCAAGCCAGCAGCGACCAGATTCTTCGCCACATAGCGCCCAGCATAGGCCGCAGAGCGATCGACTTTAGAAGGATCTTTGCCTGAGAAGGCACCACCGCCATGGCGCGCCATCCCACCATAGGTATCGACAATGATTTTGCGGCCCGTCAAACCACAGTCACCAACGGGGCCGCCGATAACAAACTTACCCGTGGGGTTGATATGAAACTGGGTTCCTGCATGCAGCAGCTCAGCTGGCAGCACTTGCTTGATGATCAGCTCCATCACGGCTTCTTGCAGATCTTTTTGTGATACGTCGGGATGATGCTGAGTCGATAACACCACCGCATCAATACCCACCACCTTGCCCTGGTCATAGCGGCAGGTGACTTGGCTCTTGGCATCTGGGCGCAGCCAGTTCAACAGGCCGGTTTTGCGCACTTCGGCTTGGCGCTCTACCAAGCGATGCGCCCAGGTAATCGGGGCGGGCATCAACACATCGGTTTCATTCGAGGCATAGCCAAACATCAAGCCCTGATCGCCTGCGCCTTGATCTTCTGGCTTTTGACGATCCACACCCTGAGCAATATCAACAGATTGCTTGCCAATAATATTGATCACACCACAGGTATCGGCATCATAACCCACCTCAGAGGAGGTGTAGCCGATGTCCTTGATCACATTGCGCACCAGATCTTCTAGATCCACCCAAGCATTGGTTGAAATCTCGCCGCCAACAATCGCCACGCCCGTTTTGACCATGGTTTCACAAGCCACACGCGCCTGCTTATCACGCGCCAGCAATGCATCGAGGACGGCATCGGAGATTTGATCAGCCAGTTTATCAGGATGGCCCTCAGAGACAGACTCAGAAGTAAAAATGGAATATTCGCTCATAGCTGGCTTTATGCTCCTGTTGATAAAAAAGGAAATAACCTCAAAATCAGTGCGCTTTGATGCTGACTTTCAACGGCACCTTGCTGTTCTCTATGCATTCTAACCAGCTATCGCAGTGCTTGCACTTGAAAAAGCCCCCGCTTGAGATGAACGCCGCTCAAGTTGAACCAGCACTGACAGGGCGCGGGATTTGCCACGCTTGGCAAGATGCGAGAAAATAGCTTTTTGCAGCGCCTGATTCGGCGCGCTTTATTTTTGATAACACACCTTAGGTGAGGAGAGCACGACCCATGACTTCACGTTTCGACCGCGCCAATGCAATACGCGCCCTGGCGATGGATGCCGTCCAAAAGGCCAAGTCCGGGCACCCAGGCGCGCCGATGGGCATGGCAGACATCGCCGAAGTGCTGTGGAACGATTATTTCAAGCACAACCCAGGCAACCCCAACTGGACAGATCGTGATCGCTTTGTGCTCTCCAACGGCCACGGCTCGATGCTGATTTATGCCCTGCTGCATCTTTCTGGCTATGATGTGACGCTAGAAGATCTGCAAAACTTCCGCCAACTGCACAGCAAAACACCTGGCCATCCAGAATATGGCTATACCCCTGGCGTTGAAACCACCACTGGCCCACTCGGCCAAGGCATCGCCAATGCCGTGGGCATGGCGCTGGCAGAAAAAACCCTCGCGGCTCAGTTCAACCGCCCTCAGCATGCCATCGTTGACCACTTTACCTACTGCTTCCTTGGTGATGGCTGTTTGATGGAAGGCATTTCACATGAAGTTTGTTCACTTGCCGGTACACTGGGTCTGGGCAAGCTGATCGCCTTCTATGATGACAATGGCATCTCAATTGATGGCGAAGTGGAAGGCTGGTTTACCGACAACACCGCACAACGCTTTGAAGCTTACGGCTGGCAGGTTCTGCGCGTCGATGGTCATCAGCCAGAAGAAATCAAGGCCGCGATTGAAACCGCGCGCCAAGATGATGAGCGCCCCACCCTGATTATCTGCAAAACCGTGATAGGTTTTGGCTCGCCTAATAAGGGCGGTAAAGAAGACTGCCACGGTGCCCCGCTGGGTGAGGATGAAATCGCCCTCACGCGTGAGCAACTCGGCTGGCCGCATGCGCCGTTTGTGATTCCTGAAGACATCGCCGCAGCGTGGAATGCCCAGCAAAAAGGCGCAGCGGCTGAAGCCAGTTGGGAGCAGAAGTTCGCTGCCTACCAGCAGGCCCACCCAGAACTGGCGGCTGAATATACGCGCCGGATGCAAGGTGATCTGCCGCAGGATTTCCAAGCCAACCTCGAAGCCTACATCGCGCAGCTGCAAGCCGCAGGCGAAACCATCGCCAGTCGCAAAGCCAGCCAGAATGTGCTCAATACCCTTGCCCCTCAGCTGCCTGAGCTGCTCGGCGGCTCTGCTGACCTCGCCCCCTCCAACCTGACCTTCTGGAAGGGTGCCAAGGCCATCACGCGTGAAGATGCCTCGGGTAACTACGTCCACTATGGTGTGCGCGAGTTCGGTATGGCGGCGATCATCAACGGCATCAGCCTGCACGGTGGTTTTATCCCCTATGGTGCGACCTTCCTGATCTTTATGGAATATGCGCGTAATGCCCTGCGTATGGCCGCGCTGATGAAGAAGCAGCATATTGAGGTCTTTACTCATGACTCGATTGGCTTGGGCGAAGATGGCCCCACCCACCAGCCGATTGAACAGCTCGCCAGCCTGCGCGGCACGCCGAATATGAGTGTTTGGCGTCCTGCCGATGCTGTGGAAACCGCTGTAGCCTGGAAATCCGCTCTGGAGCGTAAAGACGGCCCCACCGCACTGATCTTCTCGCGTCAGAACCTGCCCCATCAGCAGCGCGATGCCGCTCAACTGGCCAATATCGCCCGTGGCGGTTACATCCTGCGTGATTGCACTGGTGAGCCTGAAGCCCTTCTGATCGCGACTGGCTCAGAAGTGGGCCTCGCGATGCAAGCCGCTGAGCAGCTGAGCGCACAAGGCAAGCAGATTCGCGTGGTCAGCCTGCCTTCTACTGATGTATTCGAGCAGCAGGATGCCGCTTATCGTCAGGCCGTTCTGCCTGCAGAAGTGGGTGCCCGCGTCGTCATCGAAGCCTCACACAAAGACTGGTGGTACAAGTATGCCGGTCTGGAAGGCGCGATTATCGGCATGGAAACCTTTGGTGAATCCGCGCCAGCAGATCAGCTCTTTGCCGAGTTTGGCTTCACCGTTGAAAATGTGGTCGCCACTGTCGAAGAACTGCTCGAAGGTCTGGACGATTAATCGTCACGTTTGATCAGCCCAACGGAGCCACTCTTGGCTCCGTTTTTTTATTGGGCGAGGCTTGAGCGCAGGGCGCGAGATAAGTCTTTCAGTCAAAAAATTCCTCAAGAGCTTCTTAAGAAGAAAATCTAAGGGACCGGCATAATTTCAGCCATAAAAAATACAACTTCAATTATCAGACCCGAATGGTTTATCTATCTCTAACTCACTACATGAAACACCAAGAGGCCCTGCCTTAATAAAAATATTAACAACATGGCTATCACGAGCAATTAAGAGATTCACTTCCTGCCCTTCAAGATCATTCATACACTGCTTCAACACACTATTATCAATAACATATTTATCGGCGATTTTATAAATGACATCACCAACACGCACACCTTTTATTTTAGCCTCACCTTCACGTACAGCATCAACATGAAGACCCATTATTCTATCCGGTAAGTCCCTACTACAATATCTACAAACCTTTGCATCCTTCTTTACTGATTCAGCACAATATGGGCAAATCCTTGTTCTTTCATCTATCATGTTATCAGGTTTTTCTTCGGAGGTTTTCACAGCCAAAAATAACCATGATAAAGGCCCAAACAAAACCCCTAGAAAAAACCATCCGAGAATACTAACCCCTTTTAAGCTAGCAATAAAAGCTGCAACCACACCACACAAAACCCAAATAAAAAATATCAACTCCATTTTCAACTCCATATATTTTTTAACTAAAAATAAAAATCGCACCACAAATATCAAATGAGTGAAGATATGATTAAGAGCCAAGACAACATAAGGTTTTTATATTTCTGCCTATCTAAAACCCTGACAAACAAGATATGCTGAAAAATAATTATCAACTATACCATACAGCAGATTCAAGCAAACCCTATACTTTAGTTCCAACAAACCTGATCATTTGCTGGAGCTTACCGATGTCTCGATTTCCCGTCCGATTACGCCAGTTGCGTTTGGCCGCCGGCCTGACGCAGGAGCAGCTGGGGTTCGCGGTGGAGGTGACAAAATCATCCGTATCAGCCTAGGAAAATGGCCGTGAGACGCCCAGCTTCCGATCACTGGCATTATTAAAAGAAGCGCTGGGGTGCTCGCTGGATACCTTGATTATTGGTGAATGTGAAGATGAATCAGCAGTGGAGAGTGACGTGATCAGCCTACAAAGGCTGCGGGCTAAGGATTTTAACGAGCAGAACCTGTTGTTAAACAACACTCGGCCTCGTTGTGAGTTGATATACTTGAGAGATTAGCGGCATGTCCAACAACACCCTTGATAGAGTCTTGACAGCAATGCAGGGGCTTTTTTCAGCTCAAGCCACAATATCCGTTAACCTTGCATAGTCCCTCATAAAACTCACCCGTTACTTCCACTGTGTTTTTCTGAGACTTTTTAATGCTGAAGGCATCAATCTCTTCATCCCAGCGCTGTAGGTTGCAAATAAATAGATGAATATCAATCAACTCAATTTCAGCACTAGCCTCACTGAGCAGTTTTTTATCCATGAATCGTTACCCTTTCCGAGCAATAGCCCATGCCAAAAGATCGACTAAAATCAGCTGTGAACTGATCGTCATCCAGCAGTTATTCAAAATGGTCTGTAAATTAAACGACTTTGCGGCTGTTGCGTTTTGTCGCTGCCACTATGCCTGCTTTGCCGTATGCAATCTGCTTTAAGTGTTCAAAGGTTTCTTCGCTTTTTACGCAGAGTTTAATCAACCGATCCATAGCAACGCTTTGTGCTACTTCACCGCGCTCATATTTAGAAAAAGCGTTACGACCACCACCAAAAAGTTCAGCGGCTTCAGCCTGGCTTAAGCCCAGTTCTTCTCGGGCAGCCTTGATTTCTTCACTGGTGTACAAGCCGTCATAGTCTTTTTTGGCTTCACGAATTAACGCATCACCCGCTTTGATTTGTTCAGTAGAAACAAACTCATAACCACAGTCATCACAGACTGAGTAAGGCAGAAGTGGAGTGATAAAACCACTCTTGTACTTGATGGTTTCATTTTCTTGATGTGTGCTCACTGATGCTGATCCGCACAGGTTGCAGGTGCTCATCATTTTTCTCTCTACGCTAAGAACTCAGATGGAAAGAAGCTAGGTTAATCAACAGCTTCCCATTCACTAATGAAAACTTGATATAGAGCTTATCTTGCTTTTCTTCATCTTCGTTTTTGTCAAACCAGGTGTAGGTGTACACGTAGGCATCCATTCGCAGCGGGTAGCCTTGGTCATTGTAAGCATGGGACTTGTGGAAATGGTCTGGTTTCAGACCTTGAAGGCATAAAATGACATCAGATAGCTCATAGCCCAAATTGGCAATGTCTTTGCGAACTTTGCGTTCATATTCGATGTCCTCTCTAGCCGCCGCTTCTTTGACAAGCTTCAGGTCGAAGAATGGCTGTTGTGGATTATGGTCAGCCAAGAAAACACTCCATGTAACCATAATGGTTAGTTGAGATTAGCACAAAGAGTTCACACAGGTAAACTCTACTTTACCGTTTCATCGTAATGATTTATTACCCTTTGGGCAAAAGCGCTGAGTTCAGTCACTTAATTAGGGCGCGAGAAACAAGTTTGCGCTGATGCGCGCGATGCGTGAAAATAGGCGACTTCATTTCGGTTCTTGAGTCAGGTTCTTTGAATAGTGCAACCTTCACGCCTTGCTATTAACGGTTACGGCCGCATTGGTCAATGTATTCTGCGCGCCCTTGTCGAGCGGGAAGATTGTCGTGCGCTGCAACTGGTGGCCCTGAACGAACTGGCCGACCTTGAAACCCTGGCTTACCTTACGCGCTATGACACCATTCACGGTCGCTTTCCTGGCCGTGTGCGTGCCGCTGACGGCCAGTTATGGATTAATGATCAGCCCCTTCAAGTGCTACGCCATCAAAAGGCAGCGGATCTGCCGTGGCAGGAGCTGGGCATCGATCTGCTGTTAGAGTGCACCGGCAGTTTTAAAGATCGCGCCACGGCAGAGATTCATCTTCAGGCTGGGGCGCAAAGGCTGATTTTTTCACAACCAGCTGAAGCGGATGTTGATGCCACCATCATCTATGGCGTCAACCATCAGCAGCTCAAGGCGCAACAGCGCATTATTTCAGCCGGTTCCTGCACCACCAACTGCTTGATTCCTGTGTTGAAATTGCTCGATGAAGCCTATGGTATCGCTGCAGGCAGCACCACAACGCTGCATTCGGTGATGAATGATCAGCCCGTCAGCGATGCCTATCATCATCAGGATCTGCGCTTGACCCGCTCAGCCCTGGCCTCGATTATTCCAGTCGATACTGGGCTCGCCAAGGGCATCAGCCGTCTGCTGCCTCATCTCGATGGGCGCATAGAAAGCCTACATCTGCGCGTGCCCACCCTGAATGTCTCTGCCATGGATATCAGCCTGTGGCTGGATCAGCCTGTTGGTGTCACCGAGGTCAACCAGCTTTTGCTTGAGGCCAGCCAAGGCGCTTTAAGTGGCATTTTAGGCTATACAGAAGAACCCCATGCCTCCATCGATTTCAACCATGATCCGCGCTCTGCCATAGTGGACGCCACGCAGACACGGGTGGCAGGGCGTCATCTGCTCAAGCTGTTATGCTGGTTTGATAATGAGTGGGGCTTTGCCAATCGGATGCTGGATATCGCGCTGCACTGGCAAGCTCAACCTGCTGTTCCTGCTTCACCCCAATAGATTGCACTGATGCATTGAATAAACCGATTAAGCTTATCAAGAGGAGAGACCATGCAAGTCATTAAAATGACCGATCTCGATCTGGCCGGCCAGCGCGTGCTGATCCGTGAAGATCTGAATGTACCGATTAAAGATGGCAAAGTCAGCTCCGATGCGCGTATTCGCGCCAGCCTACCAACGATCCAGGCCGCACAACAGGCTGGAGCCAAGGTGATGCTGATGTCGCATCTGGGTCGCCCAGAAGAAGGCCAGGCCGATGAAAAGAACTCCTTAGCGCCCGTCGCTGAGCATCTGAGCGATCTACTTGGTCAGCCAGTGCGTCTGATCAAGGACTATCTGGATGGCGTCGAAGTGGCCGCCGGTGAAGTGGTGCTGCTAGAAAATGTGCGCTTTAACCTCGGTGAGAAAAAAGACGCTGACGCGCTGGCCCAACGCTATGCCGCCCTGTGCGATATCTTTGTGATGGATGCCTTTGGTACAGCGCATCGCGCTCAGGCCTCGACGCATGGTGTCGCCCGCTTTGCGCCTGTCGCCTGTGCTGGCCCACTGCTCGCCGCTGAGCTGGACGCTTTAGAAAAAGCCCTCGCACAACCTGCACGCCCGATGCTGGCCATCGTTGGTGGCTCCAAGGTCTCGACCAAGCTGGAAGTGCTGAATGCCTTGGCAGAGCAGTGCGATCAAATCATTACCGGCGGCGGTATTGCCAATACCTTCCTTGCGGCAGCAGGCTTTCCTGTCGGTCGCTCCCTCTATGAGCCTGAGCTGCTCGATCAAGCCCGCGCTCTGATGGAGAAGGTCAATATTCCTCTGCCTAGCGATGTCGTGGTCGCCAAAGAATTTTCAGATCAAGCTGAGGCCAGCATCAAGGCCGTTGAAGACGTCGCCGAAGACGATATGATCCTGGATATTGGTCCAGATTCTGCTGCGGCGCTGTCTCTGCTGCTCAAAGAAGCTCAGACCATTTTGTGGAATGGCCCTGTAGGTGTGTTTGAAATCCAGCAGTTCAGTAGTGGTACCGAGGTCTTATCGCGCGCTATCGCCCAGAGTCCTGCCTTTTCGATTGCCGGTGGTGGTGATACCCTTGCCGCGATTGACCAATATGGCATAGCTGAACAGGTCTCTTATATTTCGACTGGAGGCGGTGCCTTCCTTGAGTATGTCGAAGGCAAAAAACTCCCCGCTGTTGCCGCTCTTGAAGCCGCAGCGACTCAATCTTAACGGCTCGGGCAGTCTGCCCTCTAAGAAAGGAATATTTTTATGGCTTTAATCACTCTGCGCCAGATGCTCGACCATGCTGCCGAATACGGCTATGGCGTGCCGGCGTTTAACGTCAACAACCTCGAACAAATGCGCGCTATTATGGAAGCCGCCAATCGCACTGACTCCCCCGTGATCGTGCAAGCCTCAGCCGGTGCGCGCAAGTATGCCGGTGCGCCCTTCTTGCGCCACCTGATTCTGGCCGCGATTGAAGAGTTTCCTCATATTCCTGTGTGTATGCACCAGGATCATGGCACCAGCCCCAGCGTCTGCCAACGCTCGATCCAACTGGGTTTCAGCTCGGTGATGATGGATGGCTCCTTGCGTGAAGACGGCAAAACCCCAGCCGACTACGACTACAATGTCGAAGTCACCCGCCGCACGGTTGAAATGGCGCATGCCTGTGGTGTCTCGGTCGAGGGTGAACTGGGCTGCCTAGGTAGCCTAGAAACCGGCCAAGCGGGTGAAGAAGATGGTATCGGGGCCGAAGGCATCCTGTCACACGACCAGATGCTGACCGATCCAGAAGAAGCCGCTGACTTTGTGAAGAAAACAGGTGTTGATGCGCTGGCGATTGCGATCGGTACCAGCCACGGTGCTTACAAGTTCACCAAGCCACCCACTGGCGATATTCTGGCCATCAGCCAGATCAAGGCGATCCATGCGCGCATCCCCAACACCCACTTAGTCATGCATGGTTCTTCTTCTGTGCCGCAGGAGTGGCTTGAAGTGATCAACCAGTTTGGCGGCCAGATGCCAGAAACCTATGGCGTGCCTGTAGAAGAGATCGTGGAAGGCATCAAGTATGGTGTGCGCAAAGTCAATATCGATACAGACTTACGCCTTGCTTCCACCGGTGCTGTGCGTCAGTTCCTGGCACAAAACCCCAGTGAATTTGACCCACGCAAATACCTGAAGGCCTCACAAAAAGCCATGACCGATATTTGTATTGCCCGCTATGAAGCTTTTGGCACCGCAGGCCATGCCAGCAAAATCCGTGCGCTCAGCCTGGATGACATGGCAGAGCGTTATCTGCGTGGTGAGCTGGTCCCTCAAGTCCAGTAAGCTGGAATGCAAAAAGCCGACGCATAGTTTTATAGTGCGTCGGCTTTTTTATTATGGGCCATACATCTCGCCCCGTTCAGGCTGTTCTGATACGAAGATCAAGCATCGCGCGTTCGGCTAAAATCAGCAGGCCGCCATAGGCTCGCCATCAGATAGCGTTTGAACTCCGGGGTGTAATCCTGCTGATCCAAAGCCTGCTGCATACAGCTGAGCCAGGCATCCCGCTCGGCAGGCCCTATATCCAAATGAGCATGCGCCTTGGGGATGTTAATCGGTCCATAGCGATCACGATAACTTATCGGGCCGCCTAACCAGCCGCAGAGGAACCAAGTGAGCTTATCAATGGATTCACTCAAATCCTCACGATGCATGGCACGAATCGTGGCAGCCTGGGGATCTGTCTCCATCACCCGATAAAAAGCAGCACAAAGACGCGCAAGGCCTTCTTGTCCACCTGCGGCCTGATAGGAAGTGTCTTCTTCGCCAAAAAAGCGACCACTGAGCGGATCTTTAATCGGTGGATTCTGCATGCTGCCATTGCTCCAATAAAATCTTTAAAGGCAAGGGGTAGCCGATAAAATAGCCTTGACCCAGATGACAGCCTACCTGTTGCAACAGGTCTCTTTGCTGCTGGTTTTCAACGCCTTCGGCCACCACCTGCATCCCCAAGCCCCGCCCCAAGCCAATCACCGCAGTAATAATACTGGTATTGCAGGCCTCGCCGTGCAGATCACGCACAAAAGACTGATCGATTTTTAACGTATTGACGGGGAAGTTCTTCAAATAGGCCATCGAAGAATAGCCAGTGCCAAAGTCATCAATAGCCAGCTCCACGCCCAGATCACGCAAGGCCTGCATGGTCGCTATGGCCTCATCGACCTTGTCGACGACCATGCTTTCGGTGATTTCAAGCTCCACCAGCTGGGGATCGATCCCTGTGACCTGTAAAGCCTCGGCCACCAGCTCCACCAGCCCTGGGCGCTGAAACTGGCGCATCGAGAGATTGACAGCGATGGTGAGCGGATAGCCTAAGGCCTGGCTCATCTTGACGCTATCCTTGAGCGCTTGAAATAAAATCCAGCGCCCAATCGGATTGATAAGCCCTGTATCCTCAGCCAGAGGAATAAACTCCTGCGGTAAAATCATGCCCTCGGGAGTCGGCCAGCGAATCAAGGCCTCCACGCCGACCAGCTGACCTGTTTGCAGATCCTGCTTGGCCTGATAATACAGCTGGAACTCCTGATGCAAAATGGCATGGCGCATCTTGGCTTCTAGGCGTACCCGCTTGGCGCTGGCGATATTCAAATCCTCGGAGAAGAAGCGATAGCCACCTCGGCCTTCACGCTTAACACGCTTTAAAGCAGTTTCTGCACACTGCAACAAGCCATCTTCTGTATGGGCATTGTCTGGATAGACAGCCAAACCCAAACTGGCTGAGACATAGATCTCTTCATCGCCAATATAAAAGGGGGCTTCAAGCGTACCCAATAAACGCTCTGCGACGATGGCCGCGTCATCCGGTTTACGCAGCTCACTTAATACAAAAGAGAAATCATCCCCGCCCATACGCGAGATTAAATCCGCATCGCGTTCTTGACGCTGTTCCTGACGCGCCAGCAAATCTGTGCGGCGGATACCTCCTTGTAAGCGCTGGGCAATTTCGATCAACAACTGATCACCCGCTGCAAAACCAAAGGCATCATTGATCACTTTAAAGCGATCCAGATTCAGCAAAATCAAACCAGTACGGGTCTGATGACGATTGGAGATATTAAACTCATGACCAAGCCGATTACGAAACAACATGCGATTCGGCAATTCAGTGAGCGGATCATAGTGGGTCAGGCGCTCTAATTCAGCAGTCGCGATACCTTGTTCATTCAGATCACTGAATAAGAACAAATAGTTCATCAGTGCGCCCTGATCATCGTACACGGCCTCGATACTCACCTGCTGCAGGTAGGCGGTGCCATCGCGGCGATAATCCCAGACCTTACCTTCCCAAGTTCCATACTGCGCCAGCGCTTCTTCTATCTGCTGCTGAAGGCGTAGATTGTTCTTAGCCTGTAGATTCAGCGAAAAAGGCGTACCACCTAGCTGCTGTAGCGTCTGGCCAGTCAGCCGCTCATAAGCTGGATTGACATACAAGACTTCGCGCTGGTCGTTCATCACCACCAGCGCATGGCGTATCCTTCTCATCAAGGGGGCCAGCAAAGGGCCGTTCAATCGGCTCAATGCGCTGACCGCCTGTGTCTGTAAGTCCATTTTCTTCACCTAGGCTGAGTCACAGCCCTCCTGTTCACGAATCTGTGCAATGAGCTGATCTTTATCGGCCCAGAGTTGATTCACCCAGGCTTGAAAATCAGCACGAAACTGCGGATCTTGTTGATAGTCTCCCTCTAACCACTGCTGTGGAATATCCCGCTCACGCAAATCTATGATCACCCGCTTTACCTGACCACTGAGCAAGGCCCAAAAAGTCGGCGGCGTGGCACTGGTATAGACGACGGTGACATCAAGCAAACGAGTGAGCTGACGCCCCATCGCCTTTAAGGTAAATGCCATGCCGCCTGATTTGGGTTTGAGCAGATAACGGTAGGGAGAGCCCTGCTGTTCTTTTTTAGCTGGTGTAAAGCGTGTGCCTTCAAGATAGTTCACTAGAGAAACAGGCCGCCCCTGCAAACGCTGGCAGGCTTTTTGGGTGATCTCTAAATCCTTGCCTTTTAACTCTGGGCGACGACGCAGCTGCTCGGCACTAAAGCGGCGCATAAAGGGGTATTCCAGCGCCCACCAGGCCAAGCCCAACAGTGGCACCCAAATCAGTTCACGCTTTAAAAAGAAGGTGAAAAATGGCGCTTTACCATGAATCGCGGCCATCAATGCCGGAATATCCACCCAGGATTGATGATTCGAGACCACCAGTAAGGAGTGATCGCGGCGCAAATCCTGCTGGCCACGGACCTCCCATTGCACAGGGGTCAGCCAGCCAAAAATCAACGCATTGATACTGGCCCAGTTGCTGGCAATCCAACGCACAGCTTCAAAACAAAAGTGCTGCACTGGCTTGATAGGAATCAACAGCTTACACAAAGCAAAAACCATCATTGGCAGAATCCCCACCAGCGTATTCAACAACAGTAGGCTCGTGGTGGCGAGGCCAATAACTAGATGTCGCATCTTCTCTCTCTCAAAGTTATGATAGAAAACCCTTGCAACGAAATGTTATTTTTTTATGGCGCATTAAGCCAGCTTTTTGAGGTTTCCTTTTTTATGCCGTCTCTGCAAGATCAACTCAGTCGTCTGGTGTACTCCACAGACCAAGGTCAAGTATGCCCTGAGTGCACACAAGCTCTTCAAGCTTGCCAATGTGCCACACAAGAAGAAGCAGCCTATTTGGCAGGACTCTCTGGCACCATCCGTATGCGTAAGGAAACGGCAGGCCGCAAGGGCAAGGGCGTCACCGCACTCTATGACATTCCCCTTCCCTTGGAGGAATTAAAGAAGCTCGCGGCTGAATTGAAGAAATTTTGTGGCACAGGTGGTGCCATCAAAGAACGCGCTATCGAGATTCAAGGCGATCAGCGCGATAAGCTCCAAGCCTATCTAGAAAAGAAAGGCTATCGTATCAAGCGCGTCGGAGGCTAGATGCGTCTATTTCAGCGCTGGTCGCGCCGTCCTCTTGCCCCTTGGTTGCTGATTGCTGCTTGCCTTTTTTCTCTTGGGTTATGGGTGCAGGCTGCTAGTTTTAGCTTTGCCTCTCAATTGCCAGAGCGCTTCTTTGAAGAATACGGTGCAGTGATGCTGGTCATCGATCCAGCCAGCGGAGAGATACGCGCAGCGAACCGTGCGGCCGCCCGTTTTTATGGCTATTCTGTTGAGCAGCTCCAGCAGATGCGTATCCAGCAGATCAATGCACTGGATCCAGCCGATGTCGATATCGAGCGTGAACTGGCTCGAACAGAAAACCGCAATTACTTTATCTTTCCCCATCGACTCAGCTCGGGTGAGATTCGCACCGTCGAAGTCTACTCTTGGCCGCTCCTCAGCGATGACGGCGAACAGCTCTTGTTTTCCGTCATTATCGACATCAGTGGTCGTCAACTGGTTGATGCCCAGCTGTTAGATTACACCAGTCGTTTGGAGACCTTGGCAGAGCAGCGCTATCAACATCTATTGAGCAGTAAACAGCAGCATCTGCAGCTGATGTGGCTGGCCTTTGCGATCCAGCTGCTGGTGATTGCACTGCTGGTATGGAACATCAGTCAAAGACGCCGCGCACAAAAGAAGTTGCAAGAAAAAACCGCCATTCTTGAAGGGCTACTGAATTCAATTCCTGATTTGATTTTCTTCAAAAACAAAGCGGGTGTTTATCTTGGCGCCAATGCCCGCTTTGCAGAGTTTGTCGGCAAGCCTGCCAAGGACATAGTGGGGAGCACCGATTTTGAGCTTTTTGATGCTCAGCAAGCGAAGGCATTCCATCTTTCTGACCTGCAAGTGCTTGCCAACCAGCGCCCACTGCGTCATGAAGAATGGACTCGCTTCCCTAATGGGCAGCGCAAACTCTTAGATAAGATTAAAGCGCCCCTGATCAGCCAAGGAGAGGATTTTGTCGGTGTTCTGGGTATCAGTCGTGATTTGACCGAGCGCCACGCCCATGAAGAACGCATTCGCCAACTGGCCTATTATGATCCACTGACTCATTTGCCAAATCGTTTCTTGCTGCATGAGCAGTTTATCCAGCTCTGCCAACAGCTGCCTCCACAGCAAAGCCTGCTTGGGCTGGCGATTATCGATCTGGATCACTTCAAGAATATCAACGATGCCTTAGGGCATACACATGGCGATCGACTGCTGATCGCCGTGGCCGAACGCTTACAGGCCCAGCTTCAATCGCGCGATCGGCTCGCTCGTTTTGGTGGCGATGAATATGTTCTTTTGCTGACAGAGGATGGCCCAGAGGAAACAGCCCGGCCACAGCTTGAACAACGCATTGAGCACCTGCATCGAGAACTGGAACGCCCCTTTATTATTGATCAGGCCGAATATCTGATTGGTAACAGCCTAGGGCTAACGCTATGCTCAGCATTTGATCGCGGCCTGAATGAACTGATCAAAGAGGCTGACATTGCTCTCTACGCGGCTAAAGAAGCAGGGCGCGGCCTGTGGAAGCGCTTCCATCCCAGCATGCAGCATCAGGTTGAAGATCGCTTTTTGCTTGAGGGTGAGCTACGCAAGGCGCTCGAACTCGACCAGCTGCGCCTTTATCTGCAACCTAAAAATAACGCACAAGGGCAGATCTATGGCTGCGAATCCTTGCTGCGTTGGGCGCATCCCGAGAAGGGGCTGATTCCACCCGATGTCTTCATTCCGCTGGCCGAAGAAACCGGGCTGATCCTTCAGCTCGGCGATTGGGTACTCCAGCAAACACTTGCGCTGGCTGTGCGCTATCCAGAGTTGGAGTTTGCCGTTAACATCAGCCCACGTGAATTCCGTAACCCAGATTTTGTCGCGCGAATTCAATCCAGACTGGCGGCGTCTCAAGCCAATCCCGAGCGCCTCACTCTAGAAGTCACAGAGGGTTTGCTGATTACCGATTTCCAGCAATCATCAGAGCGCATGCTGGAGCTGCAAAAGCTTGGCATCCGCTTCTCGATCGATGACTTTGGCACAGGCTATTCCTCTCTTTCTTATTTGAAGAAGCTACCAATTAATGAGCTGAAAATTGATCGCTCCTTCGTGCGCGGCCTGCCGCAGGATTCGAGCGATGCCCTGCTAGTCGAAACCATGATGGCCGTGGCCCAGCATCTCGAACTCCAGGTGGTCGCCGAAGGGGTGGAAACTCCCGAACAAAGGGAATTCCTGCTCAGCGTCGGCTGCACCCACCATCAGGGTTACTTGTATGGACAACCTCAGCCTGCGCAGGTCTTTTTGGATCGATATCAAACCGATCAACAGTGAATGGCGTCACAGGGCCTATAAAAAGACCCTCGATCTCTTCTCTGCTGCTAGGATGAAAGAACTCATGGGAGGACAGTGATATGAAACAAATTGCGACTCTGCGCCATAAAATGATCCAGCTGCTTGATCGCGTAGCATTTTTTGACGGTTTTGATGCCAATGAAAAGCTGCTATTAGTTGAAGGCAAAGGCATGCTGGTGATAGCCGAACCTGGCGAAACCATCATTCAACAAGACACCCTCGACACCACACTCTATGTGCCCTTAAGCGGCCTGCTGGAAGTCAGACGACGTAATGAAGCTGGAGAGCAAGTGGCCTTGGCCCAGCTACACGCAGGGGAGATTATTGGTGAAATGGGCTTTCTTAAAGAGATGCCGCGCACCAGCAGTGTTGTCGTATTAGAGCAAAGCATTCTGTTTCGTTGCAGCCGTCAGGCACTGAAGAACTTATCGCCAATCACGCGTGAAAAGCTCAAAGACCAGCTGATAGATAAGCTGATCCAACGTATCCAAGAACAGAATCTGAAACTTAGTGAGAACCAGCTGGTATCGCCACAGCCTCAAACCAGCTAGAGAAGGCTAGGCGCTCGGGGCCGCATCCTTGAGCTGCTGCTCACGGCGCATCACCAGCATCTTGTTCACGCCTTCTTGCAAGGCCAGCTCAATATCAAACTGCGGAAAGGCGGGGATCAGGCCCAGAATAATCGTGCGCAACGGCGTCCCTGCATCAAAAACACCGATGGGTAGCTTCACTGTGCGCTTGAGCCCACCCTTGACGGTTTCTAGCTTGTGTACCGTGCTCCACGCCAGCGCAAAGCGTTTTTCATCCTCGCGCACAGGAATTTCAATCAATACCTTTTCTCGCAAAGCACGATCAAAAACGATGCCGGCGATCAGATGTCCTGAAGGATGCAAAACCTGCTGCTCTTGTAAGTAGAGCGCAAGATTTTCAAGGTCATTCTCACTTTTCATGACCTTATCACTCAGCAACTGCTTGATCAGCTTTGTATCACCAAAGACTTTTTCTTTTTCGTAATTCAGAATGTCATAGGTTGGCTTAAAAAATTGATCGAAACCCGCATAGAAGCCGAGTGTCATAAATTGACGGTCCATGCATTCTCCTCCATAAAGTGCTAAAACTAATGCAAGTTGTGGCGTCAATCAAGCTTTCTATAGACTGCTTTTATATCTATTTATCTGCGTCGTTTTTTGTGGATCACTTTTGCTGCGATGCCAAAATAGACCATCCACTGTCACAGGCCCCATAAGCAGGTGAATCATCATGCAAGATCACCAGAAGATGCATCACAAACAGGCTGTTCCTCTATGAACTCAGCCCAGAAAATCTTCAGCCCCCAAGTAGACTGATAAGTCTAAATTCGCTAGACTAGCTCACCATTTAAGCCTAAAGGAACTCTTTCTTATGCGCCGTCAAGCTCTCGCTGCCGCCATTATGGCGATGACCCTTTCCACCTCGACCTTGGCCGCAGATCTTTGGCAGGTCTACCAGGACGCCGTACAGCAAGACCCAGAACTCGCCATTGAGCGCACGCGTCTTGATCAGGCCCAAGCTCGCGTCAGTGAAGCCACCTCTCGCTTACTGCCCTCGATCAACGCGACAGCGGATTGGTCGAATACTTCTGACAATGTGAATGATGACACCAATAATCTGGCATTAAGCCTGAGCGCCGAGCAGGTATTGTTCAGCGGCCCAGCTTGGTATGCACGTAGCGCCGCACAACAAGCCTTTGCTCTGGCGGAAGCTCAGTTCCGCGATGCCGAGCAAAACCTGCTGCTCCGTACAGCGGAAGCCTATTTCAACGTCCTCAGAGCAGAAGACAACCTCAGCGCCCTCCAGGCTGAAGAGCAGGCCATCCAACGCCAGCTTGATCAGGTGCGAGAGCAGTATGAAGTTGGCTTGATTGCCATCACCGATGTCCTTGAGGCCCAGGCAGCCTATGATGGCGTCCATGCTGCGCGCATTGGTGCAGAGGGCAGTTTGCTGATCAGCTATGAAGCGCTAGAACAACTCACCGGCCAGAGCTACCCCCAGCTGCATGTGCTGGTCGATCATACGCCAGTGACACCACCCACGCCGAATACCCGTGAAAGCTGGATCGAGATGGCGCTCAATAATAACCTAGCCCTGCAAAGTGCCGCCGCTGGTGTACGCACGGCCCAAGAAGCACTGCGCGCTGAACGCTCAGGCCATCTTCCCAGCGTCGCGCTCTATGCCTCGCATCGCAATAATTCAGAAGCCACCCCACAAGGCGTTGACACCACCACGGTGGTTGGCGTCCGCGCGCAACTAGAACTCTATGGCGGTGGTCGGACCAGTGCACAAATCGCAGCCAGCAGTTCAGGTCTTGAAGAAGCTGGCTTCTCTGAAGAACTCGCTCGACGCCAGGTTCTCCAGCAAACACGCAGCCTCTTTACTCAGGTCAATACTGATGTACTCACTGTACAAGCCCAGGCCCAAGCCATACGCTCAGCAGAGAGCGCCCTTGAAGCGACACGGATAGGCTATGAAGTGGGTACACGCAATATCGTGGATGTGTTAAATGCTGAACGAGCTGTGTGGGCCAAGCAGCGTGACTATGATGCTGCGCGCTATAACTATTTGGTCAATCAACTGCGCCTCAAGCGTGCTGCCGGATCACTCAATCGGCAAGATTTGCAGGATTTAAACCGCTGGCTGATTGCCGAAACCTCGGGACAGAACTAAGCATCCATGGCAAAACGCGTCTATCCCACTCACACCTGGCACCCTCGCTACTGGCCCACCCATGCCGTCATCTTGCTACTTAAGCTGCTGGCATGGCTGCCTTGGCCACTCAAAATCAGCACAGGACGCATGATAGGCCGCTTGGCCTATCTTTTTGCACGTCAACGGCGGCATTACACCGAGATCAATATTGCGCTGTGCTTTCCTGAGAAAACACCCCAACAACAACGCGAGCTGGTAAAAGAAAGCTTTATCTCAAATGGAATCGGCTTGGTCGAAGTCGCCACCTGTCTGGTGCGCGATGTCAGCGAGCTCAAAGAACGCGTGACCTTTCTTGGCCGCGAGCATATGGACAAGGCACTCGCACAAGGCAAGGGCGTACTCGTACTTGGCGCGCATTTCTCCATGCTGGATCTAGGTGGAGCGCTGCATACCCTCTTCTACCCTGGTGATGCCATCTACAAGCCGCACAAGAACCCAGTGATGGATGCCTTTATTCAGCAAGGTCGCTTAAAACACTATGAGCAAATGGTGCCGCAGAAGGATTTAAAGGCGCTGGTCAGGCGTATACGCCAAGGCAAGGCTGTCTGGTACTCACCTGATCAAGATTTTGGGCGCAAGGTCAGTGTTTTTGCTCCCTTCTTTGGCGTCACTGCGGCCAGTGTCACCATGACCGCGCGCATTGCCAAGATGACCGGCGCACCTGTACTGCCTTTGCGGATGCATCGCAATCCAGATCAACGTAGCTATACGCTGGAGTATCTGCCTCCGCTCGAAAACTTTCCGAGTGACGATGCACTGCAAGATGCTACTCGCGTCAATCAAGTGCTGGAGCAAATGATTCGTCTTCATCCAGAGCAGTATTTATGGATGCACAGGCGCTTTAAGACCCAGGCTGACCCCAGCCTAGCCTCTCCCTATAAACACCGCTCATCGCGCCTTTAAAGCCCGCACAGCACGGATGCTGGCGCTGGTCTTGTGCCTGTTAGAAAGCGACTATCAAACCTGTCACCATCAATGGCCTGCCGTAAAATCCAGGCATAAAAAAAGCCAGCATAAGCTGGCTTTTGGAACGACTGCTACTTATTCAGCATCAGCCGCTGGTGCACGATCAACCAGCTCAACGTAAGCCATAGGCGCGTTGTCACCAGTACGATTGCCGCACTTTAAGATACGAACATAACCACCTGGACGGTTAGCGAAGCGCTTGCCCAGATCGTTAAACAACTTACCAACAGCTTCTTTAGAACCTGTGCGAGCAAAAGCAAGACGGCGATTTGCAACGCTATCCACTTTAGCTAGGGTGATTAAAGGCTCAATCACACCACGCAGCTCTTTTGCTTTTGGCAGAGTTGTTTTGATGAATTCGTGCTCAACCAGAGAAATGCTCATGTTTTTGAACATGGCCTTACGGTGTGCACTATTTCTATTGAGTTTACGACCACTCTTACGATGACGCATTGTCGTTTATCCTTTCAAACCGTGAAGACTTGAAGTTACCTTAAGCGCTGACTTTGTCATCGCCCTTTAAACTAGCAGGTGGCCAGTTCTCAAGACGCATTCCCAAAGATAAGCCCCGAGTAGCCAGTACATCTTTAATTTCTGTCAGTGACTTTTTACCCAGGTTAGGGGTCTTCAGCAACTCGACTTCAGTGCGCTGGATGAGGTCACCGATGTAATAGATGTTCTCAGCTTTTAGGCAGTTCGCAGAACGAACGGTCAGCTCCAAATCATCCACCGGACGCAGCAAGACTGGATCTATCTGGTCTTCTTCTACTTCCGGCTCTTGTTGTTTATCTGTTTCCAGATCGACGAAGGCAGCGAGCTGCTCTTGGAGCAGAGTTGCTGCACGGCGAATAGACTCTTCAGGGTCTAAAGTGCCATCTGTCTCTAAATCGATCACTAACTTATCCAGGTTTGTCCGTTGCTCAACACGCGCAGCCTCAACAGCATAAGCGACACGCAGAACAGGACTAAACGTGGCATCCAAGGCCAAACGGCCAATTGGACGTGTCTCGTCTTCATCTGAAAGACGGGCATCAGCTGGAACGTAACCACGTCCAGTCTGAACACGCAGCTTCATATTAAGCTGCGCGCCTTCGTTCAAATGTGCGATAACCAAGTCAGGATTGACGATCTCGATGTCATGATCACCCTGAATATCACCCGCCGTGACAACCGCAGGACCTGTTTTACTCAGCGTCACGACAGTATCGTCACGAGTGAACATCTTGACAGCCACTTGCTTGAGGTTAAGAAGAATCTCAATGATATCTTCTTGAACACCCTCTAGGGCACTATATTCATGCTCAACGCCTTCAATCTCTGCCTCGACAATCGCGCAGCCAGGCATAGAAGAAAGAAGGATACGGCGCAGGGCATTACCCAAAGTATGCCCAAAACCTCTTTCAAAAGGCTCAAGAATGATTTTAGCCCGAGTCGGAGACAAGGTTTCCACCTTGATATCACGGGGACGAAGAAACTCTGTCACTGAACGCTGCATAGAAACACCTGTTAGACTGCCAGACGGCTACCCAAATTACTTAGAGTAGAGCTCGACGATGAGGTTTTCGTTGATTTCTGCTGAGAGGTCAGTGCGTTCAGGCGTAGACTTGAACGTGCCTTCCATCTTGTTTGCATCAACCTCAATCCAGGAGACATCGCCACGCTGTGCAGCAATTTGCAATGCGCTTTTGATACGCAACTGCTGTTTTGCTTTTTCACGCACAGCAACAACATCACCAGGCTTAACTTGGAAAGACGCGACATTGACAGTCTTGCCATTCACAGTCAGAGACTTGTGGCTGACCAACTGACGTGCTTCGGCACGCGTGGAGCCGAAGCCCATGCGGTAAACAACATTGTCTAAACGCGACTCAAGCAGTTGCAGCAGGTTCTCACCTGTCGCACCTTTCATGCGAGCAGCTGCTTTGTAGTAGTTACGGAATTGCTTTTCCAGCACACCGTACATACGACGAACTTTTTGCTTTTCACGAAGCTGCAAACCGTAGTCAGAAAGACGACCACGACGCTGGCCATGCTGACCAGGTACAGTTTCATGTTTACACTTCTTCTCAAAAGGGACGACGCCACTCTTAAGAAGCAAATCAGTACCCTCACGACGTGAGAGCTTGCACTTTGGACCTAAGTAACGAGCCATGGATCTGCCTCCTTATACGCGGCGTTTCTTCGGTGGACGACAACCGTTGTGTGGAATCGGGGTCACATCGGTGATGTTGGTGACCTTGAAACCAGCAGCGTTCAGGGCACGAACAGCAGACTCACGGCCAGGACCAGGTCCCTTAACCATGACATCAACGTTCTTCAGACCATACTCGGCTGCCGCATTAGCGGCACGTTCGCTTGCTACCTGAGCTGCGAACGGGGTGCTCTTACGAGAACCACGAAAACCCGAACCACCAGCAGTAGCCCATGAAAGGGTGTTACCTTGGCGATCAGTGATCGTAATGATCGTATTGTTAAAAGAGGCGTGGATATGGGCGATACCATCCACTACCTGCTTTTTAACTTTTTTACGAGTGCGCGGGTTAGCCATAGTATTTAACATTCCTGAATAATGGCAGCGCGAGAAAACTCGCTACTGCTTATTTACGAATAGGTTTACGCGGACCTTTACGAGTGCGCGCATTAGTTTTGGTGCGCTGACCACGAACAGGCAGATTGCGACGGTGGCGAATACCACGGTTACAGCCCAGATCCATCAGACGCTTAATGTTCAGTGTAACTTCACGGCGCAGGTCACCTTCAACAGTGAACTGACCAACAACGTTACGCAGGTTATCCAGCTCTTCAGTCGATAAATCACTGATTTTACGAGTGGGTAGAATTCCAGCCTCAGCACAAACCTTCTGCGCACGCGTTTTACCGATACCAAAGATATAGGTTAACGAGATCACAGTGTGTTTGTGATCGGGGATGTTGACACCAGCAATACGTGCCATTCAATTTACTCCGATTCCAAACCGACTAAAGATCGGTTCCAGTTTTTATGTCCACAAAGGGCGAAAAAGGATACCCCCTGACAAGAAAATGTTCAAGGGGTAGTTGCACCTAGTGGTCCTGTCCAGGATTAACCCTGGCGCTGTTTGTGACGTGGCTCAATGCAGATAACGCGAACAGAACCACGACGACGAATGATCTTACAGTTACGACAGATCTTCTTAACAGATGCACGAACTTTCATCTTTCACTCCATACCCTGAGAGATCACCATCTAGCGACGGCCATAACCCTTGAGGTTAGCTTTTTTAAGCAAAGACTGATTCTGGTACTGATGCGACATCAGGTGAGATTGCAGCTGCGCCATAAAATCCATCACTACGACAACAACAATCAATAAAGATGTGCCGCCAACGTAGAAGGGAATATTCCAGGCTACCTGCAAAAACTGAGGCATCAAAGAAACAGCCGTAATATACAGTGCGCCAAAGAGAGTCAGGCGAGTGACCACCCCATCAATATACTTGGCTGTTTGTTCACCAGGACGGATCCCGGGAAGAAAAGCGCCTGATTTTTTCAGGTTTTCAGCAATTTCTTTGGGGTTGAACATGAGGGCTGTATAAAAGAAGCAGAAGAATACAACACTCAGCGCAAAAAGCAAGATGTACAGTGGCGCACCAGGGGCGAGCAACTGTGCCAGATCCTGCAAAATCGACCAACCTTCTACACTGCCAAACCACTGACCTATCGAGGCCGGCATCAGCAGAATACTGGAAGCAAAAATGGGAGGAATGACACCCGCCATATTCACCTTCAGAGGAAGATGGTTAGACTGAGCTGCATAAACCTGGTTACCCACCTGGCGTTTAGCGTAGTTGACAGTAATACGGCGCTGTCCACGCTCAATAAACACCACGAAGGCGACAGTAGCAATACCAAGCAGGCCAATGATCAGCAAGGGGATCAAATTCCAGCTACCTTCACTGCGTGCTATCTCAAGCGAGCCGGCGATCGCACCTGGCAAACCTGCAACAATACCTGCAAAGATCAGCAAGGAAATACCATTCCCTATACCGCGCTCTGTAATCTGCTCACCTAACCACATCAGGAAGACAGCACCACAGACCAGCGTTGTGACGGCGACAAAGAAGAAACTAAAGTCAGCCAGGTAAACAACACCGCTTTGCCCTGCCAGACCTACTGACATACCTATCGCCTGGATAAACGCCAAAAACACCGTGCCGTAGCGGGTGTATTGGTTAATCTTGCGGCGACCGGCTTCACCTTCTTTTTTCAGTGCTTCCAGCTTAGGCATCACTGCTGTCAGCAACTGCATGATAATCGAAGCAGAAATATAGGGCATGATACCCAGTGCTAAGATACTCATGTTTTCCAAAGCACCACCCGAGAACATGTTAAACATGTCCAAGATGGTGCCTCGGTTTTGCTCGAAGATGGCAGCAAGCTGATCAGGATTAATACCAGGAACAGGAACATGCGCACCTATGCGATAAACTAGGATCGCAAGCACCACGAACCTGAGGCGGGCCCAAACTTCACTCAACCCACTTTGCTGACCTGGTAAACTTCCGGATTTCGCCATTTCATCCTCGATTCTTTTTAGTCTTCGACTTTACCGCCAGCCGCTTCAATCGCTGCACGAGCACCCTTAGTGGCTTTGATGCCTTTCAGAGTGACAGGGCGAGTGATTTCACCAGAAAGAATCACTTTAACAAACTGAGTAGATTCTTTAATGAGATCAGCAGCTTTCAGGGTTTCCAGAGTGACCAGATCACCTTCTACCTGAGCGATTTCATGCAAACGCACTTCAGCGCTAAGAGGCGCCTTGTGTGAAGTGAAACCAAACTTAGGCAAACGGCGCTGCAAAGGCATTTGACCGCCTTCAAAACCTGGTGAAACCTTACCACCTGAGCGTGACTTCTGACCTTTGTGACCACGGCCACCTGTCTTACCCAAGCCGCTACCGATACCACGACCGACACGCTTCGCAGCTGGCTTAGAACCAGGTGCTGGGCTCAAATCATTCAGATACATGGTTAAGCTCCTTCAACGCGCAGCAGATAGTTGACCTTATTGATCATGCCACGTACTGCGGGAGTGTCTTCCAGCTCGACTTGATGGCCGATCCGGCGTAAGCCCAAACCTTTGACGCACAGCTTATGCTTCGGCAAAACACCGATAGGGCTGCGCACCAGAGTGACTTTTAATTTCTCCATGGTATTACCCCAGAATGTCTTCTACGGTCTTGCCACGCTTAGCAGCGATATCTTCTGGTGCATGCATCGCAGCCAGACCTTTCACTGTTGCACGGACAACGTTGACCGGGTTAGTCGAACCATAGCATTTGGCCAAAACGTTCTGGACGCCAGCTAATTCCAGCACAGAGCGCATAGCACCACCGGCAATGATACCCGTACCTTCTGAAGCGGGCTGCATGAACACTTTAGAAGCGCCATGCGCAGCACGTACAGGATACTGTAGGGTTGTACCATCCAGCTGGACGTTAACCATGTTACGACGCGCCTGTTCCATCGCCTTTTGAATAGCGACTGGCACTTCACGCGCCTTACCACGACCAAAACCCACACGGCCTTTGCCGTCGCCTACAACAGTGAGTGCGGTGAAGCCGAAGATTCGACCGCCCTTCACTACCTTGGCAACACGGTTGACTTGTACCAGTTTTTCCTGGAGGTCACCGGCATTTTTTTCGATATTTGCCATTGTCACACCCTTTAGAATTCCAGGCCGCCTTCACGAGCCGCATCAGCGAGGGCTTTTACGCGACCATGATATTTAAAACCGCCACGGTCAAAAGCAACGGCGGAAATACCTGCCGCTTTTGCACGTTGAGCAATTAACTTGCCGACTTGTGTGGCCGCATCGATGTTGCCGGTCGCACCGCTACGCAGACTAGAATCCAGAGTTGAGGCGCTGGCCAAAACCTGACCGCCATCGGCGGAAATAATCTGTGCATAAATATGCCGCGGCGTGCGATTGACGCACAACCGGATCGCACCCAGCTCGCGTATTTTGGCGCGGGCACGGCGGGCACGACGTAAACGAGATTCTTTCTTCGCGTTCATAACCCTGCCTTACTTCTTCTTGGCTTCTTTACGACGAACCTGCTCATCGCTATAGCGGATACCCTTGCCTTTATAAGGCTCAGGGCGGCGGAAACTACGAATTTCTGAAGCAACCTGTCCTAAAAGCTGCTTATCAGCACTTTTCAGAACGATTTGCGTGTTGCTTGGGGTTTCAGCAGTAACAGCAGCCGGCAGCGCATACTCCACAGGATGGGAGAAGCCCAAGGTTAAATTAATGGTTTGCCCTTTGGCTTGTGCACGATAACCAACACCATTGATCTCAAGCGTACGAGTAAAGCCTTGAGAAACACCAGTCACCATATTGTTGACTAGTGCACGGGTAGTTCCGGCATGAGCCCAGGCGGCTTTGCTGTTAGGGTTCGCCGCAGCGACCTTCACAGTTTTATCTTCGACTTGAACATCAACTTGCTTGTGCAAGGAAAGCTCAAGTGTGCCATTGCTGCCTTTTACAGTCAGCGTGCCGTCTTTGATCTGAAGATCAACACCAGCTGGCAGTTCAATCGTTTGCTTTGCTACACGGGACATTATACTCTCCCTTAGAACACGGTGCAGATGACTTCGCCACCGACACCGGCCGCACGTGCTGCACGATCAGTCATCACACCTTTAGAGGTGGAAACAATCGCGACACCCAGGCCACCAGCAACGCTAGGCAGATTGCTCTTGCCTTTGTACTGACGCAGACTTGGCTTGCTCACACGTTCGATCTTCTCGATGACCGCTTTACCTTCAAAGTACTTCAAAGTGACAGTCAATTCAGGCTTAACATCGCCAGAGACTTGGTAGTCAGCAATGTAACCTTCTTCTTTCAGCACCCGGGCAACTTCCACTTTCATCTTGGAAGACGGCATGGTGACCGTCTGTTTAGTTGCCATTTGTGCATTGCGAATACGGGTAACCATATCCGCCAGGGTGTCTTGCATGCTCATTCGCTTTGCACTCCTGGATCCTGCTTACCAGCTGGACTTGCGCAGACCGGGAACATCGCCACGCATAGCTGCTTTACGCAGCGCGTTACGGCCCAGGCCAAACTTGTTATAAAAACCATGCGGACGTCCTGTTGCACGGCAGCGATTACGCTGACGTGAAGGACTAGAATCGCGTGGCAGCTTCTGAAGTTGCTGCAATGCTGCCCACTGGTCCTCTTCCGAGGTCTGTGGATTAGCAATGATTGCCTTCAGCTCAGCGCGCTTGGCTGCGTACTTCTCGACCAGCTTAGCACGTTTGAGCTCACGCTGAAGCATGGAAACCTTAGCCATGTCTATCCCCTTACTTCTTGAACGGGAAGCCCAGCGCGGTTAGCAGCGCACGGCCTTCGTCGTTATTACGGGCGGTTGTCGTGATCGTGATATCCAGACCGCGTACCTTATCCACCTTGTCGTAATCGATTTCGGGGAAGATGATCTGCTCACGCACACCCATACTATAGTTACCACGACCGTCGAAAGACTTAGGATTCAAACCGCGGAAGTCACGAATACGCGGAATTGAAATGTCGACCAGGCGATCTAAGAACTCCCACATGCGCTCGGCACGCAGAGTCACTTTGCAACCGATTGGCCAGCCTTCGCGAACTTTAAAGCCTGCAATTGATTTGCGTGCTTTAGTCACGATTGGCTTTTGTCCACTAAGTTTTTCGAGATCAGCCACAGCGTTTTCCATTAACTTTTTATCGTTAAGGGCTTCGCCGACACCCATATTCAGGGTGATCTTGGTGATCCGTGGCACTTCCATTACATTTTTTAAGCCAAGCTCTTGCTTCAGTTTGGCTGCTACTTCTTCTTGGTAAAGCTTTTTCAATCTAGCCATGCTGATACCTGACTTGATTAGGCGCCGATCTCAGCTTGAGTCGACTTGAAAATACGTACCTTGGAACCATCGTCCAGGACCTTGAACCCTACTCGATCAGCTTTACCCGTTTCATTATTGAAAATGGCAACGTTGGAAGCATGAATGGGCGCTTCGCGCTCAATAATGCCGCCAGGCTGATTGGCATAGGGGTTTGGGCGCGTGTGGCGCTTGATCATATTCACACCTGATACAATAAAGCGATCATTTTTCAATACACGCTTTACAGTGCCACGCTTACCCTTGTCTTTGCCTGCTATGACGATGACTTCATCGTCACGTTTGATTTTGCGCATAACCGGCCTCGCTCCTTACAGCACTTCAGGTGCCAAGGAAATGATCTTCATGAACTTGTCGCCACGCAGCTCACGTGTCACTGGCCCGAAAATACGGGTCCCCATTGGGGCATCCTTGTTATCCAGAATAACGGCAGCATTGCCATCAAAACGGATTGCGGAGCCATCGGGACGACGTACCGGTGCCTTGGTGCGGACAACCACAGCCTTAAGAACCTGACCTTTTTTCACCTTACCACGCGGGATAGCATCTTTAACGGTAACTTTAATAATGTCACCAACACGTGCATAGCGACGGTGTGAACCACCGAGGACTTTAATGCACATTACTCGACGCGCGCCGCTGTTATCGGCAACATCCAGCATTGATTGCGTCTGAATCATGAGTTATCTCCAAACTTTAAGCAGCTCAGAAGTCTGATCATCAGACTTCTTTAGCCCGCTCAACAATCTCAACCAGTTTCCAAGATTTCGTCTTTGAAAGAGGACGAGTTTCTTGAATGGTTACGGTGTCACCGATGCGAGCATCGTTCACTTCATCATGAGCATGAAGCTTCGTCGAGCGGCGGACGTACTTACCATAAAGTGGGTGAGCCACACTGCGCTCAATACTTACAGTAATGGACTTGTCCATTTTATCGCTCACCACTTTACCGGTGACTGTTCTGGCTTTCTTTTCGACTTCGGCCATTATTCATTACCTGCCTTATCGTTGAGCACGGTTTTAACCCGTGCTACGTCGCGACGCAGCTGCTTGAGCAAGTGAGTCTGACCAAGTTGGCCTGTCACTTTGCGCATGCGCAGCTGAAACTGCTCACGCAACAGACTGTGCAGCTGTTCCTTGAGCTCGTCAGCGGATTTCTCACGCAGTTCTTGAGCTTTCATTACATCACCGTCCGTTTAACAAAAGTTGTCGGAATGGGAAGTTTGGCGGCTGCAAGAGCAAATGCCTGACGAGCCAGCTCTTCAGAAACGCCTTCTACTTCGTAGAGAACCTTTCCAGGCTGGATCAGGGCAACCCAATACTCCACATTACCCTTACCTTTACCCATACGAACTTCTAATGGTTTTTCAGTAATCGGTTTGTCTGGGAAAACGCGAATCCAAATTTTACCACCACGTTTGATGTGGCGAGTCATAGTACGACGTGCCGCCTCAATCTGGCGCGCAGTCAAACGACCACGACCGGTAGCTTTTAGACCGAATTCACCAAAGCTAACCTTGTTTCCGCGCAATGCCAGACCACGGTTGCGGCCGGTGTGCATCTTGCGAAATTTTGTACGCTTGGGCTGTAACATCGACTATCCCCTTACTTGGAACCTTTCTTCTTGGGTGCAGGCTGTTGCTGTTTTGCAGCATTCGCACGCACCTCTTCGATCCCGCCTAGGATCTCACCTTTGAAGATCCATACCTTCACACCAATCACCCCGTAAGTGGTGTGGGCTTCAGCAGTGGCGTAGTCGATGTCTGCGCGCAGAGTGTGCAAAGGTACACGACCTTCACGATACCACTCAGAGCGAGCAATCTCTGCACCACCAAGGCGACCACCGACCTGGATTTTAATACCCTTGGCACCGAGACGCATGGCGTTCTGTACCGCGCGCTTCATAGCACGACGGAACATGACGCGGCGCTCAAGCTGTCCAGCTACGCTTTGCGCAACAAGACCGGCATCCAGTTCAGGCTTACGAACTTCTTCAATATTGATATGAACAGGCACGCCCATCATATCAGATACATCTTTGCGCAGACGCTCAACGTCTTCGCCTTTCTTACCAATCACAATGCCAGGACGCGCAGTGTGAATGGTGACACGAGCGTTATTAGCTGGACGCTCGATCTGGATACGGCTAACAGCGGCTTGCTTAAGACGCTCTTCTAAGAAGCTGCGTACTTCCAAGTCATTGTTCAGCTTGTCAGCATAGGCTTGACCTTCAGCATACCAAGTCGAGGTATGATCTTTGACAATACCTAAGCGTATTCCAGTTGGATTGACTTTCTGACCCATAGGGTGACTCCTTACCGGTCTGCTACCTTAACGGTGATATGGCAAGTGCGCTTAAGAATACGATCAGCACGACCTTTGGCACGTGGCTTAATGCGCTTCATTGTCATGCCTTCATCAACCATAATGGTTGAGACACGCAGCTCATCAATATCTGCACCGTTGTTGTGCTCTGCATTAGCAATCGCAGACTCAAGAACCTTTTTTACCAGCGTGGCTGCTTTTTTAGGGCTGAAGCTTAACAGATTCAGTGCATCGGCAACCTTCTTTCCACGCACCTGATCAGCAACCAAGCGGGCCTTCTGTGCGGACAGACGGGCACCACGCATTTTTGCGGCGACTTCCATCATAACCTCCTAGATTAGCGCTTGGCTTTCTTATCAGCTACATGTCCCTTATAGGTACGCGTAGCAGCAAATTCACCCAGCTTGTGACCGACCATCTCTTCAGTGATGTAAACCGGTACATGCTGGCGACCATTGTGGACTGCAATTGTCAGGCCGATCATATCTGGAATGATCATTGAACGACGCGACCAAGTTTTAATTGGCTTTTTGTCGTTACCTGCGACCGCAACTTCCACTTTTTTCAGCAGATGAAGGTCAATGAAAGGACCTTTCTTCAGTGAACGAGGCACAGCGGTATCCCCTTAACGTTATTTCGCTTTACGACGACGAACGATAAGATTGTTCGTACGCTTGTTTTTGCGAGTTTTGTAACCCTTGGTTGGCACACCCCAAGGCGTAGTTGGATGCTTACCCATGTTGCGGCCTTCACCACCACCATGAGGGTGATCCACTGGGTTCATCGCTGTACCACGAACCGTTGGGCGAACACCACGCCAGCGGCTTGCACCAGCTTTACCCAATACACGCAAGCTGTGCTCTGAGTTACTGACTTCGCCTAAAGTGGCGCGGCAGTCTACCAGCACTTTGCGCGTCTCACCTGAACGCAGACGTAAAGTGGCATAAGCACCTTCACGAGCGACCAGCTGAGCTGAGGCACCAGCTGAACGCGCCATCTGAGCACCCTTACCTGGCTTCAGTTCGATACAATGAACTGTGGCACCCATAGGCATGTTGCGCAGTGGCAGGGTATTACCTGGCTTGATTGGTGCATCAACACCTGACTGGATTTGATCGCCTGCACTCACGCCTTTAGGGGCAATGATGTAACGACGCTCACCATCCAGGTATTTCACCAGAGCGATGTTAGCTGAACGATTGGGATCATATTCCAAACGCTCAATGATGCCGACAACGCTGTCTTTGTTACGCTTAAAATCGATAATACGGTAATGCTGACGATGACCACCGCCGATATGACGAGTAGTAATACGTCCCATATTATTGCGGCCGCCAGACTTACGCAGAGTCTCTACCAATGGTGCGTAAGGCGCACCCTTGTGCAGATCCTTGTTCACCACTTTAACGAGGTGACGACGACCGGCTGATGTTGGCTTAGCTTTTATAACTGCCATGATTCAACCTCTTGCCTTATTCCGCGTCAGCGAAATCGATCGATTGACCTTCCGCGAGGCTTACATAGGCCTTGCGAACACCTTTGCGTCGACCGATGCCGTGCAGTGTACGGCGAGTTTTGCCGCGGGCATTGACCACGCGCACAGACTCAACCTTGACATCAAAAAGCTGTTCTACTGCTTTTTTGACTTCAGGCTTGGTCGCATCTTGAGCTACCTTAAATACAAACTGATTTTTGTTATCAGCAAGGATGGCAGCTTTCTCGGTCATGTGTGGACCGAGCAATACCTGAAATACGCGCTCCTGATTCATCCTAATTTCTCCTCGAATTGACGCAGAGCTGGCACAGTGACCAACACTTTTTCGTAGGCAATCAGAGCTACAGGGTCAGCGGCACTGGCTTCGATCACGTCAACATGAGGCAGGTTGCGAGCAGCCAGATACAGGTTGCTATTCAACTCAGCAGTGACGATCAAAACTTTTTCCAGCTGCATTTCAGCCAGCTTGTTCGCTAACAACTTAGTCTTAGGTGCATCAACAGCAAAGTCTTCAACAGCGATCAGACGGTCTTGGCGCGCTAATTCTGACAGAATAGAGCGCATCGCCGCGCGATACATCTTCTTGTTGACTTTCTGACTGTGGTCTTGTGGACGCGCAGCAAAGGTCACGCCACCCTTACGCCAGATTGGAGAAGTGGCTGTACCAGAACGCGCACGACCAGTTCCTTTTTGACGCCAAGGCTTTTTACCACCGCCAGCAACTTCAGCACGGGTTTTTTGCGCACGGCTACCCTGACGGGCACCTGACAGGTAGGCTGTAACAACCTGGTGCACCAGTGCTTCATTGAATTCTTTTCCAAAGGTCACATCAGATACTTCGACAGTACCCTGAGCTCCGGCAAGATTCAGGTTCATATGTCTATCCTCTTAGCTGCGAGCTTTGACGGCGGGACGAACAATCACATCACTGCCAGTCGCACCTGGAACTGCGCCTTTAATCAGCAGCAGATTACGCTCGCCATCTACACGAACGATTTCCAAGGATTGTACAGTGACGCGCTCATTACCCATCTGACCGGCCATTTTCTTACCCTTGAACACGCGTCCAGGAGTTTGGTTTTGACCGATAGAGCCAGGTGCACGGTGGGAGAGAGAGTTACCGTGAGTCGCATCCTGGGTACGGAAGTTCCAGCGCTTAACAGCACCTTGGAAACCCTTACCTTTAGATGTGGCAGTAACATCAATCAGCTGACCAGCAGCGAAGAGATCAACAGACAGTTCAGCACCAACTTCTGGGCTGTCCTGGCCGTCTTCAAGACGGAACTCACGAACAATGCTGCCCGCTTCTACGCCAGCTTTAGCAAAGTGACCGGCTTGCGCTTGAGTCAAATGCTTGGCTTTGCGTGTTCCAGCAGTAACCTGCACAGCAACATAACCATCCACTTCAAGTGAACGCAGCTGTGTGACACGGTTAGGAGTGACTTCAATCACGGTGACAGGTATAGAAACACCGTCTTCGGTGAAAATGCGGGTCATGCCGCTTTTCTTACCGACTAAACCAAGAGCCATTTCATGCCTCCTATTAGTGTACGGGGCTATCACCCGCTATGGCTGCCTTTTCCAGGGCATTCCACTATCTCAATTGTATAGCGCCTCTCGACGCGAAACGCTCAATAGACCAGCTGGATTAACCCAGGCTGATTTGCACGTCAACACCAGCAGCCAGTTCAAGCTTCATCAGTGCATCAACAGTTTTTTCTGTTGGCTCAACGATGTCGAGAACGCGCTTGTGGGTACGAATTTCGTACTGATCACGTGCATCTTTGTTTACGTGCGGAGAGATCAGCACAGTAAACTTTTCATTACGAGTCGGCAGAGGGATCGGACCCTTCACCTGAGCACCAGTACGCTTCGCAGTTTCAACAATTTCGAGCGCAGACTGATCGATCAGACGATGATCAAACGATTTCAGCCGAATACGGATTTTTTGGTCTTGCATTTTTCCAATGCTCCGATACGGACTACCAGGTACAGACAACTTCTGCCCTTAAAAAAGGAGCAGCATTATAGTGTCAGGATTCAGAAGAAGTCAAACCCTAGGCAGCAAGTTTATATAAAAACAAGAGGGCCTCTGACCAGAGACCCTCTTCTTTTTCTAAATCATCAACAATTAAGCGATGATTTTGGCAACAACACCGGCGCCAACGGTACGACCACCTTCGCGAATTGCGAAACGCAGACCGTCTTCCATAGCGATAGGTGCAATCAGAGTAACAACCAGCTTCACGTTGTCACCAGGCATAACCATTTCTACGCCTTCTGGCAGTTCACAAGAACCCGTTACGTCAGTTGTACGGAAGTAGAACTGAGGACGGTAGCCCTTGAAGAAAGGCGTGTGACGGCCACCTTCGTCTTTTGACAGAACGTAAACTTCTGCTTCAAACTGGGTGTGCGGCTTGATTGAGCCTGGCTTGGCCAGAACCTGACCACGCTGTACGTCGTCACGCTTAGTACCACGCAGCAGGGCACCGATGTTCTCACCAGCACGACCTTCGTCGAGCAGCTTACGGAACATTTCAACACCAGTACAGGTGGTTTTTACTGTGTCAACGATACCAACGATTTCGATTTCTTCGCCAGTCTTAACGATACCGCGCTCTACACGACCAGTCACAACAGTACCACGACCAGAGATAGAGAAAACGTCTTCGATAGGCATCAGGAATGGCTTGTCGATCGCACGCTCAGGCTCAGGGATGTAAGCATCCAGAGCTTCAACCAGCTTCTTAACAGCGGTGGTACCCATTTCATTGGTATCTTCGCCGTTCAGAGCCATCAGAGCAGAACCGATGATGATTGGAGTGTCGTCGCCTGGGAAGTCGTACATAGACAGCAGGTCACGAATTTCCATCTCAACCAGTTCCAGCAGCTCTTCATCGT
This sequence comes from Marinospirillum alkalitolerans, assembly GCF_045055655.1. Classification (NCBI taxonomy): domain Bacteria; kingdom Pseudomonadati; phylum Pseudomonadota; class Gammaproteobacteria; order Oceanospirillales; family Oceanospirillaceae; genus Marinospirillum; species Marinospirillum alkalitolerans. The sequence continues at coordinate 18,128 of NZ_JBANFI010000007.1, read as the reverse complement.
CAACCATGTCCGCTTTGTTCATGAACACAACGATGTAAGGAACGCCAACCTGACGAGACAGCAGGATGTGCTCACGCGTCTGAGGCATGGGGCCGTCAGCTGCGGAACAAACCAGGATTGCACCATCCATCTGCGCCGCACCAGTGATCATGTTCTTAACATAGTCAGCGTGGCCTGGGCAGTCGACGTGCGCGTAGTGACGAATAGTTGATTCGTATTCTACGTGCGAAGTAGCGATAGTAATACCGCGCTCACGCTCTTCAGGCGCATTGTCGATACCGTCGAATGCAACAGCGGTGCCGCCGAAGACTTCTGCACAAACACGAGTCAGAGCAGCAGTCAGAGTGGTTTTACCATGGTCAACGTGACCGATCGTACCAACGTTGACGTGGGGTTTACTACGTTCAAATTTTTCTTTAGCCACAACGATAACCTCTTCAGTTAACGGCAGATTTAAATTACTTCTGTTTAATTACGGCTTCAACAATGCTAGCCGGCGCCTCGGCGTACTCAAGAAACTCCATGGAGTAACTGGCACGACCCTGGGTCGCTGAGCGCAGGTCGGTTGCATAACCGAACATCTCGCCAAGCGGCACCTTGGCACGAATAACACGTCCTGCTGGAATGTCATCCATACCCTGAACAAGGCCACGACGGCGGTTCAAATCGCCCATAACGTCGCCCATGTAGTCTTCAGGCGTGACCACTTCAACCTTCATTATTGGCTCAAGCAGCACAGCACCTGCTTTCTTAGCACCTTCTTTGATTGCCATAGAACCAGCAATTTTGAAGGCCATTTCGTTAGAGTCGACGTCGTGGTAAGAACCGTCAAAGAGGGTTACCTTAACATCGATCATTGGGTAGCCAGCCAATACGCCGTTTTGCAGCTGCTCAAAACAGCCTTTATCTACAGCAGGAACGTATTCACGTGGCACTACACCACCAACGATTTCATTAACGAATTCGTAAGTCTTCTCGCCATCTTCACCTTTATCGGTGAGTGGCTCGATTTTCAGCCAAACGTGACCATACTGACCACGACCACCTGACTGACGCACAAACTTACCTTCTTGCTCCACCTTCTTACGAATGGTTTCGCGGTAGGCAACCTGTGGCTTACCGATATTCGCTTCAACTTTAAACTCACGACGCATACGGTCGATGATGATATCCAGGTGCAGTTCACCCATACCTGAAATAATCGTCTGACCTGATTCTTCGTCAGTCTTCACGCGGAAAGATGGATCTTCTTGAGCCAGCTTGCCCAACGCAATACCCATTTTCTCTTGGTCGGCCTTAGACTTAGGCTCAACGGCGACCGAGATTACTGGATCAGGGAATTCCATGCGCTCGAGAACGATCTTGTGATCGGTGTCGCACAGGGTATCACCTGTGGTCACATCTTTCAGACCAACACAAGCCGCGATGTCACCAGCGCGCACTTCTTTGATCTCTTCACGGTTGTTGGCGTGCATCTGCACCAGACGGCCAACACGCTCTTTCTTCTGCTTCACGGAGTTATAGACACCGGAACCACTTTCCAGAACGCCCGAGTAGACGCGGATGTAAGTCAGTGTACCAACGAAGGGGTCGGTCGCGATCTTAAACGCCAGAGCAGCAAAGGGCTCTTTGTCATCAACAGGACGCGTACCGGTTTCGCCGTTTTCCAGCTCACCTTCAATCGCCGCAACTTCATCAGGTGCAGGCAGGTATTCGATAACCGCATCTAGAACAGCTTGTACACCCTTGTTCTTGAATGCAGAACCACACATGGCCAGAACGATTTCGTTGTTGATCACGCGCTGACGCAGACCGGCTTTGACTTCTTCAATGGTGAGCTCACCTTCTTCAAGGTATTTGTTCATCAGCTCTTCATTGGCTTCTGCGGCCGCTTCGATCATCTCTTCACGGTACTTCTCGGCCTTCTCAACCAGGTGCGCAGGTATATCACGCAGCTCGTAGGTCATGCCGTTGTCAGCATCGTTCCAGTAGATGGCCTGCATGCGCATCAAATCGATCACACCTTCAAACTCGTCTTCAGCACCAATATTCAGCTGAATAGCGACTGGCGTTGCCGCGAGGCGATCTTTGATCTGACCAATAACGCGCTCAAAATCAGCACCAGAGCGGTCCATCTTGTTAACGAAAACAAGACGCGGCACTTCGTATTTGTTTGCTTGACGCCAAACAGTTTCAGACTGAGGCTCAACACCTGAAGAACCACAGAACACAACGACAGCGCCATCGAGTACACGCAGTGAACGCTCAACTTCGATCGTGAAGTCAACGTGCCCAGGAGTATCGATAACGTTAATACGGTGCTCTTCAAACTGGTGATCCATCCCCTTCCAGAAGGTGGTCACAGCAGCTGAGGTGATAGTAATACCACGCTCTTGCTCCTGCTCCATCCAGTCAGTTGTGGATGCACCATCGTGCGTCTCACCTAACTTGTGGTTTACACCGGTATAGTAGAGAACACGCTCAGTCGTGGTGGTTTTGCCTGCATCAACGTGCGCACAAATACCAATGTTACGGTAGCGATTAATCGGAGTCTTACGTGCCACTTGGGGCCCCCTTTTTTAGAAGCGGTAGTGTGAAAAGGCTTTGTTTGCTTCTGCCATGCGATGCACATCTTCACGCTTCTTGACCGCTGCACCCTTACCTTCTGCAGCATCCAGCATTTCACCTGCCAGACGGAGGTCCATAGACTTTTCGCCACGCTTACGTGCGAAATCCACCAACCAGCGCATAGCCAGAGCGGTACGACGTGATGCACGAACTTCAACAGGCACTTGGTAGGTAGCGCCACCAACACGGCGAGATTTAACCTCGACAAGCGGCTGGATCGACTCAAGGGCTTTCTCAAAAACCTCAAGAGGATCTTTCTTGGTGCGTTCTTCCACTTTGCTCAGAGCGCCATAAACGATACGCTCGGCAACGGATTTCTTGCCGCTTTCCATGACATGGTTAATAAACTTAGCTAAACGCTCATTTCCGTACTTAGGATCTGGCAGAACTTCACGTTTCGCCGCAACTCTTCTTCTTGGCATGATAAGCCCTCAAAACGGTCTTCAGGTAACTCTAGGACACCAAATAAATATCTAACGGCCCAGCCTTACTCTTATCAGACGGTTATTAATTTAAAATTACTTAGGACGCTTCGCACCGTACTTAGAACGGCCTTGCTTACGGTTTTGTACACCAGAGGTGTCCAGCGCACCGCGAACTGTGTGATAGCGCACACCAGGTAAGTCTTTGACTCGACCACCACGGATCAGAACAACTGAGTGCTCTTGCAGGTTATGGCCTTCACCACCGATGTAGGAAGAAACTTCATAACCGTTTGTTAAGCGCACACGACATACTTTACGTAATGCCGAGTTAGGCTTCTTAGGTGTAGTCGTGTAAACACGAGTACAAACACCACGTCTTTGTGGGCAGGCCTGAAGCGCAGGAACGTCGCTCTTGGCTACCTTACGTTTACGTGGCTTGCGAACCAACTGATTAATTGTTGCCATGCAAGCAAACTCCACTTTTTTTCAGTCTAAAACCCTGTTGAAACCAAGATCTGACTAAAATTTCGGATACAAACAAAATGGATAGACGCACCTATCCCCTCTTTTGAGGAAGCGCATTCTACGAGTTAAAGAGGCACAAGGTCAAGTAGCAGGGCCGCTTTCACGGCCCCGCAGCTTGTTACTCTTCATCCTGCTCCAGTGCAGACAGCTCACTGGTCAGCGCTGCTTCCACTTCACTCGCGCTTGGGCCACTGAGAACAACTTGTTGATCTTCGCGGCGTTTTTTGCGCTGAGCATGGTAGGTCAAGCCTGTTCCAGCAGGAATCAGACGACCAACAACCACGTTTTCTTTCAAACCACGCAGGTGATCACGCTTTCCTGTGACCGCGGCTTCTGTCAGAACGCGCGTTGTTTCTTGGAACGATGCAGCTGAAATAAAGGATTCAGTCGCCAGAGAGGCTTTGGTAATACCCAGCAGCAAACGCTCATACTTAGCTGGGAACTTATTCGCCTTCTCAAGCTGCTCGTTCTCTTCAATCACTTTGAAGTATTCGACCTGTTCGCCAGCGATAAAGCTTGAATCACCCGCTTCAGTGATTTCAACCTTACGCAGCATCTGACGGACGATAACCTCAATATGCTTATCGTTAATTCCAACACCCTGAAGGCGATAAACATCCTGCACTTCGGTGGTGATGTACTTGGCCAGCTCACTGACACCCAGCAGACGCAGGATGTCGTGCGGATTAGACGGGCCATCCGAAATCACTTCACCGCGCTCAACGGTCTCACCTTCAAAGACGTTGATTTTACGCCATTTCGGGATCAAGAACTCATAGGGGTCGCCGCCATCATTCGGTGTAATGATGATGCGCTGCTTGCCTTTGGTCTCTTTACCCATCGAGACAGTACCATCGTATTCAGCCAGGATCGCAGGCTCTTTTGGACGACGCGCTTCAAACAAGTCAGCAACGCGTGGCAGACCACCGGTGATATCCTTGTTACCACTGCTTTCTTGTGGGATACGGGCAATAATCTGACCGACCTTCACTTGTGAAGCATCTTCAATGGTGACAACAGCCTTGCCCGGCAGGATGTACTGTACGGGTGTCTGACTGCCCGGCAGCGTGACTTCTTTACCTTCGCTATCCAACAGCAGCATCATCGGACGCTTGTCCTTACCTGCGGCAGGACGGTGCTGGGTTTCAATGATTTCGATCGAGGAAAGACCCGTGAGATCATCGATATTACGGTTGATGGTGATTCCATCTTCCATATCAGCAAACTGCACACGACCTGCAACCTCAGCCACAACGGGGTGAGTGTGCGGATCCCACTTCGCTACGACCTGACCAGCTTCAACAGCATCACCATGTGCAACACTGATTTCAGCACCGTAAGGCAGCTTATAGTATTCACGCTCACGACCCTGAGCATCTGCCACTGCCAGCGCACCAGAACGCGATACAGCGACAAGCTTGCCGTCTTCACGCTCCACGAACTTGATGTTGTGGAAGCGGATATGGCCACCATGCTTCACCTGAACACTATCAATGGCTGAGGCCCGCGAGGCCGCACCACCGATGTGGAAGGTCCGCATCGTTAACTGAGTACCTGGCTCACCGATCGACTGAGCAGCGATAACACCCACTGCCTCACCCACGTTCGCCAGATGACCACGCGCCAGATCACGGCCATAGCACTGAGAGCAGACGCCAAAGCGTGTATCACAGGTAATCGCAGAACGAACGATAATCTCGTCCACACCCAGGCTATCGAGGCGATCACACCACTTCTCATCAAGCAGGGTGCCTTTTGGAATGACCAGTTCGCCCGTCGTGTTGCTCAATACATCCTGGGCAACCACACGACCCAGCACACGCTGAGACAGAGGCACGATAATATCGCCGCCCTCGATCACAGGATGCATCGTCAGACCTTGCTCGGTGCCACAGTCATGCTCAGTGACCACCAAATCTTGTGCCACATCCACCAGACGGCGTGTGAGATAACCCGAGTTGGCTGTTTTCAGTGCGGTATCCGCCAGACCCTTACGCGCACCGTGAGTTGAGATGAAGTACTGGAGTACGTTCAGACCTTCACGGAAGTTGGCGACAATCGGCGTCTCGATGATCGAGCCATCTGGCTTAGCCATCAGACCACGCATACCGGCTAGCTGACGTATCTGTGCAGCCGAACCCCGCGCACCTGAGTCAGCCATGATAAAGACACTGTTAAAAGAGGCCTGTTGATGCGTATTCCCCGCTTCATCAGTGACTGTCTCTTTTGAGATGCCTTCCATCATCGCCTTGGCGACCTTATCGTTGGCCTTTGACCAGATATCGATCACCTTGTTGTACTTCTCGCCTTGTGTGACCAGACCCGAAGCAAACTGCTGCTCGATCTGCTTCACTTCGGCTTCAGCCTCAGCAATGATGCCTGCTTTTTCATCAGGAATAACAAAGTCGTTCACACCGATCGAACAGCCAGACCAGGTCGCGTAACGGAAGCCGGTATACATCAGCTGGTCAGCAAAAATAACTGCATCCTTCAGACCCACACGGCGGTAGGCTTCGTTGATCAGGCGCGAGATCGCTTTTTTGCTCAGCGACTGGTTGACCAGCTCAAAAGGCAAGCCCTTAGGCAGTACACGGAACAGCAGCGCACGACCGATGGTCGTCTCAGCAATAAAAGTCCGTGTCTCAGCTTCAGAATCAATTTCTTTTGCTGTTTCTTCAATACGCACTTTCACGCGAGCATGGAGGCTGGCGGCACCAGTGGCATAAGCGCGTTCGGCTTCATCGATGCTGCTCAGCACCAGACCATCACCCTTCGCACCAATCTTCTCGCGTGTCATGTAGTAGAGACCGAGAACAACGTCCTGAGAAGGCACGATGATTGGCTCACCATTCGAGGGCGAGAGCACATTATTGGTGGATAGCATCAGCGCACGGGCTTCCAGCTGGGCTTCCAGCGTCAGCGGTACGTGAACGGCCATCTGGTCACCGTCAAAGTCAGCGTTATAGGCCGCACACACCAAGGGGTGCAGCTGTATCGCCTTACCTTCGATCAGAACTGGCTCAAAAGCCTGAATGCCCAGACGGTGCAGAGTCGGCGCACGGTTCAGCAGTACAGGGTGCTGGCGAATCACGTCTGCGAGGATATCCCAGACTTCGGGCAGTTCACGCTCAACCATCTTCTTAGCTGCTTTGATGGTCGTCGCCAGGCCTTTGGACTCCAACTTGGCGAAGATAAAAGGCTTAAAGAGTTCCAAAGCCATTTTCTTTGGCAGACCACACTGATGCAGACGCAGTGTTGGACCCACGGTGATGACCGAACGACCTGAGTAGTCAACGCGCTTACCGAGCAGGTTCTGACGGAAACGACCCTGCTTACCCTTGATCATGTCAGCCAGAGACTTCAATGGACGCTTGTTGCTACCGGTGATCGCACGACCACGACGACCGTTATCCAGCAGCGCGTCAACCGCTTCTTGCAGCATCCGCTTTTCGTTACGCACGATAATATCGGGCGCATTCAGCTCGAGCAGGCGCTTCAGACGGTTGTTACGGTTAATCACACGGCGGTAGAGATCGTTTAGATCCGATGTCGCAAAACGGCCACCGTCCAAGGGAACCAAAGGACGCAAATCAGGTGGCAGCACAGGCAGCACTTCCATCACCATCCAACCAGGCTGGTTGCTGGAGTCACGGAAGGCTTCCAAAATTTTCAGGCGCTTCGAGATTTTCTTCAGTTTCGTCTCAGAAGAGGTCTGAGGAATCTCTTCACGAATGCGTTCGATTTCTTCGTTCAGATCGATATCTTGCAACAGGGCCTGAATGGCTTCGGCACCCATGCGTGCATCAAAATCATCGCCAAATTCTTCCAGCGCATCAAAGTACTGCTCATCGTTGAGCAGCTGGCCTTTTTCAAGCGTGGTTAAACCAGGCTCGATCACCACAAAGCTTTCAAAATAAAGGACGCGCTCGATATCACGCAGCGTCATATCCAGCATCAAGCCGATACGAGAAGGCAGCGACTTCAAGAACCAAATGTGAGCAACAGGTGAGGCCAGCTCGATGTGACCCATACGATCACGACGCACCTTGGCCTGGGTGACTTCAACGCCACACTTCTCACAGATGATCCCGCGATGCTTCATGCGCTTGTACTTACCACACAAGCACTCGTAATCCTTGACCGGACCAAAGATCTTGGCGCAGAAGAGGCCATCCCGCTCGGGTTTAAAGGTACGATAGTTAATGGTTTCAGGTTTTTTGACTTCACCATAGGACCAAGAACGGATCATATCCGGTGAAGCAAGAGAAATCTTGAGTGACTCAAATTCTTCAGGTTGACCCTGAGTCTTCAATACATTTACCAGGTCTTTCATCAGCCGCAGCTCCCGTTGGAGTAGCAGCGGGCAACGCCCGCCATTGCAATCTTTCTAGCCCTTGGATGGGCTGGCCCAGATTCCTCTGGGCCAGGGCAATTAATATTCGAGATCGATATCAATCGCCAGAGAACGTATTTCTTTTACCAGAACGTTGAAGGACTCAGGCATGCCTGGTTCCATCTTGTGATTGCCATCCACAATGTTTTTGTACATTTTGGTCCGGCCATTCACATCGTCCGATTTCACCGTCAACATTTCCTGCAGGGTATGTGCGGCACCATAGGCTTCCAACGCCCAGACTTCCATCTCACCAAAGCGCTGACCACCAAACTGGGCCTTACCACCCAAGGGCTGCTGCGTGACGAGGCTGTACGAACCCGTTGAACGTGCGTGCATCTTGTCATCCACCAAGTGGTTGAGCTTGAGCATGTACATATAGCCAACAGTCACTGGGCGATCAAACTTCTCGCCGGTACGGCCATCATAGAGATCCATCTGTCCGCTACGTGGCAAACCAGCCAGCGCGAGAAGGTCTTTGATCTCTTCTTCTTTTGCACCATCAAAGACAGGCGTTGCCATAGGCACACCCTTCTTCAGGTTCATCGCCAGCTGAATAATCTCTTCATCACTGAAGGAATCGAGATCTTCGTGGCGCTTGGCTCCAGTCAGGTTATAGACCTGATCGAGGAACTGGCGAATTTCCTTCACCTGAGCGCTGCGCTCCTGCTCCAGCAGTTCGCTAATACGCTCACCGAGTCCTTTCGCAGCCAGACCCAAGTGGGTCTCGAGTACCTGTCCAACGTTCATCCGCGAAGGTACACCCAGCGGGTTGAGGACGATATCAACTGGCTCACCCTGCTCGTTATAAGGCATATCTTCGACAGGCATAATGGCAGAGATAACACCCTTGTTACCGTGACGACCAGCCATCTTGTCACCAGGCTGAATGCGACGCTTCACGGCCACATAAACCTTCACGATCTTCAAAACGCCTGGAGCGAGATCATCACCCTGCTGTAGCTTGCGCTTCTTGTCTTCAAACTTCTCTTCCATGTCTTTACGACGCTCTTCCAGCTGCTGCTGGGCCTGCGCAAGAAGTTCGTTCAGGGCTTCATCCTGCATACGGATTTTGAACCACTCATCCGGCTTCAGATCCGACAGGTAGCCTTCGGTGATTTCTGCACCCTTGGATAAATCAGGGCCGCCGTTCACCTTCTGACCAGCCAGCGCATTGCGCAGACGAGCAAAGGTGGCTTCTTGAGCGATGCGGAATTCTTCTTTCAAATCCTTACGCACCTGATCAAGCTGCATCTGCTCAATGGCAATCGCACGCTTGTCTTTTTCAACGCCATCGCGTGTGAAGACCTGAACGTCAATGATGGTGCCCTTCATGCCGGTAGAAACCCGCAGCGAGGTATCCTTCACATCCGACGCTTTTTCACCAAAGATCGCACGCAACAGTTTTTCTTCTGGCGTCAGCTGAGTCTCACCTTTTGGCGTGACCTTACCTACCAGAATGTCGCCAGGACCGACTTCTGCACCGATATAAACGATGCCAGACTCATCCAGCTTAGAAAGGGCAGCTTCACCAACGTTGGGAATATCAGAAGTGATTTCTTCTGCGCCCAGTTTGGTATCACGCGCAACACAGGTCATTTCTTGGATGTGAATACTGGTAAAGCGGTCTTCTTGCACCACGCGCTCTGAAACCAGAATCGAATCCTCGAAGTTAAAACCGTTCCAAGGCATGAAGGCGATACGCATGTTCTGACCCAGTGCCAGCTCACCCATGTCCACCGAGGGGCCATCCGCAAGGATATCGCCACGCACCACGCGATCACCAGGACGCACGATTGGGCGCTGGTTAATACAGGTGTTCTGGTTTGAACGGGTGTACTTGGTCAGGTTGTAGATATCGATACCGGCTTCGCCACCGATCAATTCCTCTTCATTGATACGCACGACAATACGTGAAGCATCAACTGAATCAACAACACCGCCACGCAGTGCCACAGCACAAACGCCTGAGTCACGCGCAACCGCACGTTCCATACCCGTTCCCACCAGTGGCTTATCGGCCTTCAAAGTGGGCACAGCCTGACGCTGCATGTTCGAACCCATCAGAGCGCGGTTAGCATCATCGTGCTCAAGGAAAGGAATCATCGATGCAGCGACCGAGACAACCTGACGTGGCGACACGTCCATCAGGGTAACCTGATCCGGTGTCACGAAGGTGGTATCGCCTTTATGACGAACCTGGACCAACTCATCAATCAGCTCACCTTGCTCATTCAGCTTGGCTGAGGCCTGAGCAATAACAAACTGGCCTTCTTCAATGGCAGACAAGTAGACCACTTCATCGGTGACCTTGCTGTCGTGTACCTTACGGTAAGGTGTTTCAAGGAAGCCGTAAGAGTTAGTCCGCGCATAGGTCGCCAAAGAGTTGATCAGACCGATGTTTGGACCTTCAGGCGTCTCGATGGGGCAGACACGACCATAGTGAGTGGGGTGTACGTCACGGACTTCAAAGCCTGCGCGCTCACGGGTCAAACCACCTGGGCCGAGTGCAGAAACACGACGCTTGTGCGTGACTTCTGACAGAGGGTTGTTCTGATCCATAAACTGAGACAGCTGACTCGAACCAAAGAACTCTTTGACCGCCGCGGCAACAGGCTTGGCATTGATTAAGTCCTGCGGCATCAAGCCTTCGCTTTCTGCCAGAGACAGGCGCTCTTTCACAGCACGCTCAACACGGACCAAGCCAACGCGGAATTGGTTCTCGGCCATTTCGCCAACTGAGCGAATGCGACGGTTACCCAGGTGATCGATATCATCGACTTCACCCTGACCATTACGAATGCTGAGCATTTCACGCATCACATCAATGATGTCGTCGTGCGTCAGGATGCCAGGGCCAGTGTCTTCATCGCGACGCAGGCGGCGGTTGAACTTCATCCGACCGACAGTCGACAGATCATAACGATCTTCAGAGAAGAAGAGGTTCTCAAACAGAGACTCAGCTGCTTCTTTGGTGGGTGGCTCGCCAGGACGCATCATGCGGTAGATTTCAACCAGAGCCTCGAGCTGAGAGCGTGTTGAGTCAGCTTTCAAGGTATCCGACATGAAGGGACCGCAGTCCAGATCATTGGTATAGAGGGTTTCGAATTCGCGAATACCAGCTGCCTTCATTTTGGCCAGCAGCTCAGGATTGATCTCAGTGTTACATTCTGCGATCAACTCACCTGTAGAAGGATCAATCATATCCTTCGCCAACACCTTACCGAACATATATTCAGCAGGGACGGCCAGGCGCTGAATACCCGCTTTTTCTAACAGGCGGATATGCTTTTGCGTGATACGGCGATCTTTTTCTACCAGAACCTTGCCATCAGCATCAGTGATCTCAAAGGAAGAGGTCTCACCACGCAGGCGCGAGGGCACGAGATCAATTGAATACTCGTCCAAGCCCTCTAGATAGAAGGTGCTGGTTTCAAAGAACTTCGCCAGAATTTCTTCTGCTGTATAACCTAGTGCACGCAACAGAATCGTCGCGGGCAGTTTGCGGCGACGGTCGATACGAACAAACACCAGATCCTTGGGGTCGAACTCAAAGTCCAGCCAAGAGCCACGGTAAGGAATAATCCGTGCAGAATACAGCAGCTTACCAGAAGAGTGGGTTTTACCACGGTCATGGTCAAAGAAAACGCCGGGGGAGCGGTGCAGCTGGGAAACAATAACACGCTCAGTACCATTGATGACGAAGGTACCGTTTTGCGTCATGAGAGGAATCTCTCCCATGTAAACTTCTTGTTCCTTGATATCTTTGATGGCTTTGTTCGGTGAGTCTTTATCGTAGATCACCAGGCGCACTTTGACGCGCAAGGGTGCAGCGTAGGTGACACCACGCAAGATGCACTCTTTCACATCAAAGGCCGGAGTACCCAGACGATAGCTTACATACTCAAGGGCAGCATTGCCCGAGTAGCTCTCGATTGGAAACACAGACTGAAAGGCGGCATGGAGACCTGTTTCAGTTCGTGCGTCACCAGTTTTGTCTTCTTGCAAAAACTGGCGATAGGAATCCAGCTGAATGGCCAGCAGGTAGGGTACATCCATCACCTGTGGTAGTTTGCTGAAATCCTTGCGGATGCGTTTTTTCTCAGTGTACGAGTAAGCCATCAGTTTTCCCCAGCTTGTTCACCAGAAACAGACCGCAAGTAGTCACCACACCTCAGAGCTGTGCTCTGTCTGCCTAGGCAGTTGAATCGGCGAGTCCTGCAGTAGCAAAACTTAAGAATATCGGTATTCATTAAGCTTGAACAGAAAAAGGCCGGCGGCGATTACGCCACCAGCCAGAGTGCTATCGCAGCCTAGGCTGCCATGCAAATTACTTGAGTTCCACCGTTGCGCCGGCTTCTTCAAGTTTTGCTTTTGCAGCTTCAGCATCAGCTTTAGAAGCGCCTTCTTTAACAGTTGCAGGTGCACCGTCAACCATGGCTTTAGCTTCTTTCAGGCCCAGACCAGTGATTTCGCGAACTGCTTTGATAACGTTAACTTTCTTCTCGCCAGCAGAGGCCAGAACGATATCAAATTCAGTTTGCTCTTCAGCAGCTTCGCCACCAGCAGCAGGACCACCAGCGACAACTGCAGCAGCTGCAGAAACGCCGAATTTTTCTTCCATTGCTTCGATCAGTTCAACAACTTCCATTACTGACATTTCAGCAACTGCGTTGAGGATGTCTTCTTTGTTCAGTGCCATTTTAGCTTACCTAAATCTAGTGAGTTAAAACTCAAATCTATTGATGGAAAAAGCTTAAGCAGCTTCTTCCTGCTTCTTGTCACGCAGTGCAGCCAGAGTACGAACCAGCTTGCCGGCAGCAGCTTCTTTCATAGTTGCCATCAGCTTCGCGATCGCTTCGTCGTAAGTTGGCAGTGTTGCCAGACGATCGATGTCTTTTGCTGGGATCAGCTCGCCCTCATAGGCCATTGCCTTGACTTCAAACTCTTTCTCGCTTTTTGCGAACTCTTTGAACAAACGGGCGCCTGCGCCAGGATGTTCCATAGAGAAAGCGATCAGAGTAGGACCAACGAATTCGTTAGTCAGACACTCGTAGGCAGTACCTTCGAAAGCGCGCTTAGCCAGGGTGTTGCGCACAACGCGCAAATCAACCTGAGCTTCACGAGCCTGCTTACGCAGGTTCGTCATTGCACTCACGGTCACGCCACGAGAATCAGCCAGGACTACGGACAGAGCAGCTTTGGCGGCTTCGTTGACTTCAGCAACGATCACCTTTTTGTCATTCAGACCAATTGCCACGATTACTTGCTCCTCTTTTAGAGATAAGACCTAGTCGTCTCACTCTACGGTTTCCAACCCTCCGCAATGCGGAGTCGGTATGATGGTTGGACCGACAAATACTGGCGGTCATCTCCATCTGCGCAGGAAATTAAGTCATGAATTGACACCTGCGGTCTTTGAGGGGATCTGGCAAAACCAGATACCGCAAAGTCTTACTGAGCCCTGCATTCAGCAGGGCCAGTTACATTAGATGCTTAAGCTGGAAAGATCCAGTGTTAAGCCGGGACCCATAGTGCTCGACAGGGTCGCTTTCTTCATGTAAACGCCTTTTGAAGAAGAAGGCTTCAGCTTCTTCAGATCAGCCAACAGCGCTTCAATGTTGCCTTTGATTGCATCAGCAGTAAAGTCAACTTTACCAACGCCAGCGTGGATGATGCCGTTCTTATCAGTACGGAAACGCACCTGACCTGCTTTAGCATTCTTGACCGCAGTCGCAACATCAGGCGTAACGGTACCAACTTTGGGGTTTGGCATTAAGCCACGTGGACCAAGAATCTGACCCAGCATACCCACAACGCGCATCGCATCAGGAGCCGCGATAACGACATCAAAATTCATCTCGCCTTTCTTGACTTGCTCAGCCAGATCATCCATACCAACCAGATCAGCGCCGGCTTCTTTAGCTGCTTCAGCAGCTGCACCTTGAGCAAACACAGCAACACGAACCGAGTTACCTGTGCCATTGGGCAGAACAGTCGCACCACGAACAACCTGATCAGATTTACGTGGATCAACACCCAGATTCACAGCCAGCTCAACAGTTTCTTTGAACTTAACAGGCGGCAGTGAAGAGAGCAGAGCAACCGCTTCTTCGACTGTGTAAGACTTGTTAACGTCTACTTTTTCTGCGATCAGTTTTTGACGCTTAGTCAGCTTAGCCATCTTATACGCCCTCCACGTCAATACCCATACTACGCGCAGTACCTGCGATAGTACGTACAGCTGCGTCCATATCGGCAGCAGTCAGATCTGGCTCTTTGGTCTTAGCAATTTCTTCTAATTGCTCACGCGTAATCTTGCCTACTTTGTTCTTGTTAGGAACAGCAGAACCTGATTTCAGACCCAGAGACTTCTTCAACAGAACAGCCGCTGGAGGTGTCTTGGTGACGAACGTGAAGCTGCGATCGCTATAAACAGTGATCACAACGGGGATAGGCAGACCTGGCTCAACATCTTGAGTCTGTGCGTTAAACGCTTTACAGAACTCCATGATGTTCACGCCGTGCTGACCCAAAGCTGGACCAACGGGGGGACTGGGGTTCGCTTTGCCTGCTGCAACTTGCAGCTTGATATAGGCTTGTACTTTCTTAGCCACACTCTTCTCCTAGGGTAGTAACGCCTGACGGCTTCCCAATATTTGCCCTGACGGGCACCAAAAAAATCAGTCTTTTTCGACCTGGCCGAACTCGAGTTCAACAGGTGTTGCACGTCCAAAAATCAATACAGAAACATGCAGACGGCTCTTCTCATAGTTCACCTCTTCAACCACACCATTAAAGTCAGCGAAGGGGCCTTCAAGTACACGCACCACTTCACCCGGCTCAAACATAGTACGAGGACGCGGCTTATCAGAGCCATCCTGTACACGCTGCAGAATCGCGTCTGCTTCACGCTGGGTGATCGGTGCTGGCTTCTCTGGCGTACCACCAATAAAGCCTAAAACCTTGGGTGTTTCTTTGACTAAGTGCCAGCTTGCGTCATTCATATCCATTTCGACCAAAACATAGCCAGGATAGAACTTGCGCTCGCTGCGACGCTTTTTACCATCGCGCATCTCAACCACTTCTTCAGTTGGCACTAAAATTTGTCCGAAGTGATCTTCCATGGCCTTCAGCTTCACGCGCTCAATTAATGAACGCATCACTTGTTTCTCGAAGCCTGAATAGGCATGCACGACGTACCAGCGCTTTGCCATAACGATTTCCTAGTAGATCAGAAATTTAATTGCTGAGCTCACAAGCATATCTATGAGCCATAAGAGCAATGCAACGATCGCGACAGCGGCTAAAACGATCAAAGTTGTTTGCGTTGTCTCTTGACGCGTCGGCCAGATCACCTTACGGATTTCTGTGCGTGCTTCTTTTGCCATAACCAAGAACTTCTGGCCCTTCTCAGTACTGACAAAGAGCAGGAAGGCCGCAGCGGAAAGCACAACGACGCCGACCACCCGATACAAGAGCGGGAGATCAGAGAAAAACATATTGCCAACAACAGCCGCAACAATCAGGAGAACGACCAGCAACCATTTGAATCCATCTAGTTTAGCCGGCTGAGCCTCAGCTTTAGCTTTCATTAGAAACTCAAACTCCTTGCGGTAGATCAAAATTGTGGGGATGGAATACCAATCTGGGGAAGATTGGCAGGCCAGGAGGGAATCGAACCCCCAACCTGCGGTTTTGGAGACCGCTGCTCTGCCAATTGAGCTACTGGCCTTAACAATGGAGCTCATGGACGGATTTGAACCGTCGACCTCACCCTTACCAAGGGTGTGCTCTACCCCTGAGCTACATGAGCAAAACCTGGAGCGGGCAGCGGGAATCGAACCCGCGTCATCAGCTTGGAAGGCTGAGGTTCTACCATTAAACTATGCCCGCATGCCCTGGGAATAAATGGTGGAGGGAGAAGGATTCGAACCTTCGAAGCTCGCGCGGCAGATTTACAGTCTGCTCCCTTTGGCCACTCGGGAATCCCTCCATAGGGTCGCCTATTATATAGGCTTGACGCTTACTGTCAAGAAATCAGCTGCCTGTCTCAACAACGGGCGCAACTTTAACAGCTCACACAAAGAACAGCAAGCTTTTTTTAAGCAAAAACAACTTTTTCTATGATTTTGGCACGCACCGGCGCCCCATAGAGTTGCCCTTGTAACTCTTGCTCAGTTAAAGGAAAGATCAGCTCAAGTCCTGCATAGACCATATCTGGCCACATATAAGCATGAATACTGAGTCCTCGATGAATGAGTTCTGCATCGCCACCTGTCAGAATAACGGGCAACTTTTGTTTCTGACTTTGGCAGAACTGATCGTAGGCGAGGGCAATTTGCCCTACAGCTGCAAGAAAAATCCCATGTGTGACCGCCTCCTGCGTGCTTGTGCCTGGTACAGTTAATCCTTGATAGGTATCATCCTGCTGAAATGGCACGTTGCTTGTCCCAAGCTTCAAACTTTCTTTCATCAGACGCATTCCAGGGGTAATAAATCCGCCTAGATGCTGACCATCAGGCAGCACAAAATCCATCGTAATCGCGCTACCGCAGTCAATCACGCAGCAGCCACCCAACGCATGATAACCAGCCAGCACACCCATCCAGCGATCGACACCCAACGCTTCCGGCTTTTGATAGCCGTTTCTGACGCCGGCGGATTCTTCGCATGAGCGTGCTACGTAGAGCTTCACGCGGTAACGCTTAGCAAGACGCTCAACCTTGCGCAAAATGTCCTTTCCGGCAACGTTAGAAATGCGGATCGCCTTCAGATCACGAAAATCAGGCAACTCTTGCGATCCATCCCAGCGGTCCCGAGTCCACACCGAACCCCTCTCGATGATTCTATCCTGCTCCATGCTCTTCAAGCGCCATTTAGAAAGCGTGTTGCCGATATCAAGATCCAGAATCATCTTTTTCTACTCTCACTGAGATTTCTCCACCAGATAGAAAGCGTGAAGCACCGGCATGATTAAAAACTTCAAGCTCACCGCGCTGGTTCACACCACCAAGGCGCACCTGCTCCTGCTGTCCGTGCGCTAAGACTCTTACTTGTCGATCCCGCCATAAATGCAGCTCATTCCACTTCTCGGTGTAAGCAGCAAATCCTTGCTCTAAGTAGCTAGCCAATAGTGTAAATACAGCTTGTGTCAGCAGCGCTGCTAGCTGGTTCTTATCTGGCAGTGTCTTTGTATAGTCACTTAGATATGCGAGAGGTTGGTCAATTTCAGCCTGCTGTTGAGGCCGGGTATCGTTAAGGCCTACACCGAGGATCAACTCACAAGGGCCAGCAAGATCGCCGGCTAGCTCGATCAGGATGCCGCCAAGCTTACCTTCAGCTGTATAAAGATCATTCGGCCACTTTAGGCCCACACCTTCAATACCCAGTTCTTGCAGCACTTGCACCAGCACAACACCAACAGCCAAACTCAAACCTTCGAGCTGCTGTGCAGAGCCTTCAAAACGCCAGCCCCAGGAGAGACAGATCGAACTGCCCAAAGGACTGATCCAGGCACGACCACGACGACCACGGCCAGCTGTTTGCAGGTCAGTCACAATCATGGCCTGATGAATAGTCTGGCCTTGTTGCAGACGCTCATGCAGGAGCAGATTAGTCGAGGCGCAGCTAGGATAGACTTCTAGATGGGCAACAGGTGCTGTCTGCGCTTTTAATGCCGCACTCAGCAGCGCAGGTTCAAAGAACCGGTAAGCCTGGCTAAGACGATACCCCTGCTGGCGATGTGTCTCTATCTCAAGACCAAGCTGCTCGAGCTGCTTGATCTGCTTCCAAATCGCAGCACGTGACAAGGCCAACTGACGACCGAGCTCGGTACCAGAAACAAAGCGTGATGAATTGAGTAGATGAAGAAGAGGGTAAAGATTCATAGGCTGCTCAGATAAATCGCTATTAAACGCGCTTTATCTCTCTATCGCAAGCCTCTTACCGCTAAGGTCTAGGGGGACTGATTCAAGTAAAGAAGTCATAAAACTAAGATCATTGAACCGTATAGATGGTCGCTATTCTTGCTAGCTGCCCTTGATAACAGGAATGTTGATATCCAGCTGCCATTTTGAGTGGCTCGAAAAGTCTGGAACAGAGACCTTCCGCCATATTAGCCGAGGATGGATACGCTAGGGCTATTTTCACGGTTT
>NZ_JBANFI010000006.1:0-143640 GCF_045055655.1 Marinospirillum alkalitolerans | reverse complement strand
ATTTTATTAGTGGGCTTGCCTTTTCAATCAAAGACAAGAAAATAGCGCTATGGCCCTCAAACCCTTCTCTGATCAGCCTTTGGCTCTTCATTTGCTAAAACTCTAACCTGCATGCAGATTATTGAGTCAAGCATGCCCGTTAACTCTCTAGCTTTTTCGCTAACCTCTTGATATAAAAAACTTTTTCTTTGAAAACACAAGCAAAACAGGTTGTTTTTCGTGCGGCAATTCTAAGGAAGAAAAAATAAGCTGTACAAAAGAACAGTTTGAGCTGGGCACGCTACCGCCCCAAGATGGCAAAAAAAGTCTTTTCGCATCCTGCGAGCGGGGTTCATCCTATAAGGCACGTTTTATCAAAGATGTGCGGCAGATGCAATAAGACCTTTTCTTATTGATCAGCAACTTAGGCAGGCAGAGTAAGCCTGCCCCCACGCTAAATAGGCCGGCCCGTTAATCAGGATACCCGTGCCTTTTAGGTGGGCTAAGTGCTTAAGGTGCAGTCGATCAAGCATCAAGAGGAGTGATCATGGCGCAAGACGAGTCTTTTTTTAGTCGTTTACCTTTTATAACGGATTTTCAACACGTCTTTCAGCATGAAGCCTACCATCCTCTTCCAGAGGACTGGTGGTTAGTGATCACGGATATTCGCAACTCAACCCAAGCGGTTGCAGCAGGGCGTTATCGAGAAGTCAACTCGCTGGCAGGCTGCACTGTAGCAGCTCTACTCAATGCTCTCCGCCCTTTAGAGATCCCCTATGTTTTTGGTGGCGATGGTGCCAGTTTTTGCATTCCTCCCAGCCATGTTGAAGTCGTGCGCGATGTTTTGGCCGGCTGTCAGCATCTGGCTGAGCATTATTTTGGCCTTTCGATGCGTGCCAGCCTTTTGCCTTATCGCGAGATCAGTTCCAGCGCGTCTTTAGCGGTTTGCCGTTATCAGCAAGCGCAGCATCTTCAACAAACTTTTTTTAGTGGTCAGGGCCTGCTGGTAGCTGAGGCGTTGATCAAAGAGTCAGATCAATGGGCGGTGCCTCAAGGTGCAGATCTTAGCACTGCTGATTTTTCAGGCTTTGAGTGTCGCTGGCAGGCGATCCCGAGCCCAAAGGAATGGATGGTCAGCTGTATTGTGGCCGCGCGGACACCGGACACCAAGCAGCGCTTGGATCTTTATCAGCAGTTGATCCACAAGATGGATGTTTTGGCCCACACCCTCCCCTTTGATGCTTCAGGGCTAGAACTCACACTCGATCCCTCTCAGCTACGTAGCGAGACACTGGTGCGCACGGCTTCGGGAGCAAACGCAACCTGGTCTGCGTTCAAGTTGCGCCTTGAAACCCTGCTTGGCAAGGTGATGATGTTGCTCAAGCTTCACCTCGGCGGAGTGCATTGGGGTGAATATAAGCAAGAGACACGCGCCAATACTGACTTCCGCAAGCTGGATGGGTACTATCGCTGTATTTTTGCCGCTGATGAAAATGAACTTGCACCACTCAAAGCTTGGCTAGAGGAGCAAAAAATGGCGGGTCGACTTTTTTATGGCTTGCACTTAAGCCATGCCGCTCAGCTCACCTGCTTGATTAGCGAAAGCCGTCAACGTCATGTGCATTTTATTGATGGCTGCCAAGGCGGCTATGCACTAGCGGCGCAGGCACTGAAAGCACAAGAGGCCGCTATGGTCCTTCAACGCTGATTTTCTGTTAAGCTCGTCTTCTTTTTCTTCTGCATCCTGTGGTGTCCTTGTTGAACTCTGCCTCTTTTGACTTTTGGCGCACACCTTGGTGGCGCATGCTGTGGATTGGCGCCCTTGGCGGCAGTCTATTTCACTGGCTGCATCTACCCTTAGCCTGGATGCTTGGCCCGCTGCTGGCCAATCTCATCGCCAGTCAACTGGGTTGTGCTGTGGGTTTGCATCCCAAGGTGCGCAGTTTTTTCTTGGGTATTCTTGGCTTAATTTTGGGTGGGCAGGCGTCTCAAGAGACGCTGATGCAGGTGAGCCAATGGCCCGCGAGTCTGGGGCTACTGTGCCTAGGCGTGACTGTGATGATTATCGTCGTCGCCAGCTATTTTCGTTGGATTGCTGGGATGGATCGTGCCAGCTCGTGGTTTTCTGCGGTGCCTGGCGCGATGACGGCGATGATTATGATGGGTGGGCAGGCAGGTGGCGATGAACGCCAAATTGCTCTGGCTCACGCGTTGCGCTTAACCTTCGTTATTCTGCTCGTCCCTGCATTGCTGTGGGCTTGGATGCCGGCCGCCACTTTGTCTCACCAACCCATGCTGTCTCAGCAACCCGCTCAGATGGAAGCGATGCATCTCTGGCTTCTGTTGGGTGTCTGGCCAGCTTGGCAGCTGGGTCAGCGCTTGCGTTTTCCTACCCCTGAACTCACCGGCCCTTTAGCCTGGTCTTTAACTTGGGCTTTACTGGGCTTTCCCTTTCAGAGCCCTTGGCTACTCACCTCAGTGACGCTACTGGTGCTCGGCGCTTCGATTGGCGCCCGTTTTTATGGCACGCCGTGGCAAAGTATGGTGTGGATCGCCAAACACGCTTTAGCTGCGTCCTTACTGGGTCTCACTGTCGCCGCCATCAGTGCGTGGATCATGCATTGGTGGCT
Organism: Marinospirillum alkalitolerans; assembly: GCF_045055655.1. NCBI lineage: Bacteria > Pseudomonadati > Pseudomonadota > Gammaproteobacteria > Oceanospirillales > Oceanospirillaceae > Marinospirillum > Marinospirillum alkalitolerans. The sequence continues at coordinate 141,031 of NZ_JBANFI010000006.1, read as the reverse complement.
GGACGTTCCGCTGATCACGGCGATGTTGACCATGACACCCGGCGGCGTGGGTGAAATGGCCATGATGGCTTTGGCCTTGGGGATCGATCCTGTTTTTGTCGCCGCGCATCATCTTTTTCGCATCCTCGCCCTAATGCTGTTGATTCCGCTACTCGCGCCTTGGTGGCGTACGCCTGCAGCCCCTTGATTCTAGGCTGGCCTATTCATACTGTTCCAAAAACGCGTCTATAAGCTGACACACCCACGTCGGGCATTCCTGATGCACCGCATGAGAAGCGAAAGGCAGATTGGCAAAATGGGCGCTAGGTAAACGTTTTTTTAACTGTACCGCCTCATCTAAAGTAAATAGAAAATCGCTCTCTCCACGCAGAATCAGCACCGGACAGGTGATCTTGGTCACCGACTCGTCTGGGTAACCCTGAGCCGAGGTATCCAGCCACACTCTTTTCACAGCATCGACCAAGGCAGGGAAGTCAGGCTGAGGATGAGTAGACTGATAATCGGCAACAGCTTGAGGAAAGCGAGCTTGCCAAGTCGCTGCAGTGAGCCCCTCGAGTAAGGGGCGCGCTGGATCAGTATCCTGCAAACGCCATTGCGCCCCTAAAGTGATGAGGCTATCTACCTGCTGCACAGCGGCGCTCGCAAGCCGATAACCAACAATGCCGCCATCACTGAAACCGATCACAGAATAATGCTCGACACCAAGATGCTTCAGCACACACTCAACATCGTGTTGATAAGCAGCATAGCTGCTCGGCTGAGGTCCTAAAGTCGATAAGCCATGACCAGAAAAGTCCAAGCTGATCACACGATAGCGCTCTGCTAGGTGATCGGCTAAAGGCTGCATTTCATTCAAGCACCCTAGCCCCCCATGCAGTAAAAGCAAAGTCTTGCCTTGCCCGATAACCTGATAGTGGATGCGATGCGTACCCTGCTCAAGAAAAAGACTGTTTTTCATCTACTTCACCTTATAAACCAATAGAACACAGTGAGCCTAAAAAAACTAAGCTTGCCTACAAGGTCAAGATACTAAACTCATACTGGATAAAAAACCAGTGCTTGCGAATTAATGCAGTAACGCAGGCCGGTGGGCGCGGGCCCATCAGGAAAAACATGGCCTTGATGGCCTGAGCAGCGGGCACAGCGGACTTCAACACGCTGCATGCCATAACGATGATCCGCCACTTGATGCAAACGATTGGCGGCGAGCGGCTGAGTAAAGCTGGGCCAACCTGTACCTGAATCAAACTTATGCGCCGCATCAAAGAGCGCAAGATCACACAGCGCACAGTGATAGGTGCCAGGGCCAGATTTGGCTAAATAGCCGCCACAAAAAGGCGCTTCTGTGCCTTCATGGAGCAGGATATGGCGCTGTTCTTCGGTCAGTTTCAGCGCCAGTTGATCACGCTCTTCAGGGCTGATGGGGGTCACATCATCGGGACGCAGGGAGAAAGACATAGATTAGACCTTATCTGAATCAGGGGATGAGGAATCAGCTTCTTGCTGCAAGCGACCGCTACAGGCTTCGCTGGCTTGTGTGAACCAGGCAGCGAGTTGTGCGGCTTCGCCTTCGAGCGTCAGTTGAACCTGCTGCTGATAATCAACTTGGATTGTGAGATCATACTGCTCCGCCAAGCGACGTAAAAGGGATTCATGCTCAAAACCTGCGCGATAACTGCGCGTTTCGAGCTGACGAATCGGGACCAAAGGCGCATCGTTGAGGGCCTGACTCACCGCCTGACTATAAGCCCGCACCAGACCGCCAGCGCCAAGCTTAATCCCACCAAAATAGCGCACCACACTGGCCAGCACCCCTTCCAGCTCCTTATGCTGCAGCACATTCAGCATCGGAGCGGCGGCTGTACCTGAGGGTTCACCATCATCGGATAAACGAGCCTGACCTTGCAGCAGCAGCGCGAAACACACATGGCGCGCCTCTGGGTGCTGCGCGCGCAGCAGGGCAATCTCCTGTTGTGCCTGCGCCAAGCTATTCACCGGCTGCACACAGCCGATAAAGCGAGATTTTTTGATGTCCAAATGACTCGTGACTGGTTCAGCCAAAGTCCATGCCATGCGTGACTCCCAAGCCCCTCTCCTGCGACGGATTGTATCGAGATCAGGGGCGAACAAATTAGATAACGGTATATCCGTGATGCGTCAGCAACTGGTAGACAGCTTCGAGCGGCAGACCAACAACATTGGTATAGCTACCCTGAATCTGCTCGATAAAAGCAGCCGCCTGACCTTGGATTGCGTAGCCTCCTGCCTTGTCTTGATACTCCTGCGTCGCGATATAGGCTTCTATTTCTGCTGGGTCAAGGGCTCGCATCTTGACCTGCGTGGTGACAAGACAGTGGCTCGTCTGCTGGGCTGTTTTGAGCACCACGCAGGTTTGTACTTGATGCTCGCGCCCAGCAAGGCGCGTCAGAAAGCCAGCGGCTTCTTCTGGACTGGCAGGCTTACTCAGAGCTTGTCCATCGAGCACGACTTCTGTATCGGCGGCAAGAAGCGGCCAGGCTTGCTGGGCCGGTGTCAGGCGCTGCCAGCTGGCTTCGGCCTTGGCTTGAGCAAGACGCAACACACGGACACTGGCCGCTTCACCTTCGATTAGGCTTTCATCTATCTCTGCCGGTTGAATCATCAACTGCAGCGCGGGTTGCAACTGGAGTAAAAGCTGCTGGCGACGGGGCGAGGCCGAGGCCAGGATGATGTGAGTCAGCCGTTGGGGCATGGGCGAGTTCTCTACAGGTCAAATCAAGATCACAACACAGGAAAAAACAAAGGCCCCGCAAGGCCTTTGTTGTGATGCAGTGGCACGCAGCGCAGCGCTTAGTCCTGCGGCATGGCCAAAGGTTCAGGAGAAACGATGATCCCGTTATTGTCCGCGTAAACATAATCGCCTGGAACAAAGGTCACGCCGCCAAAAGACACAGCAACTTGGTATTCGCCCACGCCTTTTTTCTCTGATTTTTTGGGATGGGTGCCCAGTGCTTGCACACCCAGATCCAGATCCGCGATCACATCGACATCACGGATGCAGCCATACATGATCACGCCTTCCCAGCCGTTTTGTACAGCCTTCTCTGCCAGCATATCGCCAAGCATCGCGCAGCGGAAAGAACCACCGGCATCAACAACCATGACCTTGCCTTCACCTGGCTTTTCAACTTCTTCTTTGACCAGCGAGTTGTCCTCAAAGCACTTGATGGTGACGATCTCGCCACCAAAAGAGCCACGGCCACCGAGGTTGCTAAACAGCGGCTCGACGACTTCAACAAGATCTGGGTAGGCATCGCATAAATCCGGCGTTACATAGTGCATATCAAACTCCTTCATTGGATAAAAATAGAACAAGGCTCAAACCACTTTTTCGCCCTATTCAGCCGCATCATTCGCCAGGTTAAACCAGGTGTCTAGCACCGCATCTGGGTTCAAAGAAACCGAGTCGATCCCCTGCTCCATCAACCAGCGTGCCAGATCGGGATGGTCTGATGGGCCTTGACCGCAAATACCGACATACTTGCCTTGTTTTTTACAGGCTTGAATCGCCATCGACAGCAGGCGCTTCACGGCGGGATTTCGCTCATCAAACAGATGCGCCACGATGCCTGAATCACGATCCAGACCAAGCGTGAGCTGCGTCAAATCGTTCGAGCCAATCGAGAAGCCATCAAAGTACTCGAGGAACTCTTCTGCCAGCAAGGCATTGGCAGGCAGCTCACACATCATGATCAGCTTCAAGCCGTTTTCGCCACGCACCAGCCCCTTGGCCTCAAGCAGTTCAGAAACACCCTTGGCTTCGCCGACAGTGCGCACAAAGGGCACCATGATCTCGACATTATTGAGCCCCATCACATCACGCACCTTCTTCAGAGCGCGACATTCAAGCTCAAAGCAATCTTGGAACTTCTCTGAGATATAGCGTGAAGCGCCACGAAAGCCGAGCATCGGGTTTTCTTCTGCTGGCTCATAGAGCTTACCGCCGATCAGGTTCTCGTATTCGTTGGATTTAAAATCAGACAAGCGCACGATCACCCGCTTAGGCCAGAAGGCCGCCGCAAGACTGGCAATCCCCTCAACCAGCTTCTCGACATAGAAATCGACAGGGCCTTGATACCCCTGAATACGCGCCGAGATGGTTTTTTGCAAATCACTCGGCAGACTATCGAATTCAAGCAGGGCTTTCGGATGCACGCCGATCATGCGATTAATGATGAACTCCAAGCGTGCCAGACCCACCCCCTCATTCGGGAGGGCTGCAAAACCAAAGGCACGATCTGGATTGCCGACATTCATCATGATTTTGAAAGGCAGTTGCGGCATGGCATCAATGCTATTGGTCAGCAATTCATAATCAAGAATGCCAGCATAGATAAAGCCGGTATCGCCTTCGGCACAGGAGACAGTCACAGGGCTGCCATCTTCGAGCACTTCGGTGGCATCACCACAACCAACCACCGCAGGAATACCCAGCTCACGCGCGATAATCGCGGCATGGCAGGTGCGGCCACCGCGATTGGTGACGATGGCCGAAGCCTTTTTCATCACTGGCTCCCAGTCGGGATCGGTCATATCGGTGACCAGTACATCGCCAGCTTCGACCTTATCCATTTCGTGTGGGCCGGCCACAATGCGCACCTTGCCTGCACCTATACGCTGACCAATGGCACGACCTTCCACCAGCACCTGCCCTTGTTCCTTGAGCAAAAAGCGCTCCATCACATTGCTGGCATCGCGACTTTTGACGGTTTCAGGACGCGCCTGAACGATATACAGCTGACCATCATCACCATCCTTCGCCCACTCAATATCCATCGGACGCTGATAGTGCTGCTCGATAATCATGGCCTGGCGCGCCAGCTGCATGATTTCGTCATCGCTGAGCGAGAAGCGTTGGCGCTCGGCCAAAGGCACTTCGACGGTTTTCACTGAGTGGCCAGCGCTGGTGGTATCGCCATAGATCATCTTGATCAGCTTGCTACCGAGATTGCGGCGCAAAATAGCAGGGCGGCCAGCTTCCAGCGTGGGTTTATGGACATAGAACTCATCGGGATTGACGGCCCCTTGTACCACGGTTTCACCCAAACCATAGGCGCTGGTGACAAACACCGCATCACGAAAACCCGATTCAGTATCGAGGGTAAACATCACCCCAGCCGCGCCAGTTTCTGAGCGCACCATCTTTTGGATGCCGGCCGACAGCGCGACCTGAGCATGATCAAAACCCTGATGGACACGATAGGAGATGGCACGATCATTAAACAAAGAGGCGAAAACCTCATGTACGGCCTGCTTGACTTGCGCCAGCCCTTGAATATTGAGGAAGGTTTCTTGTTGACCGGCAAAGGAGGCATCGGGCAGGTCTTCTGCGGTGGCGGATGAGCGAACCGCAACTTTGAGATCTGGGTACTGGCTTTCCAGATGGGCATAGGCCTCGGCCAGCGCACTTTCCAAAGCCTCAGGGAAGGGAGTCTCGATAATCCAGCGACGTATCTGCGCGCCTGTTGTGGCCAGCGCTTTGACATCATCCACATCGAGCTGGGCTAAAGCCTGGTTGATGCGCTCAGCTAAGCCATCATGTTGTAAAAAATCGCGGTAGGCCTGAGCTGTCGTGGCAAAACCACCCGGAACCTGAACACCGACAGCACCCAGATGACTAATCATCTCGCCCAGAGAGGCATTTTTTCCACCAACACGTTCGACATCCTGCATACCCAGGTGATCAAACCACAGAATATGCGCATTATTCATCGCTGTTGCACTCAAGACCTGTCTCCCATTGAAATGCGGCTCAATAGCATAAAAAAGCAAATCTAGGCACAATACGGCCAGAATTCACTTTTCACATGGATAGAGCTGAGGTTGCTCGTCTGTGTGCCATCATAACATGTTTTGTATTGAGAATAGGATGCACCCATGCCAAACAAGCGTACTGCCTTTTTCATTTCGGATGGCACCGGGATCACCGCTGAAGCCTTGGGCCGCAGTCTACTGGCCCAGTTTGAAGCGATTCAGTTTGAGATGATCACCAAGCCTTATGTCAATACAGAAGAAAAAGCCTTGCAGCTGGTGGCGCTGATCAATCAGACCTGTGTCGATGAGCAGCAAAGACCCCTGCTGATCGATACCATCGTGGACCAGAAAATCCGCCGCATCATCAACACCAGCCAAGCCTTAAATATTGATGTCTTCTCTACTTTTTTAGCGCCTTTGGAAGAAGAACTGCAAACCCATTCCACCTACTCGGTGGGTAAAAATCACGCACTCACCAAGGAAAAAGAAGACACCTATAAAGCGCGGATTGATTCGGTCCACTTTGCCTTGGATAATGATGACGGCGCACGCACCCACCACTATGACAAGGCCGACTTGATTCTGGTTGGCGTCTCACGCTGTGGCAAAACCCCCACCTGTATTTATATGGCACTGCAATTTGGTATTAAAGCGGCCAACTATCCGATTACTGAGGATGATCTGCTGGATAGCGAGCTGCCCAAGGCCCTGCGTCCTTATCGCCATAAGCTGTTTGGCCTGACAATTGAGCCTGAGCGTCTGGCCTCGATCCGGCATGAGCGCCGCCCCAATAGCCACTATGCCTCACTCAAGGTCTGCCAACGCGAAGTGCAGGAGGTTGAAAGTCTCTATCAACGCCACAATATTGACTATATTGACTCCACCCACTACTCGATCGAGGAGATTTCAACTCGCATTCTCGCTCAAGCAGGGATAGAAAGGCGTTTTCGCCCGAGTATCTAAGGGCGTTGCAATCAGGACTAACCCACTCGCACTCAGGTTGATGATGATGAAATTTAGCTATAGCAACACCACGCAGATTTTTTTTGGTGAAGGACAGATCGCACAACTCAGTCGCTGCTTGCCTGAAGACAAAAAAGTGCTGCTGCTCTATGGCGGTGGCTCGATCAAGAAAAACGGGGTGTATGAACAGGTGGCTCAGGCCCTAGAAGGCCGTCAATGGGGTGAGTTTTCTGGCATTGAACCCAATCCGCAATATGACACACTGATGCGCGCGGTCGAGAAGATCAAACAAGAAGGTTTTGATTACCTGCTGGCCGTTGGTGGTGGATCGGTCGCTGATGGCGCTAAGTTTATTGCCGCTGCGGCCTGCTTTACAGGCGAAGACCCTTGGCAGATTTTAACGCAAGGCGCAACGGTGCATCAGGCGCTGCCGCTTGGCTGTATTCTGACGCTCCCGGCCACGGGTTCTGAAACCAATACCAATTCGGTGGTCAACCGTGGTCATGAAAAGCGCGGTTTCTCCTCATCCAAGGTGCGCCCTGAGTTTGCTATTCTCGATCCGGCCACCACGCTGAGCCTGCCGCTGCACTATTCCATCAATGGTGTCGTGGATGCCTATGTGCATGTGATGGAGCAGTATTTAACCTACCCAGTCAATGCCAAGGTGCAAGATCGCTTTGCTGAAGGTCTGCTGCTGACGCTGATCGAGGAAGGCCCCAAACTCCTGACTACACCCGATGATCTTGAAGTGCGCGCCAATATCATGTGGGCCGCCACCCAAGCCCTGAACGGCCTCTTGGGTGTTGGTGTTCCCCAAGACTGGGCTACCCATATGATCGGCCATGAACTGACTGGTCTTTATGGTGTCGATCATGCCCGCAGCCTGAGCATGGTTTTGCCCGCGCTGATGGATTATTGCCGCCAGGACAAGCGCGCGAAGCTGCTGCAATATGCTGAGCGTGTTTGGCAGCTGAGAGAAGGCAGCGAGGAAGAGCGCATTCAAAGCGCCATCCGCTTGACCGCTGATTTCTTCCACCGCCTGGGAGCACCGATTCATCTGAGTGAGGTGGATCTAGGCGCTGAAGCCATCGATGCCGTGATCGAACAGCTCGAAGCCCATCAGATGTTCCCACTGGGTGAGCAGGGTAAGCTCGGCGCAGAAGAAGTGCGTGCACTGCTCAAGCGCGCGCTCTAGCCCATCGCCGCCATAGATAAAAACAGCCTCATCATGAGGCTGTTTTTTTATTCGTGATCCTTCGCAACGCCGCTATTAACGCGCCAAGCGCTTGAGGGCAGCGCGAATCAGATCCGAAGTGCCCTCCACTTCTTCGGCCACCGCTTTGATCACCTGCGCGGCATCCGCTGGCTTATAACCCAAGGCGACCAAAGCGGCCTCAGCCTCCATCTGCGGGTCCAGACTCAGCGAAGGGCTGGTGCCAACGGCTGTCGCTGAGGGCGTATCCACTGAAGCAGACCAAGCCTTCAGGCGATCTTTGAGATCCAACAAAAGGCGCTCTGCGGTTTTTTTGCCGATACCAGGAACCCGCGTTAAGGTGGCCACATCCTGCTGCTGCACCGCACGCAACAGCGCATTCAGACTCAGCGAAGACAGCAACGCCAGAGCCACCTTGGGGCCAATGCCGCTGACTTTAATCAGCTCACGAAACAACTGGCGCTCGGCCAACTGCATAAATCCATACAGGAGCTGCGCATCTTCACGCACCAGATGGTGAATCCACAGCGTCAACGGCTGGTCTAACTCTGGCAGCTGCGCAAACACCGACAAGGGTAGCTCGACCTCATAGCCCACACCCTGCACATCCAACAGCGCCCAAGAAGGCTGCTTTTCAATCAATCGACCTTGCAAACGCCCTATCATTGACTGTCCTTTCTGTTTATCTTGTGATCTTCATCGCGCTGATCTTCGACCGATAAGAAAACCGGCAGATGCAAATGCCAGCGGATCGCAGCCAAGCGCAACCCCAGCACCACACTCATCGCGACCAGTGTATTAAAGGTTTCCCAGTGATCTGGCAAAAACCAGGTCAGATTGACATAAACAAATGCCCCAGCAAAAACGGCGGTGGCATAGATTTCCTTCTCAAAAATCATTGGCTTCACCGCGGTGAGGACATCGCGCACGATACCACCAAAGACGCCGGTCATCACCCCTGTCACCACAGCAATCAGCGGCGAATGGCCCAAACTCAGCGCCACATTGGCACCAATAATGGTGAAGACCGCTAAGCCTATCGCATCGGCAATCTGTATCGCTTGATGTGGAAAGCGTAAGCGACGGGCGGAAGCAAAGACCAGCACCGAGGTGGTCACGGTAATCCAGATATACAGATTATCCTGCACCCAAAAAACCGGCAGTCGCCCAAGAATTAAATCACGCAGCGTGCCGCCACCGATGGCCGTCACCGTACCCACCACGATCACACCAAACAAATCCAAACGGCGTTGGGCCGCCGCCAGTACACCGGCCGCCGCAAAGACGACCGTGCCAAAAAGATCGAGAATCAGAATAAACAACGGGAGATCAAAGTTCATGAAGTGCATTTCCACAGGACACAAAGGCGAGCATTCTACTGGACCTGATCGCCACTGGATACTGATCGAAGGTCGAGCGGAACACTAAACCCCCTTATGGCGCTGCGGATCATAATCACGCCAACGACTCCCCCCACGCCCCTTGGCTTGCAGCTGCCCTGATAAGGCCAGCAAACCTGAAGAGGTATAGCCGTGGCATAGGGCAATCGCCAGCGCATCAGCAGCATCAGCCTGAGGTGTCGCAGAAAGCTTCAGTAGATGCACAACCATCTGCTGCACCTGGGTTTTATCTGCTGCACCACTGCCGGTGACCGCCAGCTTGACCTCCTTGGCAGAATACTCATGCACCGCAAAACCGTGATTGGCTAAACAGACGAGCGCGGCGCCGCGGGCCTGCCCCAGCTTGAGCGCAGAATCGGCATTTTTAGCCATAAAGACCTGCTCAATGGCTACTTGATCTGGACGATACTGGGCGATCAATTCGCTGATTGAGGCATAGATCTGCGCCAGCTTCTGCGCCAGTGTCTCCCCCTGCAAGCGAATACAGCCACTGGCATGATAACTCAAACGCCCCTGCTCGGCCTGCACCAAGCCGTAACCTGTAATGCGCGAGCCTGGATCGATCCCAAGAATCAGCGCCATGCTGAATCTGCTCGCTGCAGATCATGCCACGACGGGGCTTGCAGATTTGGACTTTTCATCTTTCTCTCAACAATCAGCATTTTAACAAGGTGCTCTTCACCATCCCTCGGTCAAAAAAAAGCCCAACCCCGAAGGGCTGGGCCGACATCCTGCTACCAAAGAGCTTATTCCGCTTCGGTATTGGCCTTCACCCGCAGGCGCAAGCTGAGTTCTTTCAACTGCGCGGGGCTGACTTCACCGGGCGCTTCTGTCATCACACAGGCGGCAGACTGGGTTTTCGGGAAGGCAATCACTTCACGAATCGATTTGGCACCGGTCATCAGCATCATCAGACGGTCCAGACCAAAGGCCAGACCACCGTGGGGCGGTGCACCAAACTTCAACGCATCCAGCAGGAAGCCAAACTTCTCACGCTGCTCTTCTGCACTGATTCCCAGCACACGGAAAACCGCCTGCTGCATAGCTTGATGATGGATACGGATCGAACCACCACCTAACTCTGTTCCATTCAGCACCATGTCATAGGCGCGCGAGAGCTGTTCAGCAGGGTTGGCTTCTAACTCTTCTGGCGTACACTTGGGCGCAGTAAAGGGGTGATGCAGCGCGCTGAGGCTGCCATCGCTGTTTTCTTCAAACATGGGGAAATCAACAACCCACAGCGGTGCCCATTCGCAGGTGTAGAGGTTCAGATCTTCACCCAGCTTGCAACGCAGCGCGCCGAGGGCTTCGTTCACGATCTTGGTCTTATCGGCACCGAAGAAGATGATATCGCCATCTTCTGCACCAACACGATCCAGCAACTGATCGATGATGCCTTCCATAAACTTCACAATCGGGGATTGCAGGCCATCTAGACCATCTGCACGCTTGTTGACTTTAATCCACGCCAAGCCACGCGCACCATAGATACCAACAAACTTGGTGTAGTCATCAATCTGCTTGCGCGACAACTCAGCACCACCTTTGATCTTCAGCGCTGCCACACGGCCTTTGGGATCTGTGGCGGGGCCAGAGAAGACCTTGAAGTCAACATTGGCCATCAAATCACCGACATCCACCAGCTCAAGCGGGATACGCAGATCTGGCTTATCCGAGCCATAACGATCCATGGCTTCAGAGTAAGGCATGTGCGGGAAGTCACCCAGATCCACACCCAGCGAGCCTTGGAAGATCTGACGAATCATGCCTTCAGCCGCACCCATGATATCGGCCTCATCGACAAATGAAGCTTCCATATCGATCTGGGTAAATTCTGGCTGACGATCAGCACGCAGGTCTTCATCACGGAAACACTTGGCAATTTGATAGTAGCGATCAAAACCGGCCACCATCAGCAGCTGCTTAAAGAGCTGTGGCGACTGAGGCAAGGCAAAGAAATGACCTTCATGCGTCCGGCTCGGCACCAGATAATCACGCGCACCTTCTGGTGTGGCCCGTGTCAAAATCGGCGTTTCGATATCCAAAAAGCCTTGTTCTTCAAGGAAGTTACGGATTTGGTGGGTCACGCGTGAACGAAAACGCAGCTTTTCTGCCATATCTGGACGACGCAGATCCACATAGCGATACTTCAGGCGCACATCTTCGCCGACCTTGCCGTGCTCATCGAGCATAAAAGGAGGTGTTTCGGCGGTATTGAGCACTTCAACTTCCTTGGCCAGCACTTCAATCTCACCAGTTGGCATGTTCAGATTAACTGTGCCTTCTGGACGACGACGTACCAAGCCACGGATTTTCAGTACATATTCACTGCGTGAACGATCTGCACGCGCAAAGGCTTCTTCGGTATCCGGGTCAACCACCACCTGCGCTAAACCATTACGATCACGCATATCGAGGAAGATCACCCCTCCATGATCGCGGCGGCGGTGTACCCAACCGCAGAGAAGGACTTCTTGATCGAGGTGACTGGTGTTTAAATCACCACAGTAATGGCTTCGCATAGATAATTCCTGTTTTCTAAGGTCAATGTAAAAATCAGTGAAGGTGACAACAGCCACCTGGGACGGTGATCAGGTCAGGGAAAGGCCCCTGCAACAAAAACAGGGCTACGCGCCCTGTTTTCACCCCCTGGCAGTCTTAACTTGCCGCTGGGCAAGAGGCACAGGCAGCATTGGATGACCCAGCCGAGCTGGATTCAGCCACATTCTTTTTGTTACCACTTTTGAAATCAGTTTCATACCAGCCACCACCAGCTAGACGAAAACCCGCTGCCGAGACTTGGCGCGCTAGGGTGTCCTTGCCACACTCAGGGCAGCGTGTTGGGCCTGCCTCACTCATTTTATGCATCACTTCAAGCTGATGATCACAAGCCTGGCACTGATATTCGTAAATTGGCATGATGTAAGCCTCTTATCTCTGTTACTGCTCTATCCAAAAAGACCAATCAATTGAGAAGTTGATCACAAGGATCAACCCTCTTACAGTCGGGGCAAGGCCATCTCATTTCAAGGGGCGCATTATAGCCTAGTCCGTGAGCTTGTCACCAGAGGCCTGCGAAGGCGATGGCCTACGAGCAGGGGGCTGTTCAAGCTTATGCCACAGGCGCTCAACCAGCGGTTTATGCACCAAGGTGCAACGATAAAGATGGATTTCTAGCGGAATCACCCAATGCGGCCCACCGCAGATCACCAACTGCCCCTCGGCCAGCTCGCGCTCAATGCTAAGCCGAGGCACCCAGGCAACACCCAGACCTTCTAACGCCATACCTTTGATACCTTCAGCCATGGCGGTTTCATAGACGGTTTTAAACTGCAATCCCACTGGCTTTTGGCGTAGCAAAATCCGCAAGGAGCGCTCTAAAAAAGCCCCTTGGGTATAGGCCAGAAGGGGCAGCTCCTGCTCATCTGAAGCATCCAGATCAAAACAGGGCTGGCCTTGGGCATCGCGCGCGCAGACCGGCAGCATTTCGGTACACCCCATCCGCTGCGACGGAAAATGCTCTTGATCCAACTGGAGACTGCCCAAGGGGTCATGGTAGGCGAGCATTAAATCACAGCGGCCTTCGCGCAGCGCATGGGTGGCCTCACCCACATTCATCGCCGTCATCCGTGAGTTGATCGGCCCCGCCACCTGCTGTAAGCGACGCACCAGCTGCGGAAAGAAATTAAAAGCCAGCGAGTGGGCGACAGTAAACTCCAACAGCTGGCCGGCCTCAGCATCCAACCCGCGCAAATGACGCAAGGCCTCCCCGAGCTGTTCCACCACATTGCGCGCGGTAATTAAAAACAGCTGCCCATCGGCGGTGAGCTCCAATGGCGACTGAGTGCGGTCAACCAAGGTCACACCCACCGAGCGCTCTAACGATTGAATCCGTCGACTAAATGCCGGTTGAGTGACGTAACGTCGCTTGGCCGCCTGAGAAAAACTCCGTGTAGCCGCCAGGGCCACAAAATCCTCTAACCACTTGACTTCCAGATTCACACTGCAATCCTCACGACCAGGCACAAGGGCTGAGACAACAGACCACAGGATGCCTGCGACAAAAAGGCGACATTTTAACTGAAATAAATGCAAAAAGATTGGTCATACTCAGCCGAACCGATGATAAAACAGCTATCTTGTTATAGTATTACCGCCTCTCGCTTGCTTATCATCCCCTTTTTTCCTAGCCAGAGTTGTCAAGTCACCATGCTGATCCGCCTTGCTCCACGTTTTTTGCTCTTTTTTCTTCCCTTTTTACTGGCTCTGGCCCTTGTTTTCTTTTTCTTTCCCAGCCCTATGCCTGAACCTGAAGCTGAGCCGCTCAGCCATGAAGTGCTCGAAGTCCTTGAAGCCACTGATTTTCATAATGCGCTGATTCCCGCCTTATCACCGCCGCCCCAGTGGGAACGCTACACCCTGCAAACTGGGGATCGCCTGTCTCACCTATGGCAAAATCGCATGCACCTGCCTTTAGCGACCCTCTATCGTCTACTCGATCAGCAGGAGGGCGCACAACGCCTGCATCGCATTCATCCTGGACAGCATATCGAATGGTTAGCCAGTCGTGATGGACAACTGCTCGCACTACGCATCTGGGCAAATCGCGCTGAAGGCCATGAGTGGGTGCGCGATGGACAGCAGTTCGCCTTTAGCAGTCTCAGCAATCAACGTGAGGTACGCTATGTGCGCCTCGAAGGCGTATTGGACGGCATTCTGATCAACAGTCTGCAAAATATGCCTGAAATCGCCGGTCAGGAAGGAGCCATTGCTGCGGCACTGGATCGTCATCTGCCTTTGCGCCGTGATGCACGCAATGGCGACCACTTCTCCTTGCTGGTTGAACAAGAGTGGCTCAGTGGTGATCCACGGCCTTATTCCACACGCTTGATGGCTTTTGAATACCAAGGGGATCGCTTGCAGATTCGGGCCGCACGCCACACTGACGATCGCTTTTATACGCCCGACGGAGAAAGCCTGATCCCACCCTTTAGCCGCATACCCTTGATGCAGAACTTTCGTATCAGCTCGCACTTTAACCTGAATCGTCGCCATCCGATCACTGGGCGCGTCCAACCCCACTATGGCACTGACTTTGCGACCCCTATCGGCACGCCTGTAGTGGCACCCGCTGACGGTACTGTGCTACGTCGTGGCTGGCATCCCTACGCAGGGCACCATGTGGTGATAGCCCATGGTCAAGGCTATGAAACCCGTTATCTGCACCTAAACCGAATTCTGGTCGATCGCGGCCAAAGCGTCCGCCGTGGCCAACAAATTGCCCAAACAGGCAATTCAGGCCGCAGCACCGGTCCTCATCTACACTACGAACTCCATATCAACGGCCGCCCAGTGAATGCGATGCGGGTCGAGCTGCCCTCGACCGAGCGTCTTGAAGGCCGGGATCTAGAACAATTTACAGAACAGAGCCGCCAACTTTTTGCGACCTTGGATCAGCAGATGACGACACGCCAACTGGCACTGAGTCTTCGCAGTACACCCAGCAGCTAAGGAGTCTCTGATCTATATCATCAACGCAGCATCACCCAGCGCAAAAGTGAATCAGAGGTTGCCTTAATCGGCTTTGAGCAATAGATTTCACTAATCACCCAGAAGGAGCCACTGATGACTTTTCAGGCTGTGATGTTAGAACAACAAGAGCGCCAGACGCTGGCGCGCCTCACCTCGCTGAGCAGTAGCGATCTACCAGACGAAGAGGTGCTGGTGGCGATCGACTACTCCACATTGAATTACAAGGATGCCTTGGCAATCACCGGACAAGCCCCCGTAGTACGCCGCTTTCCGCTGATTCCCGGCATCGATTGTGCTGGCCAGGTACTCGAAAGCCGCCATGCTGATTTCCAGCAAGGCGATAGAGTCCTTCTGAACGGCTGGGGTGTCGGCGAGCAGCACTGGGGTGGTCTGGCACAGCAAGCGCGTCTCAAAGGCGACTGGCTGATCCATCAGCCTGAAGGGCTCACCTCGCGTCAGGCAATGATTCTGGGTACTGCTGGCTACACGGCCATGCTATGTGTGATGGCACTGGAACGCCACGGCATCACCCCTGCAGCAGGCCCAGTGCTGGTGACTGGTGCAGCAGGCGGTGTCGGCAGTGTGGCCGTCGCCCTGCTCGCCCGCTTGGGTTATCAGGTCGTCGCCTCAACAGGTCGACCTGAAGAAGCGGATTTCTTAACCCAACTTGGGGCAACGCAGATCATCGATCGTGCGGAACTGAGCACAGCAGGCAAACCCTTAGCGAAAGAGCGCTGGGCCGCCGCCATTGATAGCGTGGGCAGTCATACCCTAGCCAATGTCTGCGCCAGCTTGCAGTATCGCGGTGTCGTCGCGGCCTGCGGTCTGGCACAGGGGATGGATCTTCCTGCCAGCGTGGCACCGTTTATTTTACGCGGCATCACCCTAGCGGGTGTCGATAGCGTTTATTGCCCAGTCGCAGAAAGAAAAATCGCCTGGCAAAGACTCAGCGAGCTGTTGGATGAGTCCATCTACACCCAACTCCTGCTTGAAGAAGTCTCGTTAGCGCAAAGTCTAGAGCGCGCACCAGCGCTGCTGGCAGGCCAGATCCGTGGCCGCCTGCTGGTGGACGTGAATCGCTGATTCCTGTACATTGCGCTTCACTTTTAGCCCCTGTTTGATGCTGGTTTAAATCGCGGTCAGGTCTTACCTCACCGCGTTTTTATTCGGGCCTTTTATTCTTGTATCACGAAGGTAGAAAGATCATGCGCGCTTCTCAATTATTGATCGCCACTTTGAAAGAAACTCCCAATGATGCGCAGGTGATCAGCCACCAGCTGATGCTGCGTGCTGGCTTGATTCGCAGCATCGGTTCTGGTCTTTACACTTGGCTCCCCTTAGGCCTGCGCACGCTGCGCAAGGTTGAACGGATAGTACGTGAAGAAATGGATCGCGCTGGTGCACAAGAAGTCCTGATGCCGGGTATTCAGCCAGCGGAGCTCTGGCAGGAATCAGGTCGCTGGGAAGAATATGGCAAGGAGTTGCTGCGCCTCAAAGATCGCCATGAGCGCGAATTCTGTGTCGGCCCCACGCATGAAGAAGTGATTACCGACCTGCTGCGCCGCGAACTGCGTTCTTACAAGCAGCTGCCTTGCAACTTCTACCAGGTGCAAACCAAATTCCGTGATGAAATCCGCCCCCGCTTTGGTGTGATGCGTGCGCGTGAGTTCATTATGAAAGATGCCTACTCCTTCCATCTGACCCAAGAATCCTTACAGCAAACCTATGATGCGATGCACGCTGCCTATTGCCGTATCTTCACTCGCTTGGGCTTGGATTTCCGCCCGGTGATTGCCGACAACGGCTCGATCGGTGGTACAGGCTCGCATGAATTTCATGTGCTGGCCGATTCAGGAGAAGACGATATCGCCTTCTCCGATACCTCGGACTATGCAGCCAATATCGAAAAGGCTGAAGCCCTGCCGCGTGAGACCCAGCGTGCTGCGCCAAGCGAGGCGCTGCGTCTGGTCCCCACCCCCGAAGCCAAGACCATTGCTCAGCTGGTTGAGCAGTTTGCTCTGCCGATTGAAAAGACCGTGAAAACACTGATCGTGAAGGCAGCGGAAGGCGGCCTGATTGCCTTGATTCTGCGCGGCGATCATGAACTGAATGAGATCAAAGCAGCCAATTTACCTCAGGTTGCCAGCCCACTTGAAATGGCCAGCGATGAGGCCATCCGTGCCGCCATCGGTGCTGGGCCCGGCTCTTTGGGGCCTGTTGAACTTCCATTGCCCTGCATCATCGATCGCTCAGTCGCGCTGATGAGCGACTTTGCTGCCGGTGCCAATCAAGACGGCCAGCATTATTTTGGCATCAACTGGGAGCGTGATCTGCCTCTGCCCGAGGTAGCCGACCTGCGTAATGTCCAAGCCGGTGATCCTAGCCCCGATGGTCAAGGCCAGCTACTGATCAAACGCGGTATCGAAGTCGGCCATATCTTCCAGCTCGGCACTAAATACGCTGAAGCAATGAAAGCCAGCGTCCTGGACGAACAAGGCAAGCAAGCCATCCTGACTATGGGCTGCTATGGTATCGGCGTGAGTCGCGTTGTGGCTTCGGCCATCGAGCAAAACCATGACGCTGCAGGGATTATCTGGCCAGACAGCCTCGCGCCCTTCACCGTTGCGCTGGTGCCAATGAATGCACATAAATCGGAGCTGGTTCGTGAAACCAGTGAGCGCCTCTACCAAGAACTACAAGCGGCGGGCATCGATGTGCTACTGGATGATCGTGATGAGCGTCCTGGTTCTAAGTTCGCGGATTTGGAATTGATTGGTATTCCACACCGCATCGTGATTGGCGAACGCAGCCTCAAAGAAGGCCAGCTGGAATACAAGCACCGTCGTGCCAGTGAAGCCCAGATGCTGCCTGCCGATCAGGCCTTGGCCTTTTTGCAAGAGCAGATACAGGCTTAAAACCTTGGCTGAAAGCCCGACCTTCTCCCAGAAGATGAGACCCAATCTCGCTCTGGGTTGTTGAAGCCGTTCAGCAAAACGCCCTGCCGATGTCTTGATTGATGATCAGCAGGGCGTTTTTTATAGCTCATCCAGAACTTTCTAAAAACCAGAACTTTCTAAAAACCAAAGCGCCATAAATAATAAAGGCAGCCGGCGAGTGAAAGGGTAAAGACAAGAATCAAATTCACTCGGTAACTATCCTGCCGACGCCGCCGGCGCATGCCATTGAGCAGCAGGCCTGAACCAGAAAGCACCAAAATCAGCAGCATCAATAAAAAAGCTTGAAAGAAAAAAGTCTGGTCCCAGTCAGCCTGCACACTCAAACCCAACCAGCGATCAAAGAAGGTTTCGACCTGCGGGCGGGCATGATCAATCAGCAACAGGGTTGGCAGCATCAGCAGCCAGCTTAAAGCCCCAAAAATACTGATCAAACGTGTCCAAAGATCTGGCTTCTGGCGCCGATCACGAAACAGCCTAGGTTCACGCTCTCTCAACCTATCCACCTTGCCTCTCCTTTCTAACGCCATCACCCATTCCACCTTAAAAAAATACGCATCCAAAAAGCCGTTCCACGATGTTACCTCACTGACGCTGATCCTCGAAGGCATCAGCGCTTTTCTAGGCTATAGATCAAAGCTTCACTTCACCCAGTCCCTTTAAAATAACGCGCTTCAGACTCGAACGCACTCAGTTTTACGCTATGCTTCACTAGCAGATCGTGCTGATATTCAAGGAATCGAAAACGCATGCCCAAATTACAAACCAAAATGATGGCAGCCCTTGTTACCGTCATGCTACTACTGACCCTGGTCATTACCCTTGCCAGCCTGCTGTCACTGCGCGAGTTTTCTATTCGCGCTGCAACCGAGCATACACGGACGGCTGCTGAGATCACTCTGGTGGCGCTCACTGAATCGATGGTCAATGGTACGATTCATACTCGTGATTCGTTTTTACAGCGTATCGCACATGTTGAGGGCCTTGATAGTGTGCGCGTCATTCGCGGCCCGCTGGTAGAAGATCAGTTTGGTCACGGCCTACTTGAAGAAACGCCAGGCGATGCGATCGATCATGCTGTCCTGATCAATGGAGAGGCGGTCTATACTCTCTCGGGCGGTTATCTGAGCCCTTATTTTCGTGCCACCCTGCCCTACATTGCCAGTAGCCAAGGCGAGGTGAACTGCCTCAGCTGCCATGCCGTGCCGGAAAACTCGGTGCTTGGTGCTGTCACGCTGACCGCATCAATTGAACCCATGCGCCAAGCTGCTCTGATTACGGTCTTTTTTCTAGTGCTGGCCGTGCTTGCCTTTGCGCTACTGTGCTTGTTCTTTTTAAAGCGCCTATTGAACCCACTGGTGTTAACAGCGCAGGAAATTCAAGCCGCTGTTGATCAAGCCAGTGCAGGACATTTTGATTTGCGTTTACAACCACGCAGTCAGGATGAGATCGGCAGCATTGCCGAAAGTTTTAATCGCCTCACTGCAGGCATTAACCAAAAGCTCAGTGAAATCAGAAGCAATGTGGCCCATCTGGTCATGACACAACCCAGCCAGCAGGGTGATCTACTTGCCGAAACAGCGCAAACCGTTGCCGGGCTGGTCAAGGTCGCCAAGTTCAAACAGGCTATCGAAGAAGATGAACACATCAGTGAGGTCTATCAACGGATCAGCGATGTGCTGCAAGAAGAGTTTTTGCTGCACACCTTTAGTATTTATGAGGTTGATGCACAACAAAAACGACTGATCACCGTTAATGTCGATGGAATCGCTCAGGCGCCAACCTATTGGTGCTCGGCTGATATCAATGAACACTGTCGCGCTTGCCGTGCCGTCCGCACTGGACACCGCATTGATGGGATAGATCACACCAGTTTATGCCGCTCTTTTGCCGATGAAGCCCGCAAAGAAGAGTCCAGCTATCTGTGCTTGCCGATTCTGCAAGCTGGCGGGGTAGGCTGCGTGATCCAGCTGGTGCTCTCTGCAGAAGAACAGGCCCGCATCCCAACTCAACTCCCCTTGATCGAGGCCTATCTGCGCGAAGCCGCCCCAGTCCTTCAAGCCAAATCCCTGATGGCGAGCTTGAAAGAATCCACACTGAACGATGCCATGACTGGGCTGCGGAATCGACGCTTCCTTGAAGAATACTCAGAAAGCCTGATGAGCCAATGCAAACGCCGCGAAAGTGCGATGACCTTGATGATGCTGGATCTGGACTATTTCAAAACCGTGAATGACACCTATGGCCATGATGTCGGTGACCACATTCTGATTGATCTGGCGCACATTTTTCTGGCGCAGGTACGGGATTCAGATCTGGTGATCCGTTACGGCGGCGAGGAGTTCTTGATCATTCTGCTTGATACTCCAGCCGCAGCCGGCGAAAAGGTAGCAGAAAAAATACGTCTGGCTGTTGAGGAGCATCAATTCAAGGCTGGGCATCAGCTGATCAATAAAACCCTCTCGATTGGTCTGGCCGACTTTCCACATGATGGGCAAGCCTTTTGGCAGGTGCTTAAATTTGCTGATGTCGCCCTGTATACTGCCAAGGATCAAGGGCGTAATCGTGTGATTCGCTTTACACCTGAACTCTGGCTCAGTAAGGAGAAGTATTGATTCTACGTGTTTATCTTTCTTGGGCGCAGTCAGGCCAGGCTTGGCGCTGGTTGGCCCTTCTGCTGCTGCTTGGCAGCCTCACTCTCGGACTACTGAGCTGGGTTATTCCCCGTCTTGATCCACTCCAGCCTTGGGCATGGATAAGCAGCCTGCTGCTGCTCTGGTGGACCAGCTTAGTCAGCCTGTTTCAATCTCCCTTTTTGCAGCAACCACCCCCTTCCACACGCTGGGCAGGCTTGAAGTACAAATGCAAACGCGGCTTATGGCACGCCGCTGCATGGCTTCATCTGCTACTGGGTGGGGTGGTCATGTGGCTCAGCCTACGGCTACTCCTGCTGGCCCTGCAACAAGGCCACGCCTAGAACAGTCTCTGCAGCTCTAGAGGCGCAGTTTAGCTCAACTGACGCAAGAACTCAGAAACCTCGGAAAACTCGGGACGACGCACTTCAACACGGATCGCATCTAGGCCCCAAAGATTGGCTGGATTAATCTGGACTCGCTCTGTCGCATCACAAACATACTTGATGCCATAGTCTGCATCCGAAGTCCGCCTTTTGCGCGGTGAGGGAAAGAAGTTGCCATCTGATTTTTTGATACTGGCCACCACAGGACACTTGGGATCAGGAGTCCGCCCGACCACCACTCCTAGGTCGCCATTATTTAAACGCACAAACACACCGGGTGGATATAAGCCCAGCTCAGTAATAAAAATGCGAATAATTTTGGCGTCTAAAGTGACGCCACCCTGCTGCATCAAATCCTTTAAAGATTCTTTTAAGCGCAGCGGACCACGGTAAACACGTGGTGTCACCATGGCTGAATAGACATCGGCCACAGCGAGCAACCTTGCTTCATAACGCACCGCCTCGCCTGTTAAGCCCGCAGGATAGCCACTGCCATCGAGTTTTTCATGGTGCTGGGCGACGAGCATCAACCAGAGATCATCATCCACACCAGCATTCTTGAGCTGCCGCACACCTTCGATGGGATGACGGTGAATCATATCGCGCTGCTTGTCTGTCAGGGGCGATGTCTGCTGATGGAGAATCTTTTGGTAGGGATTCATCGCCAGGTTGCTGGTCAGCGCGGCAGCTAACACACTCAGGCGAATTTTTTGTGGGATTTTTAATCGATCCAGCACCAGTTCAGTCAGAATGGCAATCTGCAAAGGGTGATGGACAATATAATCAAGTCGATCGTTTAAATGCACTGCGCCCAGCAAGGCATCTGCATCATGCTGAACCAAGCCCTGCACCTGAGTCACCAAATTAAAGATGCGCCGCTTCACCACTCCTGGGCCAAAGACTGTCCCTTTTTCTAGCTGAGCAAAGAGCTCGCCTAAACGAAAACTTAAATCTTCAAACTCAGCAAAGGGGTTCACCTTACGCTTATTAAACTGTGCTGGCTGAGGAAGATCGCTTTCTATTTGATAAGCAAAATAGCCGACTTTTTCAAGGATCAACTGAAACTCGGCGGATTCAATAACTCCGCCCTTCTCTAGTAAAAGCTGGCCCTTTTCATCACAGATCGCCCAAGGTACAGGCTGATTCAGCTGCAACTGACCAGAGTTGATTTTTTGTAGGTCGAGACTGGTAAATGGCATAGTGATCTCTGTAGCAACATTGAGTTCTGCTGATATTCGGCTGACATTCAAATCTTAACTGATCAACATCAAATTTCATACAACCAACTTACACTTTATTGACCCGCTGACAAACCTCATCCAATAAAAAGGCCGACTCGAGGTCGGCCTTGAATGCGGCATCACGCAATTACTTAGAGCTGCTGCTCCAGCGCGGGCACAGCCTCAAACAAATCGGCAACCAAACCATAGTCAGCGACTTGGAAAATGGGCGCTTCTTCGTCTTTGTTGATCGCTACGATCACTTTAGAATCGCTCATACCAGCCAAGTGCTGAATCGCGCCAGAGATACCCGCAGCGATATACAGCTGAGGTGCAACGATCTTGCCTGTCTGACCGACCTGCAGATCATTCGGCACATAGCCAGCATCCACTGCCGCGCGCGAGGCACCAACAGCTGCACCCAGCTTATCAGCCAGCTTGAAGATGACTTCAAAGCCTTCCTGACTGCCGACACCACGACCACCAGAGACGATCACGCCTGCGGCTGTCAGTTCAGGGCGATCAGAAGCGGCAATTTCAGCGCCGACAAAGCTTGATAAGCCTGTATCTTGAACGCTGCTGAGCGCCTCAATGGCTGCACTGCCTGTTTCTGCTACAGGGTCAAAAGCCGTACCACGAACCGTGATCACCTTGACGCTGTCTTCGCTTTGTACTGTGGCAATAGCGTTACCTGCGTAGATAGGACGCTTGAAGGTATCTGCACTTTCTACAGCGATGATTTCAGAGATCTGGTTCACATCCAGCAGCGCCGCAACGCGTGGGCTGATGTTTTTGCCAGAAGTGGTGGCCGCGCTCAGGATATGGCTGTAGTTGCCACCGATTTCGGCTACCAGTGCGGCAAGGTTTTCTGCCAGTTGATGACCATAAGCCGCATTGTCAGCCACCAGAACCTTGCTGACACCTGCCAGCTTCGCGCCTGCTTCAGCGGCGGCTTGGCAAGCTTCACCAGCCACAAGCAAATGCACATCGCCACCGATAGCCTGCGCAGCGGCAACAACGTTAGCGGTCACGGCCGCCAGTTCAGTATTTTGGTGCTCGGCAATAACTAAAATGCTCATTAGACCACCTTCGCTTCGTTTTTCAGTTTATCGACCAGCTCTTCTACGCTGCCCACCTTGATGCCTGCTGAGCGCTCGGCAGGCGCTTCCACTTTCAGCACCTTGAGCTTAGAAGCCACGGTCACACCATAGTCTTCTGGCTTCTTCTCATCGAGAGGCTTTTTCTTGGCCTTCATGATGTTTGGCAGCTTGGCATAACGTGGTTCGTTCAGGCGCAGATCGGCACTGAAGACCGCAGGCAGTTTGACTTCCAGCGTCTGTAAACCACCATCAATTTCGCGCTTCACTTGGGCTTTATCACCATTGACAGTAATTTCAGAAGCGAAGGTGCCCTGCGCCAAGCCGGCCAACGCAGCCAGCATTTGCGTGGTCTGGTTGTTATCAGAATCAATAGACTGTTTGCCCAGCAAGACGATTTGTGGCTGTTCTTCTTCTACAATTTTGGCCAGAATTTTAGCCGCGCTGAGTGAATCCACAGCCGCATCAGTTTCAACCAAAATACTGCGATCTGCACCCAAAGCCATCGCGGTACGCAGCTGTTCTTGCGCCACTTTTGGGCCGATAGAGACAGCAATCACTTCTGAGGCGATGCCCTTTTCTTTCAAACGGACCGCTTCTTCAACTGCGATTTCACAAAAGGGGTTCATCGACATTTTGACGTTAGTCAGGTCGACATCGGTTTGATCCGCTTTCACGCGAACCTTGACGTTGTAATCAACGACACGTTTCACCGCAACAAGAACCTTCATAGATTCTCCGTTCTCTTTAGGGTTGGCACTCACAGATTCAATAAGGTGAATCTGCACGATATAAATCGGTGTTCACGGATGCTGATCGGCTCTTTAAAGCTCACAAAAGACGATCAGACTGTGACTTGCGCTTGATAATGACTCGATTCACGCTTTCAGTCAAACTTCTGCTTAAACTGACGGGTCACATTTTTAAGCTTATAATGGCCGCAGGTCAAACATGAGACAGTCGCTTGACTCTTGGGCTTTTGGCCTGTTGACTGACAGGGTGACTTGACCAAAACCAAACGACCGTTTTAAATACACTCTAACAGCTCTGACTGGGAACGCAAGCCTCTTGCCCTTCCATGCAGATCCCAATAAAAAATGAAAGATTAGCCTGAGGAGAAATACTGTGGAACGCGAATCGATGGAATTTGATGTACTCATCGTTGGTGGAGGCCCAGCGGGGCTCTCTGCAGCAATCCGCCTTAAGCAGCTCGCCAATGAGGCAGGTCAAGAGCTTGAAGTCTGTGTTGTTGAAAAAGGCTCAGAAATCGGTGCCCATATTTTATCTGGCGCTGTCATTGATCCTTGTGCATTGAATGAGCTGATCCCTGATTGGAAAGAAAAGGGTGCGCCCCTTCATACCCCTGTGACCGAAGATCAGGTCTACCTGCTGCGTAGCGAAACCTCTGGCGTCAAACTGCCTGGTTTTGCCGTACCCAAGCCCATGCATAATGATGGCAACTATATTGTCAGTCTCGGTAATGTGACTCGCTGGTTAGGTGAGCAGGCCGAAGCGCTAGAAGTCAATATCTTCCCTGGCTTCCCCGCTTCCAGCATTATTTATGGCGAACAAGGTGAAGTCCAAGGCGTCATCACTGGCGATATGGGGATCGGTGCGGATGGCCAACCCAAGGACAGCTTTGAGCCAGGGATGGAACTGCGTGCCAAGTACACCCTGTTCACCGAAGGGGTACGTGGTCATCTGGGCAAGCAGCTTCTGGCCAAATTTAAACTCGATGAAGGCAAGGATCCGCAGCATTATGCGATCGGCATCAAAGAGCTGTGGGATATTGATCCGAGCAAACACAAGCCTGGCTTGGTGGTTCACGGCTCTGGCTGGCCGCTCAGTGGTGATACTGCCGGTGGTTTCTTCCTTTATCACGACACCAATAATCAAGTTGAAGTCGGCCTGATTGTTGACCTGTCTTACAGCAACCCTCACCTGTCTCCTTTTGATGAGTTCCAGCGTCTGAAGCACCATCCTGTGCTCAAACAGCATCTCGAAGGAGGCAAGCGGGTCAGCTATGGTGCCCGCGCGATTGCCAAAGGCGGTTTTAACTGCCTGCCCAAAATGACCTTCCCAGGTGGTTTTATTCTGAGCTGCAATGCGGGTACGCTGAACTTCGCCAAGATCAAAGGCGTTCACACCGGTATGAAGTCAGCGATGCTGGCCGCTGAAACCGTGTTTGAAGCGCTGCAAGCCGGTGATGAAGGCGGACAAGAACTCACTGCCTTCCAACAGAAGTGGGAAAGCAGCTGGGCTTATGATGAGCTGAAGCGCTCACGCAACTTTGGTCCGGCAATGCATAAGTTTGGCACCTTCTTGGGCGGCACCTTCAACTTTATCGACCAAAATATTTTTGGCGGTAAAATCCCGCTGACGCTGCATGACACCCTGCCTGATCATGCTGCGCTCAAGCCAGCCAGCGAATGCCCAAAAATCGACTATCCCAAGCCAGATGGCAAGCTCAGCTTTGATAAGCTGTCTTCTGTTTTCTTGGCGAACGTGGTGCATGAAGAAGATCAGCCAGTACACCTGCGTTTAACGGATCCTGATCTGCCGATTCGTGACAATCTGCCCAAATACGATGAACCTGCGCAGCGCTACTGCCCTGCCGGCGTTTATGAGGTCGTTGAAGGCGCAGATGGTGCACCACGCTTCCAGATCAACTTCTCGAACTGCGTACACTGTAAAACCTGTGATATTAAAGACCCAGCACAGAATATCACTTGGGTCACGCCAGAAGGCGGCGGCGGTCCGAACTATCCCAACATGTAAGCCAGTAGCAAGCCAAAACAAAGGAGGCCTCGGCCTCCTTTTTTGTCCCTTTGGTGAGCCCATCACAGACCCATCTCTGACTTGGCTAGACGGTTTAATCAAAATACCGGCATAGATAAGCCGTTTGCACTTCTATTTTGACCTGAAACTCACTGGCAGCAGGCACATTAAAGCTCTGCCCCTGATGAAAGGTACGATAGGCGGGATCACCATCGAGCAAAACCTGCATCGAGCCTGTCACCACCGACATTTCTTCAGCCTGACTGGTGGAGAAGGTGTATTCACCGATATCCAACACACCAACAGTGAAACGCCCTTCCTGATTATTGAGCGCGATGGATTTAACCTTCCCTTCAAAATACTCATTGACTTGCAGCATGGTGTTCTCCAGATAAGAACTTAAGAAATAAGAGCTTAAGAAAATCGCGAATGAGCTTCAAAATAGAACCCACTGAATTAAAAGCTGAAACCCACTGCAAAGCAAGTCTTCCTTCTCCTCAGCCATCTTGACCCTTATACTCTTCGGCTTTCTTCATCATCAAGTGAATCTGAGGCATGATCAGTAAAAATCAACTCAAGTTTTTGCGCTCTTTGCATCAAAAAAAAGGCCGCTTGGAACAGCAGGCCTTTCTGGTAGAAGGCGAGAAGAGCGTTGTGGAGCTGCTACACGCCGATTGGAAGGTGATCAGCCTCTATGCCAGTGACGCATTTATTGCACGCTATACCCCTTTACTGCAACAGGGCGACTACCCTGTCTATCCAGCCTCAGCGGCGGCACTCACTCAGGCCAGCACCTTGAGCAACAATCACACGGCCTTGGCCGTCGTGGCCTCGCCAAGACCAGCGGCGCTACAGACCAGCGGCTGGACACTGGCACTCGATCAAATCAATGATCCGGGCAATCTCGGCACCCTGTTGCGTATTGCAGACTGGTATGGTTTTCGTCAGCTGGTCTGCTCACCCGGCAGCGCCGAACTGACTAACCCCAAGGTCATCAGCGCCAGCAAAGGCTCTTTTTTGCGCATACCGCTGCATGTGTGCCCACTAGAAGACTTCTTCAGCCAGCTTGATCCTCAGGTTCCTGTACTGGGCGCTTTTTTAGAGGGTGACTCCATCCATCAGCTCACAGCGGATCAGCTTGGAGACTCAGGTGTCCTACTGCTGGGTAATGAGGCACAAGGGATTCGGCCCGAGCTGCAAGCGCAGGTTAACTGTCGTGTGACCATTCCTTCTTTTGGGCAAGCCGAATCCTTGAACGTGGGCGTGGCCGGTGCCATCTTGTGCGATAATATTCAGCGTTTGAGGGCACGCACATCCACGCGTTAGGGAAGATGGCAGATTAGGCCAGCTGCAACCAGGCTTCATGCAGGGTTTTCACCCCCACCTGCGCAAACTCAACACGACACAAACGCTTAGGCTGATCGCCTTGAATATCAAGGAGTCGGCCGCGCCCAAAACGCGAGTGTTCAACCTCAGCTCCCGGCTGCCAAGCACGCAATGCGCCCGTGTGTATCGGGGCTACTGGCGGGGAGACTGCCTTAAGATGCTCCTTTGCGGCAAGAAAGCGCGGTGCGGCACCAGGATGGACCTGCTGCCAATAATGACCCTGTAACTCTGGGTAGCGAACCTGCAGCTGAGCCGGTGGCGCAGGTGCTGCAAGCGCAGCGGCCAACTGCAAGGCATCCTGTAGCTGAGCCTCCTCTACAAAGCGGCTCACAGGACTGGCGGCCTCACCGCTGGCCAAGACTAAGGTGTGCTTGGCCCGCGTCATCGCCACATAGAATAAACGCCTTTCGGCCTCTTCTTCTTGGGCGCTCAACCGCCCAAAGCGCCCCATATAAGGGAAATCACCTTCGTTCAGGCCATATAGGCCCACCCAGCGCCATTCCAGCCCCTTTGCGGCATGCACCGTCAAAATCACAGGCACCCCTTCCTGCTGCTGTGCCTGCATCGCACTGCCTTCTTGCTGCGCCTGCTCCAGCTCGGTGATCCAGGCCTCAAGACTGGCTGGCCCGCGCTCGGCATAACGCCGCAGACCTTCAATCAAGCGCAGGGCTTCATCCGCCGCTTCTTGATTGGCGGCAGCCTTTCGCAACACTTCTGGGGCCCGCGTGGCCTCCATAATCTGATCAATCAGCTGCACTGGACTCAAACGCCGGGCCTTCACACGCAGCTGCTCGAGGAGTTTTAAGCGCTGCTGCACACGCCGCCTCTTCGCTATTGGCCACTGCGCCAAGACCGCATCGAGACCAATACTGCCCGCCTGACGCTGGGCCTGTACACACTGCTGGCGCTCAGCTTCGCTTAAATAGAGGGTAGGAAAGCTCAGCAGTTGATCAAAATCCTGCTGCACCTTGGGGTGATCAAAGTTCAACGCCTGCCCAGATTGGCCAAAAAACGCCAAGCGCGCATAGGCCATTAAGCCCTTGATCTGAGGACGATTAAAAATAAAGTGCTCTTGGCGCAACAGGCGAAAAGGCTGATGGGCCTTCAAAAAGGCCAGCTGCACCGCCAGACTTTGTGACCAGCTGCGCACCAGAATCGCCGCTTCTTGCTGCTGTTCCGTAGCGGCAGCCTGATAGGTTTGTAACAACCAGCTTGCGCCCTGCCCCTGAACCAAGGTCGCTGGCTCGGCACGAGGGCTCGCCAGCGTGATTTGCGGGGGGCGTTCAAGGTTATGCTGAATCAATTGATTAGCTGCCAGTGCCAGCGCATGACCAAAGCGAAAGGTACGACTGAGCGGATAATCTGTCACCGGTGAAAAGTCCGCATGGAAGTGCCTGAGCATATATTCAGGTCGTGCACCACGCCACTCATAGATACACTGATCAACATCACCGACCACCATGACCTGCGCCTGCCCAACCAGCGCCTTGAGTAAGCGCTGCTGAACGGCGTTAATATCTTGATACTCATCAACAATGACCTGCTCCAGATAACCCTGCAAGCGGGCCTGCAACTCGGGCTGTTCGACTAGGCGCATCACTGGCCGCCAGAGCAGATCATCAAAAAACATCTGCCCTTCTTGCTCTAATAAGGCTTCCAGACGCGCAAAAGCCTGGACAAAGTGCTGGTACTGACCACTGAGGTTCAAGCTGGCATAACAGTCTGCAGCTGTTTCAAGACCACTTTTTACCAGAGTGCAGAAGCTTTTAAAGCCTTCCAGCGTTTCTTCTTCTAACCACGGAGCCGCTTCTTCCTGCTGCTCCTGAGCAAGTAGCGTTAAGGCTTGGCGGGTCAAACGATCGACCATCCATTCTTCTTGCACCAAGCGACGCCTTGGCAGTACGCCCCAGCGGACAAAGCTCTCTGTCAGACGATGTCCCAACGAGTGAAAGGTGCGGACATCAGGTGGACGAAGCGGAGTACCGGCTAAAGCCTGCATCAACTTGGCCTGAAAATCTTCTTTGGCGGCACGGTTGTACATCACAATCAAAATGCGCTGCGGCGGCACCTGCTGCTGTAAAAGATGCACCACGCGCGCGACGAGGGTCGTCGTCTTGCCTGATCCAGCCACTGCACGCACACGCGCATGGCCCTGCTGATGCTGCACAACCGCCTGCTGTTCCTCGGTCAACACGCGTCAACATCCTGATAAGAAAGCAAGAAGGTTTGCTGGCAGCTGGTCAGCACCCATGCGGGACGACCATCCCAATCTGCTTCTTCGGCCCATTCCAACATGCGGTAGTAGGCCTGAGTCAGCCAGCGGGCTTCAACGCCCGCCCAAGTGGTGATATAGGGACGGACCTGGCGTTCGCTTGGCTGATCTGCCCCCTCATCGACTTGGCTCTCCACTAGGCGCAACGGATGCGCCGCATCCAGCGTCAGCCAATCTCCATACTGGGTTTCGCAGCGAATTTCTGGCCCATCGGTACCGAGATGACGTTCGCAGTCAATCACGAGCAAAGGGGTTTCCTCAACGCGCACGCGGTTTTTTTCTGTTGGTGTCACCAGATAATATTCGCCATCCGCCTCACGCCTGAGCAGGCGCGTTAGCAGACGGGCTACATCGGGGCGTGTAAAGGGACGGCCTTCATAAAACCACTGACCAAAACGATCCACAAAAAAATCAAGCGTCAGCAGCTGAGTCGGTGACCAGCTTTCAACAGGTGGCCGTGCTGTTTCTTGCGCCAAGGGCAAGCTGCGTTGAATAAGGCCCTGCAAACGAGACACAAGCGCCTCCTAGACTGTCTGATCACTGGGGAGCGTATCAGCACGCTTCTTGCCGCGCTGGCCTCGGTTGCCCATACGCACGCCAATATCCATCATAAAACGAAAGAACTCATCCTTATCCTGGATGACATCCTGAAAAAATTCAGATTGGTACAAGACTGCCGCACCATGCACAAAAGCCCAGGCCGCACAGTAGTGAAAATAAGGAGGCACATCTTCTAGCAGCCCCTCATCGACCCGCGCGCCTATCAGCTCGGACAGACTTTCCAAATTCTTGGCACGAAAACGATGCAGCTCATCAATCATATCCGGCACCACATTGCTTTTAACCAGCTTTTCTTCAAGGCGGTTAAAAAGCAGATACTTGGCTGGCTCTTGCATACGAAACTCAAAATAAGCGCGTGAGAGCGCTTCTTTATCTTGAGAAATTTTCGGTGATTGAAACAAGGCGGCCATTTCGCGTTCATAATCCACCATTAAACGCAGGTAGATCTCTGATTTTGTGCTGAAGTGTTTGTAAATGGTGCCCTTGCCGATACCCACCTGCTCGGCAATCATCTCCACGGTGACGCGATCTTCGCCCTGCTGCAAAAACAGCGTGAGGGCGGCTTCCAAAATACGCTGTTCACGTTGGCGAAATTCACGCACTCGGCGGGCTTGTTTTTCTACGGGAGATTCAACCATGGACAACTCCTAGCGGCGAGCCACCCTCAATCGGATGACCAGAAAACAAAGTTTGGTCACAAGATTAATCAGCTTCGGGCACGAAAGCAAGCCTTCGCCACTCGCAGCGGCTAGCTGTTCAACTCGAACTCAGGGGTGAATACAGGCCGCGCACACTGAAAAAGACGGAAAAAGTTCTCGGTCGTTTGCTGAGCCACCAGCTCTGGGCTTAAACCGCGCAGCTCTGCCAGACAACTGGCCACCTCACGCACATAACCAGGCTCATTCTGCTGGCCACGAAAAGGCACAGGAGCGAGATAGGGCGCATCGGTTTCAACCAGTACACGATCCAGCGGTACCACACGCGCCACTTCACGCAGCGCCTTGGCAGAATGAAAGGTCACAATACCAGAGAAGGAGATATACAACCCCATGGCGATCACTTCACGCGCAAAGGCCAGATCTTCGGTAAAGCAGTGAATCACCCCCTGCCCGCCACGCTCACAAAAAGGGCGCAATAAAGCCAGGGTATCCTCAGCAGCATCACGGGTATGCACAATAACCGGCTTGTTCACCGCCAAGGCCACTTCAAGATGCTCAGCAAAAGAGGCGCGCTGTTGCGCTTGGTAGGTCTGATCATAGTGGTAATCAAGACCCGTTTCGCCTATCGCCACGACCTGCTCATGACGAGCTTTTTCAAGCAGATCCGCAGACGTCAGCGCTGGGGCCTCTTGGTAATGCAGCGGATGCAAACCCAGGCTTAGGCTCACATCAGCAAAAGGTGCCACCAGCGCTTGCAAAGCATCAAACTGGTGCGGATCAACATTAACCGATAAGAAGTGCTTCACACCCCGGCGACGCGCAGCGGCCAGCACCTGCGCCAGATCCGCGTCAGCCCCGACCGAGGTACGGGTTAAATCCAGCATATCTAAATGGCAATGGGAATCAACTAGATGCATCGTATTCTCTCTCAATGGATCGAGCTGCGCCCTCCTTGACATCTTCGCTTGATCTTAAATCGTTTGGGTGGGTTTATCGCTCTGTAGCAGCTCGCCAAGCAGCTTCTCGATCTGCTGACGTGGTGAGATCACACCCTCTTCAACCTGCTCAAAGTGGATGCCAACACCCGGCGTTCGACGCCCTTGCGCACCCACAGGCGTGCGCCATGCCACACGACCGTGAAAGCGCCGTGGCTCTGCTTCGCCAGGCAGCTGCACACTGACAAAAATCATTTGCCCAGGATGAAAATAGCTCGCCGTTGGAATAAATAGGCCGCCATTTTTGAGAAAAGGCATATAGGCCGCATAAAGGCTGGGGAGATCCTTGATTGTCAACGTAAGATGCTTAGATGTTTCATTCATCGTGCAATGCCCTCTGAAATGTAATCACCAGACCTTCTAAAAAAAGTTCTTCATTTGGATGGGTAAGCAGATGCCTTTGGCGCTGCTCTAGCTCTTGCTGAATCGCCAGCAACTGATGGACTGAAAAACAATCTGCCCACTGCTGATAGAGTGGCTGCTGGCGCGTATCATAAACCGCGGCCTCACCGGCCATCATCAAACGCAGCGTATCCGCGCACCAGTTTTGCAAAGTGGTGATCATCCACGCCAGCGGCAGCTTCTTCAAGGGCGCGATCAATTCCAAAGGATCAGCGCCACAGGTGAGCTGCTCCATTAAACGCACCAGTTCAACACGCTGCTGCTCAACACCGCTTTCCAGCAATTTCAAGGCGGCAAAGGGCCGACCACCTGCCGCACGCAGCAGCTGCTCCGGCTGCTGATCGGCGCTCAGCTGACAAGTGAGCCAAGGCAGGGTTTCTGCTGAAGGCGGAATAGAAAGCGCCCAGTGTTGGCAGCGGCTTCTCAAGGTGGCGGGCAAGCGCGATGGCTGATCACTGACGAGCAGAAACAAGGTGGATGGCTCGGGCTCTTCGAGCGTTTTCAATAACGCATTCGCTGCGTGCAGATTCAGCGCCTCCGCTGGCCAGAGCAGGACGACCTTATAGCCCCCCTTCTGCGCACTCTGCTGTAAACGCTGAGTCAGATCGCGGATGGCATCAATACGGATCGCCTTCCCTTCAGCCTCGGGCTGAAGGTTATACCAGTCTGGATGAAAGCCGCTTTCGAGCAGCTGACAGCCAGCACAATGCCCACAAGGATGCTGACCCTGAGGCTGCTCACAGAGTAAAAAATGAGCCAGCGCACGCGCTAAAGTCCGCTTGCCTAAACCGGCCTCTCCACTGAGCAACAACGCATGCGGCAAGCGATCAGCCTGATATTGCTGATGCCACTGCTGCCACAGGCTGGCATGCCAGGGCAGAGGCAAGGCGGGTTTTTGTTCAGCCTTGGCGACAGACATCAGTGCGCCTCGGCTTGCCAAGCCGCCATCAAGCGATCAAGCGGCTGAGCCAGTTGCTGCTGCACCTGCTCCAGCGGTTGCGCGGCATCAATCACATGAACACGTTGCGGATCAGCTTCTGCCCGTGCCAGATAAGCTTGACGCACTCGGGTGAAGAAAGCTTGATTTTCCTGCTCAAAACGGTCCAGCTGCTGCCCACGCTGATCAAGACGAGCGGCAGTGTGATCCAGCGGCAAGTCCAGCAAAAAGGTCGCATCAGGGCGACGCTCCTTTTGCACTAACTGCTCCAGATACGCAATATCGGCAACAGGATAACCTCGACCACCGCCTTGGTAGGCAAAGGTGGCATCGGTAAAACGATCACACACCACCCATTTTCCTGCCGCCAAAGCAGGATTAATAACCTGCTGCAAATGCTGGGCACGTGCGGCAAACATCAACAGTAATTCAGCCTCTGCACTCAGGGGTTCTGCTGGCGAGGCTTGTAGCAGCAAGCCGCGCATCTGCTCTGCCAAAGGTGTACCGCCTGGCTCTCGCGTGGCCACCCAAGGAATAGACGCCTGATCCAGACGCTGGGTTATCCAACGTAAATTGGTGGTTTTGCCCGCGCCCTCGCCGCCTTCCAAAGTCAAAAATAAACCGGGACGTTTAGTCATCAGCAGGTGTCTCCGTGTTCGCTGGAGCTGGCCAGGAGCGATAATCTTCGCGACGATTCAACTGATACTGACGCACCGCGCGATTATGCTCTTGCAAGGTGCGCGAGAAATGATGGGTTCCATCTCCGCGCGCCACAAAATAGTAGGTCTCCCCTGGCGCTGGGTCGACACTGGCGCGCAAGGCAGCCTCACCAGGCAAGGCAATGGGCGTAGGCGGTAAACCATGAATCACATAGGTATTCCAAGGTGTAGGTTCACGCAGATCACGACGAGTAATACGCCCCTGGTAACGATCACCCATCCCATAAATAACAGTCGGATCAGTTTGCAGGCGCATTCCACGCTCCAAACGCCGCACAAACACACCCGCAATATCACGCCGCTCGTGGGGCGCGCCTGTTTCTCGTTCGATGATCGAGGCCATAATCAGAGCCTCATAAGGCGAGGCATAGGGCAGGGGCTCCTGACGCTCGGCCCAGACAGTCTCGAGCAAACGCTGCATACGCTGGTGCGCTTGACGCAGGATATCCAGATCACGCATCCCCTTGTGATACACATAGGTACTGGGAAAAAACCAACCCTCTGCCGGCTGATCCGGCTGACCTAGGGCTGCCATGATTTCCGCTTCCGTCCATTCGGCTGTCAGCGGCTCAAGATAAGGCGCGGCGGCAAGGCGCGCACGAAAATCATTGAAGGTACGGCCCTCTGGAATCGTTAGGCTATACTGCACCACTTGGCCGGATTCAAGCAGTGATTTCAGCTCCATCAAGCTCAAACCAGGTTCAAGACGATACTCCCCTGCACGAATCGCGGCCGGATCTTGCGTCAGGCGTAGCCAAAGGCGCAGAGGCAGCAAATGCTGCACCAGGCCTTCGCGTTCCAGCTGCTGAGCCACCTGCATAAAGCCGCGTCCTGCGGGCACATCAATATTGCGCGAAGTATCCAGCTGCAAAGGCTGATGAAGCTGCTGCCAGCCCCACACAGCAGCCAGCCCGATGAGAAGAAACAGGGCCAAACTGAAAGCAAAAAATAACTTTTTGATCATAAAGAATCACAGTGAACTGACTGAGGAAGGGACAGGCAACCCCATCTGAGGATGAAAATCTGCCATCAGTGCCAGCGTTGCCCTCCCAACAGACCAGTGCGCCAGAGTACCACCAGCATGGTCAAGGCGCGTAATCGGCCAAATACCCTGCACACTATTGCAAAGAAAAATTTCATCGGCCTGCTGTAGATCAATCAGCTGGGTTTTAACTTCAGCGACCTCTACACCCAGCAAGCGAATGAGCTGCCTGCGCATCACACCCGCCAGTGCGCCCGATCCCAAGCAAGGCGTGTACCAACGCCCCTGAGAACGCCAGAAGAGGTTACGCGCTATGCCTTCTTTGATCTCACCTTGCGCACTGTAGAGCAGGGCTTCACGATAGGGTGCGGGACAAGCATCTGCAGCCAGGACTTGTGACAAGCGATTCAAATGCTTGGTCTCTGAATGCGGCCCAGAGGCTGGGCAGGCCAGCCACCAGACAGGCTGACCCAGATACAGACTAGGCTCAATCTGCATAGGTTGCGCATGGACAAGGCGATGCCAAGGCAAGCTGGCTTGCTGACGCGCATATCCCTGACCACCGGGACCAGCGAGCAGCATAACCTTCAGACGCCCTTCACCCTGCTGCTGCGCCAGCTGCATGACTTCTTGCTCTAGACTCTGCCAGAGGCTGGCATCCAGACTGACGCCCAGTTGATCCAGGCCTTTTTGCAAACGCTGCTGATGATCTGGCCAGAAAAGCGGCTGCTGCTGCCAAAGGCGCACACTGGTGAACAAGCCTTCGCCAAAAGCGAGGGCCCGGCTGGCCAGTAACCAATCAAGATCACTGGGCAGCGGTGCACGACCATCCAGCAGCAACAGGGACATGGCTTAAACCTGACTAAAAATCAGGCTGCCATTGGTGCCACCAAAGCCAAAGGAGTTGGACAGGGTGTGCTGGATGCGCATCGCGCGGGCTTGATGCGGGACATAGTCGAGACGACATCCCTCTTCTGGCTGATCCAGATTGATCGTTGGTGGCGCCACCTGATCGCGTATTGCCAGAATACAGAACACCGCCTCGACAGCACCTGCTGCACCCAAAAGGTGGCCGATCATCGATTTGGTTGAACTGACTGCGACCTGACTGGCTGCCGATCCCAGAGTTTTTTCTATCGCCAGACTTTCTGCGATATCACCAGCGGGAGTCGAGGTACCATGCGCATTGATATAGTCGATCTGATCTGGATTGAGTCCAGCATCACGCAGCGCATGCTGCATCGCCGCTGCGGCACCACGACCATCTTCGGGCGGTGAGGTCATATGATAAGCATCATCACTCATACCAAAACCGGTCAGCTCAGCATAGATGCGTGCGCCACGGGCCTTAGCGTGTTCATATTCTTCCAAAACCAGCACACCCGCACCATCACCTAATACGAAGCCATCACGGTCTTTATCCCAAGGGCGACTGGCTGCTTGCGGATCATCGTTACGTGTAGATAAGGCGCGCGCTGCGGCAAAACCACCGAGACCCAGTGGAGTGCTTGCTGCTTCAGCACCACCACAGATCATCACATCCGCATCACCATAGGCGATCGTACGTGCTGAGTAACCGATATTATGCGTACCTGTCGTGCAGGCGGTGGTAATGGCAATGTTCGGTCCACGGTAGCCATAGCGAATGGCCAGATTACCGGAAATCATATTGATGATCGAACCAGGCACAAAGAAGGGAGAAACCTTACGCGGGCCACTATTGAGCAAAGCCTCATGGCTTTTCTCAATCATCTGCAAGCCGCCGATACCTGACCCCAGAGCACAGCCGATACGCTCGGCATTGGCCTCGGTCGTCTCCAGCCCTGCATCCTCTATCGCTTGAATCGCTGCTGCCATACCATACTGAATAAAGGTATCCATTTTGCGGGCATCTTTAGCCGGCATATAGTCTTCTACATTGAAGTTCTTCACTTCAGCAGCAAAACGGGTACTGAAGGCGCTCACATCAAACTTTTCGATCAGTGACATGCCACTGCGACCAGCAAGAATAGCTTCCCAGGATTCCGTGAGCGTATTACCCAGCGGCGTGACCAAACCCATCCCCGTTACCACAACTCTTCTTCGAGACATGCCTCTTCTCCACACTGAGGTCGAGCCGACCCTTTTATCCGATCTAACTGCACTGCACCGAGACAGTCAGACACAAAAAATTGGCGCGATTATAGCTTAAACAATAAAAAACCGCTGCACCTGTTTGAGGTGAAGCGGCTTAATGCTCGGCGAGCTGGGCCAGACACCCAGCCCTTCACAACTTACTGGTGAGCGTTAACGTAGTTAATCGCTTCTTGTACAGTCGTGATTTTTTCAGCTTCTTCGTCAGGAATCTCTGTCTCAAACTCTTCTTCCAGAGCCATGACCAGTTCAACAGTGTCCAGAGAATCAGCGCCCAGATCCTCGACGAACGAGGAAGAGTTCTGAATTTCCTCTTCTTTTACACCCAGTTGTTCGGCGACAATCTTCTTTACGCGCTCTTCGATGGTACTCATAACGTTTTATTACTCCTGATTAGACTCTTGCCGTGCAGTGCACTTGATGATTTGCAGGCTAGTTTATAAACCGAGACTCAGCGATGCAAGGTAAAAATTCAAACCACTGATTTAACTTGTTAAATCACTGACTTAAAAATCACCTGCGGCTCAGCCTCGAAGAAACACTCTTAACGCATATTCATACCGCCATTCACATGCAGGGTTTCACCAGTAATATAGGCCGCCTGAGGACTGGCTAAAAAGCCGACCGCAGCCGCAATTTCCTCTGGTTGCCCAAGACGTGAAAGCGGGATTTGTTGCGCCAGGAAAGCTTTTTGCTCTTCTGGCAACACCTCAGTCATATCTGTTGCAATAAAACCAGGAGCAACAGCATTGACAGTAATATTGCGCGCGCCTAACTCACGGGCCAAAGAGCGTGTCATGCCCTCCATCCCGGCCTTGGCTGCCGCATAGTTGGCTTGACCTGCATTGCCCATCGTCGCCACCACAGAGCTAATATTGATAATTCGCCCCCAGCGCGCCTTGGTCATGCCTTTCAAGCAGGCCTTGGTCATACGAAATACAGACTTGAGATTGGTGTCCATCACCTCATCCCATTCTGTCTCTTTCATACGCAACATCAAGTTATCTTGTGTGATACCGGCATTATTGACCAGAATTTGCGGTGCGGCATATTTTTCTGTCACTGCCTTTATTAACTGATCGATTGAGTCAGCATCAGTGACATTCAGCACCCAGCCCTCGCCTTGAATTCCAGCCTGCTGAAAGGCTTCGCTGATCGCCTGTGCGCCAGAAGCACTGGTTGCCGTGCCAATGACCGTCGCACCCAATGCGGCCAATTGCAGTGCAATAGCACGACCAATACCACGACTCGCCCCCGTCACCAGCGCAACGCGCCCTTCGAGATTCTGCTGCATAAATGAAGAAGTCATTATCGCGTCCTATTCAGCTTCTACACGAAACAAGTCAAGAGCGGACATCACCGAATCAGGATCATTGACCGCCAAGGATTTTGCATTCTTAACAATGCGCTTATTCAAGCCAATCAATACCTTGCCTGGGCCACACTCAACATAGGTATCCACGCCCTGTGCTGCCATATACTCAACGCATTCTATCCAGCGTACTGGACGGAAGAGCTGCTCAACCAGATGCGCACGAATCACGTTCACATCAGACTCAGGCTGAGCATGGACATTTTGCACTACGGGAACACGCGGCTTATTGAGCTGGATACGCGCCAACTCTGCTGCCAGCTCTTCGGCGGCTGGACGCATCAGCTCACAATGCGAAGGCACACTCACGGGCAAGGGCATGGCTTTACGCGCACCTGCGGCTTGGCAAGCAGCGATCGCACGCTCGACTGCAGCTGTACTGCCCGCAATCACGATCTGACCTGGCGCATTGTAATTAACAGGCTGAACCACCTCGCCCTGCGCTGCACTTGTACAAGCCTGCTCGACTTCTTCGGCTCCGAGTCCGAGAATCGCGGCCATCGCGCCTTCACCAGCCGGAACCGCAGCCTGCATCAACTCACCGCGCTTACGCACCAGACGCAAACCATCAGCAAAATCAAGGGCACCACTGCAGACCAATGCAGAATACTCGCCTAAACTATGACCCGCCAACCAAGCAGGAGGCGCTCCCTCAAGCTCCTTCCAGACACGCCAGATGGCAACACTGGCGGCCAATAGGGCAGGCTGGGTTTGATCGGTTTGATTGAGCTGCTCGACTGGGCCTTCCTGGACAAGCTGCCACAGATCATAGCCCAAAACCGCAGAAGCTTCTTCAAAGGTCGCTCGCACTACGGCATAGCGCTCGGCCAGTTCAGCAAGCATCCCCAACTGCTGGGAGCCTTGCCCTGGGAAAACAAAGGCTAGGTTAGAAGCCATAAATCACCTTGTTGTCTTTCTTTAGCGGGTTTTTATGGGCGCGCATTCTAGCATAGCGGCGACAGAAGACCATGCTTTTACTGAGAAAAAGCACAGTAAAACTCAAACACCAGTTTGAAAACCAATCCTTAGAGGGGGTCTTCAGCCCTTGATTTTGCAGGACTGCGCGTGGTTTTTACATCCATATATTCACGCTGAATCACGGTTTCTAAAGCATTCACCGCACTCACCAGCTCTTCAAAAACCACACGTTTATTTTTCAATTCGCCAATCTGTTCCATATTCGGTGCCTGCCCCTGTTGCTGATCCGCAAGCTGCAACACAGCCTGTACATACTCAGCGCGCGCCTGCGCGACCATCGTCAGCAAGGGAGTCAAGGACTCCATCGACAGCTCAGGCACCAAGGGGTTAATAATCGAGCGATTCACACCACGACGCAGGTTATCTAGCTCAATAAGGAGACGATTTTTCATTTTTAATCCTTTTTTCTTCTTCATAGCACCTGTCAAGACCGACGCTTGAGGCTGCCTTTTAGGTACAACACCGACCCAATCAACCCAGGAGAATACCCGCACGATGATCCATCCGGCATTCTCACTCAGTATAACCAGCGCCCACTGAAAAACCTTGGCTTTTAAGTCAGGATCTGTATCTCTTGTGCTGTCAAATGTCGCCATTGCCCCTCAGGACAGGTCACTGGATCCAGTAGCAGCTCACCGATGGATTCACGATGCAAGCTCACCACATGATTACCCAAGGCAGCGAACATACGGCGCACCTGATGATAGCGCCCTTCAGTCAGGCCCAGCTTCACCCTGGTTGGACTCAAGCGCTCTAACTCAGCAGGCAGGGTTGGTTTTTCTTCACCTTCCAATAACAAGCCTTCGGCCAATTTGATTTCGGCCTCAGCACATAAGGGTTCAGCCAATTCAGCCAGATAAACCTTTTTCTTTTTATGCCGCGGCGAAGTCAAACGGTGCGCCCATTGACCATCATCGGTCAGCAACAGGAGTCCTGAGGTCTCGACATCAAGCCGCCCCACGGGTTGAATCCGATCCAGCTGAGGCACATCGAGCAAGTCAAAAACCAGCGGATGATGGCTACTTTTGCGTGAACACTCATAACCCAGCGGCTTATTGAGCAGCAGATAACGTAAGCCCACTTCTTCAAGCAGCTCGCCCTGCCAGCACACACGATCTTCGGCAGAGACAGCCATCGACGCCTGTTTAGCAGGCTCACCATTGACGGTCACCTCACCTTGCGCCAACTGCTGCTTGACCTGCCCTCGCGTTAAACCTGTGGTATGACTAATAAATTTATCTAGGCGTTGAGTTTTCTGACCCATCGTGTGTAATCTTCTCTTTTATCTTGATTTTGATAAGGCAGGAATACCATGAGTCGCTACTGGAGCCCCCAGGTTCATCAACTGTCACCCTATATTCCCGGTGAACAGCCACGCATCCCCAATCTCATAAAACTGAACACCAACGAAAGCCCTTATGGACCTTCGCCTCGGGTCATGGAGGCCATACAGGCCGCCAACAATGAAACGCTGCGCCTCTACCCTGATCCTCAGGCCACAGCGTTAAAAGCGGCGCTGGCTCAGTATGCGGGGCTCAGCGCCGAAGAGGTTTTTGTGGGCAACGGTTCAGACGAGGTCTTAGCGTTGGCCTTCCAGGCTTTTTTCCAGGGCCGCACCGAACCCCTGCTCTTCCCCGAAATCACCTATAGCTTTTATCCCGTCTACTGCCAGCTATATCAAGTGGCTTACAAGATGCTGCCGCTCAGGACTGATTTTACCCTGCCCCTGACAGATTATCAGCAACCAAACGGCGGCATTATTTTCCCTAACCCCAATGCACCCACTGGGATCGCGGTCTCACTGGCCGAGATCAGCCGCCTTTTAGAGCACAATCAGGATTCAGTGGTTATCGTTGATGAAGCCTATGTTGATTTCGGCACCGAATCGGCGGCGTCGCTGATTCAGCGCTTCCCTAACCTACTGGTGACTCAAACCTTCTCAAAATCCTGGGCTTTGGCCGGTCTGCGAGTCGGTTTTGCCTTGGGGCATCCTGATTTGATCGAGGCGCTGAACCGCGTCAAAGACAGCTTTAACTCCTATCCACTGGATCGCCTCGCGCTGGTCGGTGCCCAGGCTGCATTGGAGGACCTGCCCTATTATCAGGCTTTAAACCAGAAGATCATCGCCAGTCGTGAGCAGCTGAGCCAAGACCTCACTGCACTGGGTTTTGAGGTGCTGCCTTCCAAAGCCAACTTTGTATTTGCGCGCCATCCGCACCATAGTGCAGCAGATCTAGCAGACCAACTGCGCCAAAATGCGATCTTAGTGCGCCATTTCAAACACCCCAAAATCGATCAATTCTTGCGCATCACCCTAGGAAATGAAGAGCAAAATCAAAAACTTATTAAAACATTGGCGCATTTAGTGACGACTGACCGCTAGGTCATGCCGCACCAGCATGGAGCATACCCTAGACGCATAGCATAAGCTTGCGCTATATTAAGGCACCTTTTTTCAGGGGCCTTTTTTTTGGCCTGCCACAACAACCTTGATCCACTTCGCAGTGAGGCCACTTGCCAGAAAGGCGCTCACGAGCAGCAGAACTCGGCCACTGTGCAAGCTCACTGCCTGTAAAAAGAACATCTCTTCTTCTTTTTATTTGATCATCAACCAAGGAAACTCCATGCCCTACGTTCATGACACGATCGCTCGTCTTCAGAAAAGCAGCCCAGCTCAGACTGAATTCTACCAAGCTGCTGAAGAAGTCCTCGAATCGATTCGCCCACTTCTTGATCGCAATCCACGTTACCGCGAAGCCAGCATTATTGAGCGCATCATCGAGCCAGAAAGACAGATCTTGTTTCGGGTCACCTGGCTCGACGATCAAGGCAAGATCCAGGTCAACAAGGGCTATCGCATTCAGTTCAATTCTGCACTTGGCCCCTACAAGGGTGGCCTACGCTTTCACCCAAGCGTGAATGCCGGCATCATCAAGTTTCTGGGCTTTGAGCAGATTTTCAAGAACGCCCTGACTGGCCTACCGATTGGTGGTGGCAAGGGCGGCTCAGATTTCAATCCCAAAGGCCGCTCTGATGCTGAAATCATGCGTTTTTGCCAATCCTTTATGACTGAACTCTATCGTCATATCGGCGCGACAATTGATGTCCCTGCTGGCGATATCGGTGTTGGCGCTCGTGAAATCGGCTATTTGTACGGACAATACAAGCGTCTGACTGGCTCTTATGAAGGTGTGTTGACAGGCAAGGGGCTGAATTGGGGTGGCTCACTGGTACGCAAAGAAGCCACGGGTTATGGCGCGGTGTACTTTGCAGAAAACATGCTCGGTGGTCGCAGCGACAGCCTTGATGGTAAAACCTGTCTCGTCTCTGGCGCAGGCAATGTGGCCATCTACACGATCGAGAAACTCTATCAGCTTGGTGCGCTACCCGTCACCTGCTCTGACTCTCAAGGCACCATCTATCATGCCGAAGGCATCGATCTTGAGCTGCTGAAAGACCTGAAAGAAGTCCGCCGCACCTCTTTAGAAGACTACCTCAAGGTCCATCCTTCTGCGCAGTATATTGCTGTGAAAGACTATCCCAAAGATGGCCATGCCGTATGGCGCTTCCCTGCTCAGGCGGCCTTCCCATCAGCAACACAAAATGAGCTGACTGCGGCGGATGCCAAAGCCCTGCTCGCCAATGGTGTCATCTGTGTCAGCGAAGGGGCCAACATGCCTTCAACAGCGGATGCGGTGGATCTCTTCTTGGCCGCTAAAATCGCCTACGGTCCAGGCAAGGCAGCCAATGCTGGCGGCGTGGCCACCAGTCAGTTGGAAATGGCGCAAAATGCCAGCATGTCGATGTGGAGTTTTGATCAGGTTGATCAGCGCCTACAAGGCATTATGCGCGGTATTTATGAGCAAAGTGCCAATACAGCTGCTGAGTTCAACGACCCGACCAACTTTGTACTGGGCGCGAATATTGCCGGTTTCCGTAAAGTGGCCGATGCCATGATTGAACAGGGCGCAGTGTAACGCCGCCCTTGCCAATCTGCTTCTTTTCAAGGGGCAGATTGGCTTCTCTCCTCACGCCTTCTTTTTATTGTCTAACGCCCAGTGCGATAACCAACACGAAAACCACCCCAATGCTGCCCCTGCAAATAGATGGGTACAGAAAGATCATGTATCACTTCACCTGTATCACGCTTGTAGGTCTGCACCAATAAAGGCAAGGTGTTTTTGGCACCACGCTGACCTGTTGCATCAGTAAAGATACGCTTGCTCCGACTCTTAATCAGATCCACCTGCTGATCGCCTGTTGGCGGATGGGCATATTCTTGATTATGCGTTGGCACATAACCACGGCGATCAAAAACGATGGCATAGTAAAAGCCAGATGGAAAGGCCTGACGCAAGGGTTCTTGAATCTGCGGCAGATGACGATCGGTAAAGGCATCAAAGGGAGTGGTGTACTTTTGCGGCTGAGTTCCGGCAATCGGTTGGTAATGCGGCTCAAAGAAATCCTGTCGACTCAACTCGCCTTTTTGGATGGCCTGTTCAAAAAGAGCGGCGATCTGATCGGCAGCTTGACGCGCCAGGGTATAGGCCTGCTGATGTGCTGAGTCAATTTTCTGCATCGCCAGCTCGCCATTCATCTGCTCAGCAGCCAGCATAAGCTGCTGAGCCAACTGCGCTAACTGATGCATCGAGGCCTGCCCATCGACCGCCTGCTGATCCAAGCCAACCAAATCCTCACTGACCTGCTGCATATGCTGGTGGCTGGAATTCACCGCCACAGCAATCTGCTGAATCTGCTGTTCTACTTCATCAAACTGCTCACCCATCACCTCAAGGCGCTGCCCAACACCATCCACCGCGCCCACACCTTGAGTCACTCGCTCCATCAAACTCCCAATCTGCGCCACGACTTCGGTTGTGCTCTGCTGGATTTCATCGATCATCTGCTCCACTTGGCGCGTCGAGTCGGCCGTACGCGCGGCCAGATTGCGCACCTCATCGGCCACAACCGCAAAACCACGGCCTTGCTCGCCTGCGCGTGCTGCCTCGATTGCCGCATTCAACGCGAGCAAATTGGTTTGTTCAGCAATGCCTTCTATGACTTGCGTGACCTGCTGGATACTGCGACTTTTTTCATCCAAAACAGCAATTAATGTCAGCGCCTGTTGGGAACCACCGGCCAACTCATGCATTTCGGTTTGAAGATGCTGCAAGGCCTGACGGCTGATCTGGCTTTCTGCTCTCGCCTCAGCTGCTTTATCAGCAACATGGGTGGCATGCTGAGAAACCTGCTCAATAGCCACTG
This sequence comes from Marinospirillum alkalitolerans, assembly GCF_045055655.1. Taxonomy (NCBI): domain Bacteria; kingdom Pseudomonadati; phylum Pseudomonadota; class Gammaproteobacteria; order Oceanospirillales; family Oceanospirillaceae; genus Marinospirillum; species Marinospirillum alkalitolerans. The sequence continues at coordinate 96,401 of NZ_JBANFI010000006.1, read as the reverse complement.
CAATCGAACTGGCGGCCTGATTGACGCGTGAGGCGGCTTGCCCCTGCTGGCGAAACCCCTGATCCAGCTCATCGGCATGATAGGAAACTTCAGCCGTTGAAATCGCCGTCACACTGGCACGTTCCGACAAGCGCACCGCCATTGTTTTCAGCGCCCAATAGTCTTGCAGGGCCAGGGGGGCATGCTTTGCAGGACGCAAAGACTCAAGCTGGCTTGCATTCGCATTCAAAATAGACGTGTACTGATCCTGGACCGGAGCGGATGGAGGCCGCACATGATGACTGAGTATAAACGCACCCAGCGCCAGCACCAGACCCACCAACCGCCATCCTCCTTCCGCAAGCAGCAAGATACCGAGCGCAAGCAGCAAGATGCCCCCACTGAGTAACAGTAATCTAGGCATGCTTTATTCCTCGATTTTATTATCTTTATTTTATCAACTAGGACTGACACTCAGCTGAGAAGCCTCTGAGCGTACACATCTCACTGACTAAGAGAAGGTCTCTATCTGGCCTCCAGTGTAAACATCTGCACCTAGGCTCACCAGACACGCGACTGTGCAACTTTAGGCTTAGGCACCGCCAATGGCGGTAAAGCCATCAACTCAGGCACCTGCTCAGCCCAAGACTCGAGTTGATCGCTCTCGGGCCGCTCATCCCACCAGATCGCCAAGGCATGGCTCCCCCACTCTATTGCAAAAACACCTGCGGGCAGCTGAGTCATCCAATGTGCAAGTGCTGCTTGCTGCTCAGAGGTGAGGCTTTTTGTTTCACCCTGCTGTAGTATCCAGCCTTCAATCCAAGGCGCGCCAAACTGACCGACTTCACGGGCCACCTCAACACGCATCCAACGCCAAAAACTCAGCAAGGGCAGCGCATCTGGCTGGCGCATCCAACGATAAGCGGCACCTTCAAGCCGAGTGTGATCATCGATTTTTAACGGCAACACACTGACTTTGACGCCTAAACGCCGCGCCTTTTCCCTTAAAGCAACCAATTGTGTCTGGCGTGCGCTGGGCTTTAACCAACTGACAGGTAACAAAATGAGCACCAGAACAAGAAATATCCATCCAATTTGCGACACAAGCACCTCACGGTTATCAATCTAAGATACAATCGGCATATGGCTGGTCTTTTGTTGAAAAAAGATCAACCCGCTGGGTCTGAGATCACACCAGGCCGAGCGAATGGATACTCTGCCGTTCAGATCACCACCTAGATGAAGGACACCCTAATCATGAGTCAAGCTTACCAAAATATTCTCGTCGCGATTGATCTTTCAGATGAGTCACGCTTGGTTTTAGAGCGCGCCCAGGAAGTCGCTCAGCGCAATCAACAGGCTAAAGTGCATGTACTGCACACCCTCGAACCCCTTGGGTTTGCCTATGGTGGTGATATCCCGATGGATCTAACCAGCATTCAAGAACAGCTGGATGAGCATGCTCGTCAGCGCCTCAGCAAGCTACTGGAAGGCATCGATATTCCTGCTGAGCGTCAACATATTTTAGTGGGTATGCCGGATACTGAGGCCCATCGCCTTGCCGAAGAACTGAATATTGATCTGATTGTGGTTGGCAGCCATGGTCGCCACGGTCTCCAGCTCTTGCTGGGCTCAGTTTCCAGCGGTGTTCTCCACGGCGCACCTTGTGATGTATTGGCCGTACGTGTAGGCAAGAAGGGATGAAGCCAGAGCACGACCAACTGCTAGACACCTCAGGGCTTTACTGCCCTGAGCCAGTGATGCTACTGCACCAGAAGATGGCAGAGCTGACTTCAGGTGAGGTTCTACTGGTCGTGGCAACCGATCCAGCCACAACGCGAGACATCCCCAAGTTCTGCCGTTTCTTGCAGCAAGAGCTTTTAGAGACCGAAGAAGGCGAGGTTTTTCGTTACTGGATACGCAAGGTCAGCTCTTCTTAAAGAAACCGACCCCAAGAGGTTGCACCGAATAGACTAGAGAGCCTCGTTGACGCCCTCTAGTACCTGAGTTGCCCAAGCACGACTGGTCAGCCAGACTTGATTCAACTGAGCAACCAGATCTGGGGCGCGATCGTGCATCTGTGCGTTTTCAAAGGCTTCAACAAGATTCAGCAGCTTACCTAAGCGCTGCTCGCGAAACAAAATTGCGCGCTTAACGTCTTCACCCAAGGGCAGCTGCGCCACAATCTCCACAAGCGTCCCGCCCATCAGCAAATCCATCATCGACATCAATCCCGCCATAAAAGCCGTGCGTGGATTAATCTGCGTCATGCGGGCAGCCAACTGCTCACACATCGCTGCACGCGTTAAGGCTTGCGGCAAACTCAACAGGCTTGAAGGACCATTATTCGCCAGCATCACCGTCATCACAATGGTTTTGACTCGCTCCAAGCCTAGGGTATTCAAGGCTTGGTGAATGGTTGTGACTTCGTTCAAGCGACGAAACATGGCGGAGTTAGTATATTTCAGCAACAAGAAGGTCAGCTGAGGATCCTGCGCAATCAAAGGCTCCAGCTTGGCATAATCAGGCTCCGGCTCTTGCAACTCCGCCATAATACGAATCTGCGCACCCTGATTACTGCCGCGATTACGCGAGGTGGCTTCACGCACCTCTGGCTTGGCATAAAAGTAGCCCTGAAAAAACTCAAAGCCTAAATCACGATAGCGCCGAAAGGTATCCAGATCTTCGACCTTTTCGGCCAGTAAACGCAGGCCATGTTCTTGATAGAGCGCGATATCTCTGGCACGCACAGGCTCGAATAAATCGACCTTGATGATGCTTGCCACATTCAATAAAGGGCGAGTCTGCTCAGTCAGCTGGAAATCATCTAAAGCCACGTCATAGCCCAGCGCGCGGATTTTTGCCAATGCCGCGACGATTTCAGGTTCACCGGAGACACTTTCCAGCACCTCGACCACCACCTGCTCTGGATTCGGCGGTAAAAGCTCTGGTTTAAGCAGCCATTCACGTGGCGCATTAAAGAAAATTTTGCGCTGCCCAACCAGCTTATCGATTCCTGTCTCATAAAAAGCAGCACTGCAAGCCCTTGCCGTGGCCGTCAACTGATCGTCAATCTGCGCAAAACTGGCAGAAGCACTGGATCGATAAAGAAGCTCATCCGCAACATGGCGCATCTTACCATCACAAATGGGCTGCAGAGCTATACAGTAGTTCTCGGGAGGGGCAGACGCGCTATTCATATTCATCCTTGCGACTTCTAGATCGCAGTATCAACAGGCAGATCATGATGGCCTTGCTCTGAAAATTCAGAGTCAAGCAAACACTCAGGCTTCATGCCTTTTATCTTATCTGCCATTATACCCAATCTAGCGCAATCTATGCACAAAATGTCACAGGCAAGCCGAAAGAAAATACAGCGCCTTGCTGCGAATAGCGTTATTTTAAAGACATCAAAAGCCACTGCGATAAAAACAACGCTCTGAGAAAGGCCGCAGAAAAACCATGCTTGAGAAACTCCGACCCGGCGAGCTCACCGTAGGCCGCAAAACCACGATCGATATCTATGCCAAAGGTGGCCGCCTCCTGCTTTCACGCGGCGCCATGATCGCCAATGAACAACAGATCGAAGTGCTGATGGAGCGAGGCTTGGTCAAGCGCGATAGCAGCCAACGCGTTGATTATAGCAGCGAGTTCAAACCCTTCCGCTACAGCAACAAGGTCAACCCTTTTCTGGAAATGGAGGAGTATGAAAGCCTGCTGCGGCGCGCTTTTCGCCATACCAAAAGCCAGAATCCAGGCGCCAAAGAAGCCTTCTACCGCGATATACGCCAACTCTGTACGCAGATTTATGGCCTCGCACAGCAGGCACCTGATGCACTGCTTGGCAGTATCCACTGGCCAAACACGCGCGATCATTCGGATTACGGCATCCACCATCCGCTACAATGCGCCGCCATGATTGCGGTCATGGCATCAACGCTACAACTCAACAGCGAACAGACCTTCGCCACGCTGGCTGCGGCTTTAACTGCCAATCTCGGCATGCTGAGCATACAGGACAAGCTCAACAAGCAAAAAGATCCCTTGAGCGAGGCACAACGCACCACCATTCGCCAGCACCCTGAGCGCTCACTGGAGATCCTCACCGCGATGGAGATCAAAAATCCAGTATGGCTACGTGCAGTGCAACATCATCATGAACGCTTAGATGGGAGCGGTTATCCGCAAGGGTTAAAAAATAATGCTATTGCCAGCGAGGCCAAGCTTCTGGCGTTAGCCGATATTTATATTGCGCTGCTCAGCCGACGCGAATACCGCGAGGCCTTACCTGCTAAACTGGCTTTGCGCAAGATCTTTGCAGAACGCGGTACCTTGGTGGGTCCGGCTCTCACCAAGCTCTTCCTACAGCAGATCGGCCTTTACCCACCTGGCACTGCTGTCAAACTCCGCAATGGCGATGTTGCTGTCGTGACCCATCGGGGAGCAGAGCTTCAGCACCCGATTTGCGCAGGTATTCGCGGCATCAATGGGCAAGCCTATATGCATCCTCCGCGTCGCGACACCCAAGAAACAGACTACGCTATCGTTGAGAGCCTTTCTAATGAGCTGCTGAAACCCCTACAGCCTTTCTTGTTTTGGGGCCTGCATGTGCGTAAGGCCATCGAACTTTAAGCCACAACTCAGCCCTAAGCTTTCCAGCCCCCTCTTTGACACGCATAAAAAAACCGCCACATAAAGTGGCGGTTTTGTGTCAGCTTGGGTTCCAGCTTAGTTCTGGTTTTCCATCTGCTGCTTGATCAGGTCACCAATGGTGGTGGGGCCAGCTTGCTCAACTTGCGTTTCGCGCTGCGCAGCCATAGCATGCTCAGTTTCAACCTTGTCTTTTGCTTTGATCGACAGGCTGATCACACGGTTCTTGCGATCAACATTGACGATACGAGCTTCAACTTCGTCGCCTTCTTTCAGAGCGTTACGCGCATCTTCTACACGCTCAGCACTGATTTCAGAAGCCTTCAGGACAGCCTGAACTTCATCATTCAGGTTAACCAGTGCTTCTTTCGCATCAACAGAAGCCACGACACCCTTCACGATCGAACCCTTGTCGTTCAGCGCCAGGAATTCGTTGAAAGGATCGCTTTCAAGCTGCTTGATGCCCAGAGAAATACGCTCACGCTCTGGATCGATCGACAGGATGATGGTTTCAACTTCTTCGCCTTTCTTGAACTTACGTACGGCTTCTTCGCCTGCTTCGTTCCAAGAAATATCAGACAGGTGAACCAGACCATCGATACCACCGTTCAGACCAACGAAGATACCAAAGTCAGTGATGGATTTGATCGCACCAGAAACCTTGTCACCCTTGTTGTACTGACCTGAGAATTCTTCCCATGGGTTCGCACGGCACTGCTTGATACCCAGAGAAATACGACGACGCTCTTCGTCGATATCCAGGATCATCACGTCGACTTCGTCGCCCAGGTTGACAACGGCCTTAGGATTAACGTTCTTGTTAGTCCAATCCATTTCAGAAACGTGAACCAGACCTTCAACGCCTTCTTCCAGCTCAGCGAAGCAGCCGTAGTCAGTCAGGTTGGTGATGCGTGCCTTGATGATAGAGTTCTCTGGGTAGCGCGCTTTGATTTGGATCCATGGATCTTCACCCAGCTGCTTGAGGCCCAGAGAAACACGGTTACGCTCACGATCAAACTTCAGTACCTTCACGTTGATCTCGTCGCCAACAGCTACGATTTCAGAAGGATGCTTGATACGCTTCCACGCCATATCCGTGATGTGCAGCAGACCATCAACGCCGCCCAGATCAACGAAGGCACCGTAATCAGTCAGGTTCTTAACGATACCTTTCACTTCCTGACCTTCGGCCAGGTTAGCCAGCAGCTGGTCACGCTCAGCAGAGTTTTCTGCTTCCAGTACAGCGCGGCGAGAAACAACGACGTTGTTACGCTTGGCGTCGAGCTTGATGACTTTAAAGTCAAGTTCTTTGTTCTCAAGGTGTGCAGTATCACGAACAGGACGCACATCCACCAGAGAGCCAGGCAAGAAGGCGCGAATCGTATTGATATCGACAGTGAAACCGCCTTTGACCTTGCCGTTGATGATCCCTTTGACGACTTCGTTTTTCTCGAAAGCTGCTTCCAGCTCAATCCAAGATTCAGCACGACGTGCTTTTTCGCGAGATAAGCGAGTCTCACCAAAACCATCTTCAACGCTTTCCAGAGCCACCAGGATTTCAGCACCGACTTCAAGCGCGTCGCCGCTATCAAACTGGTTACGTGGAATCACGCCTTCAGATTTTAAACCGGCGTTGACCGTTACCCAGTCACCATCGATATCAACGATAGTGGCTTTGATAATGGAACCAGTTTCCATGTTGACTTGTTGCAAGCTTTCTTCAAAGAGTTCGGCAAAGGATTCAGTCATGAAATTTGTACTCAATTAATGTCTTTTTAATGCGGCAATGGCCGCCCTCCGCGCCACCAGCAAACGCGGGCCTGGATTATTTCCAAGCAGGGATGTTAGCGCCGGTTAAGCAGGGTGGAATTTTCATTTGAGAAGCTGCGATTCCAACCTACTCTACACCCACTGCGAGGACCTCCGTACTACTCGACTTGAAGCCTTCTTAAGCGGAGGATGCTTAAGAGATCAAGCCACGGCTTTTCGCCTCAGCAAGAATCAGGTCGATCACATCTTGGATGCTGAGTTCTGTTGAATCCACAATGAGTGCATCATCAGCAGGCTTCAGCGGCGCAGTGGCGCGATTCATATCACGCGCATCACGCTCCATGATGTCCTTTTTAAGGTCCGATAGACTAGCAGCTATACCCTTCTCATGCAACTGCTGCTGGCGGCGGCGAGCACGTTCATCGGCACTGGCCGTCAGGTAGATTTTTAAAGGTGCTTCAGGGAAGACGACTGTTCCCATATCTCGCCCATCACAAATCAACCCTGGTGCCTCAGCAAAGGCACGCTGGCGTGCCAATAAGGCTTGACGCACCGCTGGCAAGCTCGCCACCTGCGAGGCTAAACCACCAACTCGCTCAGTGCGAATTTCATGGCTGACATTCTCACCTTCCAGCACGACCTGAACCAGGTCGTCATCACCGGTAATAAACTGCACATCCAAGTGCTCGGCTAAAACACTCAAAGCCTCTTCCTGATCGAGTGCAACGGCATGATGCTCTGCTGCCAACCCGACCAAGCGATAGAGAGCACCTGAATCTAACAGATGCCATGACAAATGATGCGCCAGACGACTGCTGACCGTCCCCTTTCCTGCGCCTCCCGGGCCATCCAGGGTAATCACCTTTGCGTGCATAACTTCTCCCATCCATTGATTGGTCAGACCAACAACAGCTGACCAGTGGGCGGCATTATACCTAGAAAGATGGCGAATAGGTTACACGAGCGGATTTTGCCAAGCTTGCAGCTGAGCCAGCAGCTCACCTTCGAGCGCGACAGCCTTTTGTGTTTTCATATCGGTAATCACAAAGGTGATCTCAGCATCAGCGACCAGCTTATCTGTGCCCTGAAGGTAGATGACCTGCTTCATCACTGCACTCTTCCCGCCAATACGGCTGAGCGAAGTCTGAATATCAATCAGCTCATTCATATAAGCACCACGGCGGTAGTTGATATTGATATTCACCACCGCCAAGCCCAAGCCCGAACTCATAAACTGCGCTAGATCTGCCTGTTTTTCGAGAAACTCCCAGCGGGCTTCTTCGAGAAACTCCAGATAGCGTGCATTATTAACATGACCATAAAGATCGAGATGATAGCCACGAATTTTAATCAGTGTACTGGTGTGCATGATGGATTCCTTGCAATAGCGGACAGGGGGCGCGAAGGGTGCGATGGCGAACCACCGCAGCGACATCACGCCACATCGAGTCAGGAGTGTAAGACTTTCACGCGGATTTTAAAACGGGCGTTTTTTCTGAGCCAGATTGAGCACCATCAAGAGTAGCGCCATCAGGGGTAGCGCGATCCAAAACAAGCGCTAGAATCGAGCCAACCCTAAGCTAACCGACAAAAAGCCAAGTTTGATAAGCCACAAACACCAACAGCAGGAAACCGCCCTCATAGCGATTAATTCGCCCCGGCCGACCCAAGGCAAACACCAGCATCAGCAAGGTTAGGGCCAGCATCAATGGCAGGTCACGCCAAATCAAATCCGGCGCCAGCTCACCGCTCACCAGCAAGAAGGGCAGAGGCAAGACGGCCAACAGATTAAAGATATTTGAGCCAATGACATTACCGATCACTAAATCGGCCTGCTGACGTCGCGCCGCGGCAATGCTGGCGGCCAGTTCGGGCAGGCTGGTGCCTACGGCCACCAATGTGAGGCCAATGACCAGATCACTGACACCCAGACTGAGCGCAATACCCATCGCTCCATTGACAAACAGGCGCGCGCTGATGACCAGCAGCACCAGACCAATCAACAGCTGCCCCAAAGCAGCAGGTGTTGAAAGCGGTGCAAGGGTGTCGCTGACCTCATCCACCAAGCGCGTATCTCGCCCCTGACGTGCCAACCAGTAGCTCCAGCCAATAAAGCCCGCCAGAGCCGCGAAGAGCACCCACCCCTTCCAACTTTGGAGCTGTAGATTCCACAAAAGGCCCGCCGCCAAAGCACTCACGGCCAATAAAATGGGCAGTTCACGCTTCATGGTTTGTGATTGCACCACTATCGGTTGCATCAAGGCGGTCAAGCCAAGAATCAGTGCAATATTGGTGATATTCGAACCCAGCGCATTCCCAACCGCCAAGCCTGGGTTTTGATCTACTGAAGCCTGGAAAGCAACCAGCATTTCTGGCGCAGAGGTGCCAAAACCCATCAACAGCATACCGATTACCATCACCGGCACACCAAAGCGTTCCGCCGTCACACAGGCCCCAGTCACAAAACGATCCGCGCTATCAATCAGCAGATAAAGCCCAGCAATCACCAAAAAAATATTTTCTAACACGGTTTTATCTCAACATGGCTATCGAGCCGGAGGATCAGGGACGAACCGGCTCCAACACACCGCGCACTTGATCTTCAACACCCCATAAATCGAGCACTGAGGCCTCAGTGTGCAGTCCAGCGCGCCATCTTAGCTGATAGGGCATACCGCGCAAGTGGTGCAGACGCTCAATGATGCCTGAGCCTAATAGCTCCATAGGCAGTACAAAACTCCACACCTGCTGTTGCTGCTCTTGTGCCGCTAAAAGCCAGTCACCTTGCGCTGTGATCTGCTGCAAGGGCAACCACTGGCCCTGCGAATCTTGCCACTCCACTCTGACAGGATCGAGCAGCACGCCAAAAGTATTCGGATTGATGAGTGTTAACGCCAAATCCAGCGCCACATGATGAAGATCAACCCAGCGCCAGCTCACTTGGGCATCGAGTTGCTGAAGCAGCTGCGGTACGCGCAGAGTGTCCTGCTGCTCAACCTGCGCCCGCACCCGCTCTTCTGCATCGAGCAGCTCAAGTTGCAAGCGATATTCAAGCCCACCCTGCACCTGTTCTAATGGCAGAAGCTGATGATCGAGCGCCAAAAAAAGCACCAAGGCTTCTTGATCAACCCATTCGAGAGTTTTAATGCCTTCTAGTGTCGCCAAGGACTGTGCTTGATCGAAGAGCTCCAGTCGGTAATGCCAGAGATAGCCATTTTCATGCTGAGGTGCAAAATGAGCTACAGCCACCCCCACAGCGAGCACAGCCTGATCATTCTGGCGTAATAGCTCGACCTGACCCAACTGCAACTCAGGCTCAGGGGCAAGCCCGGGAGCACGCAGCAAAATCAGCAGCAAAGGAAAGACCAGAATGGCCAGCAGAACCCACTTTTGTAGACGCGACATACTTCTCTCCCTGTCGGTTAATCAACAATACACCTAAGAAACCTCTGATCAACATCATGAGCGCAGGGCAGCATTCATTCCAGACGAATACCGCACTTCGTGCATCCATGTAGGTCGCAAGCGAATCAGAGCTTCCTAGGTTTTTCCTTTACAGCAGCCTGGGCTTGCTGTGGCAGGAAGATCAATAGAAAAACAATAAGAGAAATGACCTCAGGCACCCAACCAGCGATCTGATGCACCTTGATTTCTCCCCGCTGGCCGGAACAAAGGGCCGACTTCTGATGTATAATGCCGTGCAGCAGGTCATGAAGACAAGCCTTCACCTAAGCGCCGCGGATGACCTAAGAAACCTCAGATAAACTCTTGCGCCTGCTTAGGCTGCGTTGATCAGAGGCTTCCTCAAAGCGCTTTATGAGCTTCGAGTTCTTTATTGATACCTGACCACCGAACAAGAGAGAAGACAATGACAGATCAAACCCATGCCCAGCAGCATCAGAATGTCGATCGCGGTGAAATCGCCAAGTTTGAAGCCCTGGCTTCACGTTGGTGGGACCCAGAAAGTGAGTTTCGTCCTCTGCATGCCATCAACCCCCTGCGTGCCAACTGGATTGATGAACATGCTCAGGTGGCAGGTAAGAAAGGCGTTGATATTGGCTGTGGTGGCGGCTTATTGACTGAGGCACTTGCTCAGCGCGGCGCGCAGATGACCGGAATCGATATGGGTGAAGCACCGCTTTCTGTCGCGCGCTTGCATCAGCTGGAATCAGGTTTAGAAGTCAACTACCGTCAGATGACGGCTGAAGCCCTCGCTGCTGAAGAGCCTGAAAGCTATGATTTTGTGACCTGCATGGAAATGCTTGAACATGTCCCTGATCCTGCTGCCGTCATCGCCGCCTGTGCTCGTTTGGTGAAACCGGGCGGACAGGTTTTTTTCTCGACACTGAACCGCAATCCCAAGTCCTATTTATTTGCGATTATTGGTGCAGAGTATCTGCTGCGCTTACTGCCCAAAGGCACGCATGAATACACCAAATTCATCAAGCCATCAGAGCTAGGACAATGGGCGCGCCAGGCTGAGTTAGAAGTGAACCAGCTGATGGGCATGACATATAACCCCCTGACCAAAAAGTACAAGCTCACCCCACGCGATGTGGATGTGAACTATCTGATGTTCTGCACTAAAGGCTAAATCATGTTTCGATTTTCTTTGCGTACAGCGGCTGCCTTACTCAGCAGCCTCAGTCTGGCCACGCTAATCAGCGGTTGCAGCCTCCCTCTGACCACAAGCGACACGCCGCCGCCACTGAGCCTGCCTGCTGACTTTCAGGCCAGCGGCAATGAGCCACCCTGGCTACTGCGTATCGAGCAGGAACAGGTGTACTTTGCGCAAGGCTATACCCCTTCTTGGCAGAGACAGACTATTCACAATAGTGATGGATTGACCCAGCAGATCGAGACCGAACAGCTGCGCATCCAAATTCGGGAGCAGGTCTGTCGCGATAGCATGAGTGGTATGCCACACCCCTATAGCGTCAGCATCACGCCAACGCACACAGATGGCGATGCACAACTCCAGGGCTGTGGCGGTGATCCATTGACCTTGCTCGTCGGGCGTTGGCAGCAACCGCAAGAAGAGAGCAAGCCACTAGAAATCACCTTCACCAGCGAAGGGCAGGTTTATGGCTTCAGTGGCTGTAATCGCTTCTCGGGCCGCTTTGATCTCAGCGGTGAAAGCCTGACTTTCCCTCCCCTTGCCTCAACCCGCATGGCCTGTGCTGAGCCAGCCATGACGCGCGAACAGGATTTCTATCAGCGTTTAAATCAGGTGAATGGATTTGACCTCGACAGTGAGGGGCGTCTACATTTACTAGATTCCGCTGGTGAGCGACTTGAATTTGTGCCCTACCCCTAAAAACCAAGGAGAACAAGTTGGACACTGAACCCCCACGAAGTCAGCCCATCCAGGCCATATTATTTGACCTGGATGGCACACTCGTTGATACCGCGCCTGACCTGGCGCAGGCCTTGAACCGTCTGCGTGAAGAAGAAGGTCTGTCGCCCCTGCCCTATGCCTTGATCCGCGATCAGGTTTCCAACGGCGGCAATGCCTTGATTCAATTGGGCTTTGGCCTAACCCCTGACCACCCAGATCAACCGCGCCTGAGGCAAAGACTGCTCGATCTTTATGCCCAAGCGCCAGCACAATATAGTCAGGTTTTTCCTGGTCTTGACCAGCTGTTACTCGAACTAGAGCGCCAACCCCTGCCTTGGGGCATCGTGACGAACAAACCGCGCTTCTACACCGAGCTGGTGCTACGCGGGCTCAAACTCCACCCGCAGGTGGTGGTCTGCCCCGAAGACCTCGGTGTCAGCAAACCTGATCCAGCCCCGCTGCTTTTTGCCGCACGCCAACTGGCGGTTGCCCCTGAGGCGTGCGTGTATATCGGGGATCATCAGCGGGATATCGAGGCCGGAAAAAGGGCCGGTATGCGCACCCTGACAGCAGGCTTTGGCTATATACCGCGCGATGAAAACCCTCAGCACTGGCAGAGTGATTTTATTGCTGAAACAGCAGCAGCACTGGTGCACTGGCTCCAACCCCGCCTGGCCGATGAACTGGCTTTCGCCTTTGGCTAGAGCAGGTTAACCCTGCATTAAAAAACGCCCCATCCAGTCAAGAACTGCATGGGGCGTTGTGCTTTCTGGCTCACTCAGCGATTAGCCCAGTAGGCGCACCAGCAACGGAATCAAAAAAGCACTCAATAAGCCCGTTAATCCCATCGACAAGCCGGCAAAAGCACCAGCCAGTTGGCTGACACTAAAACTTTGCGCTGTACCAAAGCCATGCGCGGCTAAACCCATCGCAAAGCCCTGCACGGCCTGATCTTCTATTTTCAGCCAACGAAAAATAAACGGCCCCAGCACACAGCCCACCGCACCAGTAATCAGCACGATGCCAGCTGCCAAGGCAGGAAAACCACCCAGCTGCTCAGCAATACCCATCGCGATCGGTGAAGTCACAGATTTAGGCAGCAAAGAGAGCAGCGTGCCCTGCTCACCACCCAGCCAGGTCACCAGAAAATAGGTGGAAAGAACCGCAGTCAAGATACCCGCCAGACACGCCAGAATCAGCGGCACGAACTCGCGACGAATCCGCTCACGGTGATCAAACAGGGGCACGGCCAAAGCCACTATGGCTGGCCCCAGCAGAAAATGAATAAACTGCGCGCCTTCAAAGTAGACGCCATAAGGCGTCTCAGTGAGCAGCAAAAAGCCGACCAACAGCGCAATCGCCACGAGCACTGGATGCAAGAAGGGGGTACCGCGTGCGCGCCGATTAATCCACTGCGCCGCCATAAAAGCCAAGAGCGTCAGCAGCAAATGCAATAAGGGGCTGGCCGCCAGATACACCCACAAATCAACAAAGCTCTGAGGGACGAGGCTATCTAATACAGAGCCATCCAATACAGTACTATCCAGTACAGTGCTATCCAATACAGAGCTATCTGGTGCAGGGCGATCAGACATCAGGCGTCTCCTTACTCAAACGACGACGCAAAAACTGCAACACCAATAGCGTCACCACCAAGGTTAAAGCCGTGCTCACCACCAGTGTCACCGCAATCACCCACCAATCCTGCTGCAACAGGCGGCCAAAATTAATCAAGCCCACACCCGCAGGGACAAACAAGAGCGGCAGGTAGCGCAGCAAGCCTTCGCTCGCTGCACGGACATCACTGGGAACCTGACGTTTCAGCAACAACACGGCCAGCATCAAGGCCATCCCCAGCACCGGCCCAGGCACAGGCAGGCCCACCAAACGCACCAGCAGCTCGCCCACCAGCTGAAAAAACAGGAGCCAGGCAAAACCAAGCAACATTAGTTAAATACCACCGTTTTGTTGCCATGCACCAGCACGCGATCCTGCAAATGCCACATCAAACCACGCGCCAGCACGGCCTTCTCAACATCACGGCCAAGACGCACCATATCCGCTGCAGTCTGACGATGATTCACGCGCACGATGTCCTGATCAATGATCGGACCAGCATCCAGCTCCTCGGTGACATAGTGACAGGTTGCCCCAATCAGCTTCACCCCACGCTCATAGGCCTGATGATAGGGTTTCGCTCCTGCAAATGAAGGCAAAAAGCTATGGTGAATATTAATGATTTGATGCGCGTACTTCTCGCAAAGCGCCGGTGGAATGATTTGCATATAGCGCGCTAAAACCACGGTATCGGCCTGAGCCTCATCGATCAGCCGCTCAATTTCAGCGTAGGCTTCGGCTTTATTATCTTTGCGTACTGGGACATGAACAAAAGGAATACCGTGCCATTCAACCAGATCCTGTAAATCCTGATGATTCGAAATCACCAATGGAATATCACAGGCCAGCTCACCACTTTGCCAACGGTGTAATAAATCCACCATACAATGGGCTTCTTTAGAGCACATCAGCACAACACGCTTGCGTGTTTGCGAGTCAGAAATCTGCCACTGCATGTCATATTCTTTGGCAATCGGGCTAAATGCCGTGCGAAAAGCATCCAGACCAAAAGGCAGTGAATCGGCACGAATTTCATGGCGCATAAAAAACTGCTGTACTTCTAAGTCCGAATGGTGATTCGCCTCAGTAATCCAGCCGCCGTACATGGCCAGAAAGTTACTCACCTTGGCCACGATACCAACACGGTCAGGACAGGAAATAGTTAATGTATAAGTTGGATGCATCGCCATCTTCGCCTTATTGACTTGCTTACCCAGAGAGGGAAAAAGAAAAAACAAAAAAAGTTGAGTCGGCATCAAGCCGACCCAAATAGGATTAAGGATCTAACGCTCGGTTAGAGTTCAGCGTTGTGGTAGACGTTCTGCACGTCATCTAGATCTTGCAGCAGATCGAGAAACTTCTCTAACTGGGGACGATCTTCATCGCTGACCGGTGTCATCACCTGGGGCACAAACTGAATTTCATCGACAGCAAAATCCAGCTCACCAAAAGCAGCCACCAGCGCCTGACGGGCCTTGGCATAATCGGTATGAGGTGCAAAGACCGTGATCTGGCCCTCTTCATTTTCGATATCAGTGACATCAACATCAGCTTCCATCAAGACTTCGAGCACCGCTTCCTCATCACCTTGAAAGACAAAAATAGCACAGTGATCAAAGAGATGGCTCACACTGCCTTGCGTGCCGATTTTGCACTTCACCTTAGTGAAGCATTGGCGCACATCTCCAAAAGTCCGATTTGGATTGTCTGTTAAGCAGCTGACAATCGCCATCACATTACCAGGGCCATAGCCTTCATAGCGCGCGACAGCAAAGTCTTCGCCACCAGCACCCTGCGCCTTTTCAAGCGCCTTCTCAATCACATGCCCTGGAACCTGATCTTTCTTAGCTTTTTCAAGCAGGCCACGCAGAGTCAGGTTCGCACTCGGGTCGGCCCCGCCCGATTTAGCACAGGCATAGATCTCACGCCCATATTTGCTATACACCTTGGTTTTCGCCGCAGCGGTTTTTGCCATGGATTCTTTGCGGTTCTGGAAGGCACGTCCCATCTGATTATCCTATTTTGTTACGAGTTAAAAAACGTGGAATCGATGTGAAGCAAAAACAGCGAGTTTACTACACTTTCACTGCTTTTGAACTGTCCTTGCAGCCCAAAGCCCAGATCAGCTGGCCTCTTTTGGTCGCGCCACAGCCTTTCATTGACCGATATCGCACCAAAATAGATCACAAAAGCCAACACACCCACCTCGATGCACTTTTTCTGGGCGCTCAATATGGCGAGTTTGCCCTTTGAAGGGGCAAAATCCGAGCACTGGCCATTCTGGCCCGCTTCTTGCGTTCAATAACAGCATTGTTCATTCTTTTATTCACATTGATCCCGGATACGATGAGTTCCATACACCTGCCACTTCATCTTCTTCCCAGACAAGGTAGCCCGGACGCTATGCGCATACACAGCCACTTCCAACCGATTATTAGTCTGACGCATCGGCGTGTTGTGGGTTATGAAGCCCTGTTAAGAGCCTCCATCGCGGGGCAAGCCTGCTCTCCTATCGAGGCCTTCCAGCGTGCCAGTTGCGAAGGACGCATCCAGCAATTTGATCGCGCCTGCATCTCCAACCATCTTCGCGCCTTTAGCCAACTCGCCACCGAAGATCAATGGCTGTTTTTAAATCTACGCAGCGAAACCATCCACCCTGACAACCAACGCTCAGCCTTTTTAAAACGCTTTTTAGAGCGCAAGGGTCTGGGCAGTGAGCGTATGGTGCTTGAAATTCTCGAAGACGCCATTGATGACCCACAACAACTGAAGGCTTTTGTGGAGCACTACAAGGCCGCCGGCTATTTAATCGCCATCGATGATTTTGGGACGGGCGCCTCTAATTTTGATCGTATTTGGCAGCTCGAACCTCATATCGTGAAGCTGGATCGCTCTATGCTGGTCAATGCACGCAATAACAGCAAGCGGCAGCGTTGGCTGGCACGTTGCATTGCACTCTTGCGCGAAACCGGCGCGTTGGTCTTGCTTGAGGGGGTGGAAACAGAAGACGATGCCTTGCTGACACTCGACAGTGAAGCTGACCTGGCACAAGGCTACTATTTTGCACGCCCCAGCGCTGATGGCGCCTTTGAAGAAAGGCGTTTACTGGATTCCATTCAGGGTTTGCATCAACAGGCATTAAAAGGCCAATTGCAGCGCCACCTTGCTCAGCTGAACAAAGAAAAAGAAATCAAAAATCATCTTTTGCAAGCCGCGCAAGCCTTACAGCAACAAGGTGACTTTGCACAATCCACACTGGCACTGCAAAATCACCCGGCCATTGAACGGGTTTACCTGCTCAATGCGCAAGGGGTGCAAACGGTTGAAAACATCTGCGCAGCAGATAAAAAAACCGCGCCTATCTATCGCCCATTAAGCAAGAGTGTTGGCGCACTCTGGGCCAGAAGAAGCTATTTTCGCAAGGCGTTGGAGCAACCAGGGCAAATTCAACTTTCAGAGCCTTATCTGGGCCTGCCTGATGCCAGCTTGGATCGCACCCTCTCCATCGCACTTCAGGTGGGTCAGCCAGCCCAGCTTTTGGTGCTTTGTGCCGATCTGCCCGCTGCTTATTTGGAGCCTTGAGTCCAACCCAGCAGCCCAGTCAGTGGCAGGCACAAGAACAAGCTTCTAAGATACAAGCAGAAACCGCTCCCTTGGACATTGAGGCTCGATGATGAAAGCACCCTTGTTATTTAATCTTGATCTGATCTTTGAACAACCAGATCAAGATCCAGCCGAACTCACCACCCATCTAATCGAGCAGCTCCATGCTGAGGTTGGGCAACTCGATTATCGCCTCTTCCCTGATGGAGAGAGCTATCTGCGTAGTATCACGGATGTACATGCACGCGATTGCCTGCTGGTCTGTAGCCTGCACAACCCTAATCCCAAGCTCTTACCCCTACTCTTTCTGGCTGAGCTCTTACGAGAAATGGGCGCAGCGCGTATCGCGTTAGTGGCACCTTATTTAAGTTATATGCGCCAAGATAAGCGCTTTATGGCTGGTGAATGCGTCACATCACGCCATTTTGCACGCTGGATCTCCCAAAGTTTTGATTTTCTTGTCACGGTGGATCCGCATCTTCATCGCTATGCCTCACTCGATGAGATCTACAGCCTGCCCAGCCTGGTGATTCGCTCATCAGCCAGTGTGGCGAACTGGATACAAAGAAAGGTCTATCAGCCATTGATTATTGGGCCAGATAGCGAAAGCCGCCAGTGGGTCGAAGAAGTCGCTCAGCTGGCTCAAGCGCCTTTTGAAGTGCTAGAAAAAACCCGCCTGAGCGATACCGAAGTCCGTGTATCAGTCCCGCATGTTGAGCGCTACCCGGATCACACCCCAGTGCTGATTGATGACATCATCTCCAGCGGCCACACTCTACTAGAAACACTGGGCCATCTTCATGCTGCCAAAATGCCACCAGCGGTGTGCATCGCAACACATGGTCTCTTTGCGGCCAATGCATGGCAAAGACTGAAAGCCAGTCATACGGCTCAACTGGTGACCTGCAACACGGTGCCACACCCCACCAATCAGATTGATCTCGCTCCTGCATTGGCAAGCGGCCTGCGCACTTGGCTATACCCAGACATGAGATTAGAGCCAGGTGATCAGGAAAAATGATAAGGCCGCCTTATATTCAATTGACAACACACAACTCACCCTCAAAGCACACAAGCAGCATAATGCTCAACTCGCCCCCTGCACCACGGGGGCCGCATCAGAGGCTCCCTAGGCTTTTTTCATCGCTGAGTTGTTTTTTTTCGTCTCGATACAGCCCTGACACCTCTGTTTGATAGACTGATCCAGATCAATTCAAACCCCAGTATGGCACAAGGCGCTCTGCAGCCCTCGCGGCTCTTTACGGCAGCGCAACAAAGCTCTATTCTTGTTTTCTATTGACCTATAACCATTTCTGATACCCAAGTCACAGGCTTGTCACTATTCCACTATAGGTGCATTGATTGTGACCTCTGCCTCCCTATAATCGCCTCCATAATAAACTGGATAGGGTAAAACCAAGATGACAGCAAAGAATGTGGATGTATTGCTGGTAGGTGCCGGAGCCATGAGCTCAACCCTTGGCATGCTACTCAAGCAGCTCAATCCATCCCTGAGTATAACGATGGTGGAACGCCTTGATCAGGTGGCTCAGGAAAGCACTGATGCTCTCAATAATGCTGGTACAGGTCATGCTGCTTACTGCGAGTTAAACTACACCCCTGAAACACCCCAAGGTGAAATCGATACGACCAAGGCGATCAAAATCAATACCGCCTTCGAGCAAAGCTTGGAGTTCTGGTCTTATCTGGTCGAGCAGGGCGCCCTACCCGAGCCACAGCAATTCATCAATACCTCGCCCCATTGCAGCTTTGTCTGGGGTGAGAAGAATGTCGGCTTTTTACGCAAGCGCTATGCCACGCTGAGCCAGATGCCTTTATTTGAGGATATGGAATACAGCGAAGATCCAGAGCAGATTAACCAGTGGATGCCACTGATTATGCGCTCTCGCCCAGCAGGCGAGCCGATTGCGGCAACACGGGTCGCTTATGGCTCGGATGTTAACTTTGGTGCATTGAGCCGCGCTCTGGTCCAGAATTTACAACAGCAGCCTGACTTCGATCTCCTGCTCAGCACTCAAGTGGAACAATTTGAACGTCAAGCTGATGGCCAGTGGCTGGTGAAATACAAAAATCGTCAGCAAGGCACCCAAGGTCAACTGCTAGCGAAGTTCATCTTTATTGGTGCTGGTGGCGCTGCCCTGCCTCTGCTACAAAAAACGGGTATCAAAGAAGGTTTGGGTTACGGTGGTTTCCCAGTCAGTGGCCAGTGGCTCATCTGTAAAAACCCTGAGCTGATCGAGCAACACCATGCCAAGGTTTACGGCAAGCCACCCTTGGGTGCGCCTCCCATGTCCGTTCCTCACCTGGACACGCGCATTATTAACGGCAAGAAAGCCCTCCTTTTCGGGCCTTTTGCTGGCTTTACCACCAAGTTTCTTAAGCAGGGATCTTTCCTTGATCTCTTCTGCTCGGTCAGCAGCAGCAATCTACTCCCGCTGATGTCGGTTGGCATGAAGAATATGGATCTGACCCGTTACTTGATCAGTGAATCACGCCAGTCGCATAACGATCGCGTGAACGCACTGCGTCAGTATTTCCCTGAAGCCAAGAACGAAGACTGGGAATTGTCTATCGCAGGGCAGCGTGTTCAGATCATCAAGCGTGATCCCAAGGGCGGCGGCAAGCTGGAGTTTGGTACTGAGGTGCTGGTAGCAGAAGATCGCAGTGTCGCCGCGCTTTTAGGGGCCTCACCCGGTGCGTCCACAGCTGTACAAGCCATGCTTCAGGTGATTGAACGTGCCTTCCCTGATTTGATCAACAGCGAAGAAGGGGCGAGTAAAATCCGTACCATGATCACTTCCTATCAAAAGGATCTGGCCAAGGATCCCGATTTGCTGCGCCAAGTGCGCACACGCACGCTGAAAACACTGCAGCTGGGTTAACCATCACCTGCGCTCTGCGTCAAAACTAAAAAGCCCTCACTGAGCGATCAGCGAGGGCTTTTTGATGCGTGACTTTTTGACAACGTCAGCAGCAGGCCAAGTTAAGTGCGCGGTAAGGTCACGCCTCTCTGGCCTTGGTACTTGCCACCACGATCCTTATAGGACACATCACACACCTGATCACCACCAAAGAACAGCATCTGAGCGACGCCTTCATTAGCGTAGATCACCGCGGGCAAGGGCGTCGTATTGGAGAACTCCAACGTCACATGGCCTTCCCACTCAGGTTCCAGCGGCGTGACATTCACAATAATGCCACAGCGGGCATAGGTGCTTTTGCCCAGACAGACCACCAGTACATCGCGCGGTATACGGAAATACTCGACTGTCCGCGCCAGCGCAAAAGAGTTAGGTGGAATAATGCAGCGGTCTCCGCGCACCTCAACAAAGCTCTTATCATCAAAGTTTTTGGGATCAACAATACTGGAGTTGATATTGGTGAACACCTTGAATTCATCGGCACAGCGCACATCATAGCCATAGCTGGATGTGCCGTAAGAAATAATCTTCTGCTCTTGGTGTGTCCGTACCTGACCAGCTTCAAAAGGCTCGATCATGCCCTTCTCTTGTGCCATCTGGCGAATCCAGTGATCGGATTTAATGCTCATGTGTTGGTTCCTAAGCGTCTTGCTTGTTATAAACGTGTCGTATGTTGATTCAAGAAGCCATCCTGACGCAGCATGGCTTTGATTCCTCTGACGGCCTGACGGATGCGATCCTGGTTTTCGATCAAGGCAAAGCGGACATAGCCATCACCATAGTCGCCAAAGCCGATGCCTGGCGAGACACACACCTTGGCTTCAGCCAGCAGCTTCTTGGCAAACTCCAGAGAACCCAGATGCTGATAAGGCTCAGGGATTTTGGCCCAGATATACATTGAGGCCTTGGGCTTATCAACCATCCAGCCTGCCTCATGCAGCCCTTTGACCAGCGTATTGCGCCGCTGGCAGTATTCATCGCGTATCTCGGCGACACAGCTCTGATCACCTTCTAAGGCGGCAATCGCTGCTACTTGCAAGGGCGTGAAGGTGCCGTAATCATGGTAGCTTTTGATCCGCGCCAGGGCCTGCACCAGCTCGGGATTACCGACCATAAAGCCAATCCGCCAACCCGCCATATTGTAGCTTTTCGAGAGGGTAAAGAACTCGACTGCCACTTCTTTTGCGCCTTCAACCTGCATAATCGACGGTGCCTGCCAGCCATCAAAAACGATATCGGCATAAGCCAGATCATGCACCACCAGAATCTGATGCTGACGCGCCAGCGCCACCACTCGCTCAAAGAAATCCAGCTCAACACACTGGGCTGTTGGGTTCGAGGGGAAGCCCAGGATCATCATTTTGGGCTTGGGAATACTCTCGCGGATGGCTTTTTCCAGCTCAGCAAAAAAATCCACACCTGGAATCAAGGGCACAGAGCGCACCTGCGCTCCAGCAATGACCGCACCATAGATATGGATCGGATAACTGGGGTTGGGCACCAACACCATATCGCCTTGATCCAAGGTCGCCAGCATCAGATGCGCGAGGCCTTCTTTGGAGCCAATGGTGACGATGGCCTCCTGCTCTGGGTCGATATCGACCTGATAACGCTGCTGATACCAGTTGGCAATCGCACGACGCAGGCGGGGAATCCCACGCGAGGTGGAATAGCCATGTGTATCGCCCCGCTGGGCTACGGTACAGAGTTTTTCAACAATATGGGGCGGCGTAGCGCCATCTGGGTTGCCCATGCTGAAATCAATAATATCCTCGCCACGGCGGCGCGCGGCGAGCTTGAGCTCAGCTGTAATGTTAAAAACATAGGGAGGCAGACGATCAATACGCGTAAAACGGCGTGCACTCTGCACACCAGAAGAAGATGACATAAAACACCTCAAAATAAACGTGAGCGCCAGGACCCTTCCTAGCGACGCTGATCCATCAAGACCAGTGGAGCGAGCTTAATCTTTTTCGTCTGGACTGTATAGCCCCGCTTGGATGTCCTGCTGATGTCTGGTCATCCAAAACAGCAGTTCATCGGCTGGTAGTGGTCGAGCATAATAATAGCCTTGCACCTGATCACAACCCAGCGCTTGAACACGGCTGAGCTGCGTGGCGGTTTCTACACCTTCGGCCACCAGCTTCAATCCCAGACTGCGACCCAGTGCCACTATCGCCTCCACTAGACTCTGGGCCTCCCCTGCCTCACCCAGATCACGAATAAACTCACGATCGATTTTCAACACACTGATCGGGAAGCGTTTTAAATAGCTCAAGGAAGAGTAGCCAGTACCAAAATCATCAATCGCCAGACGTATCCCTTGTGTTGTGAAGGCTTCCAGCCAGGCTTGAGTATCATCATCTCGCTCCATCAGTAGGCTTTCTGTAATCTCAATCACCAGATCACTGGCTTCTAGCCCATGACGCGCCAAGAGTGCTAACACAGATGCAGCCTGCAAACCCAACTGCTTCTGCCGTCCAGAAACATTGACCGCCAAACGCAAGGCATGGCCTTGCTGCCTCCAACGCGCCAAATCACGCACACTCTGCTCCAGCACCCACCAGCCCAGCTCACCAATTAAGCCCGTATCTTCTGCCAAGCCGATAAAGTCAACCGGTGAGATCCAACCGCGCTGTGGATGCTGCCAGCGCAACAGAGCTTCAACGCCCTCGACTCGACCTGTATGACTGGAGATCTGCGGCTGATAATGCACAGAGAACTGCCCTGCGGCCAATGCTAGACGCAAGTCCTGCTCAAGTTGCATCAGATAGTCGGCTTCACGCTGCAAACGCTGGGTAAAAAAGCGCAAGCAATTGCGGCCAGCCTGCTTGGCTTGATACATCGCCAAATCAGCATTGCGCATCAGGCTATCGGCATCTTGCGCATCATTAGGATAGAGCGCAATCCCGATGCTACACCCTATCTGGATATCTCGTTCAGCGAGGACAAAAGGCTCGCTGGCACAGGCAATCATCTGCTCAGCGATCAAGGTTGCTTCCTGCGCTGAATGCAGCTCTGGCAACAACACCACATACTCATCACCACCAAAGCGTGCCAAGGTTGCTGAAGCGGGCAAGCAGGCAGTAAAGCGCGCAGCCACCTGAACCAGCAGTTGATCGCCAGCCTCATGCCCAAGGGTATCATTGACATTTTTAAAGCGATCCAGATCGATAAAACACAAGGCCAGCAAGCGATGCCGCTGAGGTTGTGCCAAGGCTTGTTCAAGGCGATCAATCAGCAGAATACGGTTCGGCAGCTGGGTCAAGGCATCATAGTAGGCCTGGCGCTTGATCTGCTCTTCGTGCTTTTTATGCTGGGTAATATCCGTAAAGACAGCCACATACTCATGCACCTGATCCGCCGCATTGCGCAAAGTCGTGATCGAAAGATGCTGCGGATAGATTTCGCCGTTACGCCGCCGATTCCAAATCTCACCGCTCCACTGGCCATCCTCCAGTAACGCCAGCCAAAGCTGACGATAAAAAGCACGATCATGACGACCTGAGGCCAGTAGATGAGGGTTCTGCCCAAGCACCTCTGCTGCGGCATAGCCAGTAATCCGCTCAAAGGCTGGATTGACCAAGGTAATCCGCACAGCGGCATCAACAACCATAATGGCTTCGTTGCAGTTCTCAAACACCGCCGCCACAGTGCGCAGTTCCTGACGGCTCTGCTGTATACCGCTGATATCTGTACGCACACAAACACGTCCACCTTCTGGTGTGCCGCTATCACTGGCCTGCAACCAACGGCCATCATAGGTTTCTTCTAAAAACTGGTGGACTTCTTGTGGCTTGAGATAAGCGCGGCAGCCACTGGCTTTTAAGTAGCGTTGCAAGCTGGCATAGCAGCGCGACCAGTCGCGTCTTTCCTGCTCATTCATCCACGGATAGGTACGCTGCCAAGCTTGATTACACAAGACCAAACGACCTTGGCCATCAAAAAGAGCAAAGGCCTCGGATAAACCACTGACCGCTGTTTCTAGGCGCTGACGGGCTAAACGCGATTGCTGACTGCTCAATTGCCAACGATAGCCAGCCAAGGCTAAGCCCAGCACCAAGAGCAAAGTAAGACCGACCATAATGCGTGCACGCCGCTCTAAAAGCGCTACCCGCTCGGCATAATAGATCTGTTTTTGTTGCTCTAGAGCATCCAAGACTGGGCGGCTTTCGATCAACAAATACGCCTGCACATCCTGACTCAGTCGTGCCAGATGGCTCAGATTGCGTTCGGCATGATGCTTAAAATCAGCCAAGGCGGCCGAGGTCACCGGCAAGGCCTGCAAATCAGCCAGATGACGCTGGACTTCATGCAGGCTGGCTAGGTCACCAAAAAGATGAAAACGGTATAAAGCACTCAGCAGTTGATAACGCTGGGCCTCACCGATCACACCCTGTGCGGAGAGCTCTGCATTGAGCTGCGGTAAATACAGCAAGCCATTGCGACTCAAAGCAGCATAGTGCTGAATATCCAGCACCAGCGCTTCCTTGTGCTCCTGCAAGGTAAAATAGCTACTCAGCAGGGTTTGGGTCACAGGATCATCCAGTTCAGCCCACTGTTCTAGCGCCTGCTGCGCCAGATAAATCTGCTGGCGCGCCTGGGCCAGATGATCATAGTTGCGCCCACGCGCATGGGCGATCTGGACTATCTCACGATCACTGACTGCATCCAGCTCACGCAGCTGATTAAATAGCTGTACCGCAAATTGATATTGTTGCTGATACACACTGCGATTTTGCTGAAAAAGCAAGGCAATCAGCAGCAAACCAGCGAGAAAAAGAAGGGGGATCAGCCAGATCCAGTGACGCCTCATGGTTGCTCTACCTGGCGTTCAGGATGCTCACCCACCAGCGCGGTTAAAAAAGCGGCGATGGCACGGCGGTGCTCATCAGGCAAATGACGACCGAGCTGATAATGCGCCATCATATCAATCGCCTCTTCCAGACTTGAGGCACTGGCATCATGAAAGAAATAGCTTTGCAAGGCGGCCGATCTGAGGCCAGGTACGCGGAACACATAGCGATCATCATCGCGTCCTGTCAAGCGATAACGTCCCAAATCCGCATGATTGAGTGCAGCGCCCTTCAACTCCATATAATTGTGTAAAGATCCCATCCGCGCCACCATATTGCCACCCAAGTTAGCACCCTGGTGACAGCTGACACAGCCATAATCGATAAAATAACGATAGCCGCGCTGCTGCTGTGCATCCATTGCGCTCGTCTCACCAGCCAGCCACAGGTCAAAAGGCGAATTCAGCGTCACCAAAGTACGCTGAAAATCGGCCAAGGCTGAACGTAGCGTCTGCGGCGTCATCCCTTCGGCATAGGCGGCTTCAAAAGCGGCGACCAACTGACGATCTTCTGCCAGACGCGACAACACCTCTGGCCAACTACTCGCCATTTCCAGCACGTCATGCAAGGGGCCATCCACCTGCTCTTCCAACGTGCGCACACGACCATCCCAGAACTGCATCGGGTTTAAGCTGGCGTTGTAAACCGTTAAAGCGCGAATCTGCCCCTGCGCACCATCCACGCCAACAGAAAGAGGCAAGGCATCCGCACCGTGCGAGCTTAAATCATGGCAGCTAGCGCAGCTGACCTGCTGATTCGCTGACAAGCGCGGATCATGAAACAGCGCCCGCCCCAGCTGATACACAGCCGGATCAATCGCGGGGGGCGGCGGTACCGGAGCCAGTAACGGATGGGCGGCAACAAGGCTGAAGCAGAGCAAAAAACCACTCAGCAACAGCAGACGAGGTAGCAGGAATCGATTCATCGCGCCTTTCTAAAGAATAAAACAGCGGCTGTCAAAGATGCAGATCAATAAAACTTAACTACACTTGATTATCGACTGTCACACAAGAGCGACAAGCATGACGCAAAAAACGGCACACTGCTTGGCGGCTTGTTGCTAAAAATTCAATCAGCGCGTTAGCGTTGACCACACACTCCAGGTGAATGCGATATTCTCATGGATCCGCTCTGTTTGCTGTACAAAGGAAGCTTGCTATGCTGAATCGACTGAAAATGACCCCAAAGCTTGTCCTGCTGTTTGGCGCCCCCCTGACCCTCTGCTTGGTTTTTGCTGCCTTTTTACTGACCGAGCAGGTCAGCCAGCGCGTGGTTAAACTGACTGAAGCCAGCATGCGTGAGTCAGCACAGAACAATGCCGATCTGGTCAGCAGTTGGCTCGACTCGCAGATGGCCGTTGTGCGCTCACTGACACAAACAGACACCTTCAGCTCAGGGGATCCAGAAGCCATCTCTGCGCTGCTACAGCACTTTATGGCCCAGCCCAATAGTTTTGAGGTCATGTTTTATGTTGATGCACAGGGCGAGGCTTATTACCACAATCTGGATCGACGCCAGCGTGGTGACCGCGCCTACTTCCAGGAAATTGTTGTGCAGCGCAGCCGTGAAGCGGTGATTGCCAACCCCACTCGCTCAGGCACCAGCGGCAACCCCATCACGCTCCTTGTCCATGCCGTCAAAGACAGCAATCAGCAGGTGATCGGTATTCTGGCCGCCACCGTCACGCTGGATCAATTAACACGGATAGTGGATCAAGTTTCACAAGATCAAGCCCAGGCCTGGCTGATCGACTCTCAAGGTGTTTATCTGGCGCATCCCCAAGCAGATTGGCGGATGAGCCGCAATGCACTGCAGGCGGATAACCCCCGCTATGTTGAAGTCAGCCAGCAGATGGTGCGTGGTGATTCAGGCGTGGCACAGCTTAGACTACACAATCAACGGGATTATCTGGTGGCCTATCACCCTGTAGCATCAACCCGTGGCTGGTCATTGGCTGTGGCGCTGCCGCAACAGTTGGTTATGGAAACAGCCAATCAGCTGCGGCTTTCGTTACTGGGTGGCTTTGCGTTTATCCTGCTGGTACTGCTGGGTATCGTGCTGCTGGTGGCCAAGATGGTGGTACAACCCGTCAACGCAACCCGCCTCGCGCTAGAGCAGATCGCACAAGGAGATGGTGATCTGACACAAAGGCTGGATGAAGATCGACAGGATGAGTTTGGTGATCTAGCGCGCAGCTTTAATCACTTTGTCGATGGGATTCACAGTCTGGTCAAACAGGTCGCAGATGCCGGCAATCAGCTGAGTGCCGCTTCAGAAGAGCTGGCCGCATCCAGTCGCGAAGCCAATCAGCAAGTACAGCAGCAACAACAAGAAACCGATCAGGTGGCCGCGGCTATGACCGAGATGGCCGCCACCGTCATGCAGGTTGCCGGAAATGCCGCTCAAGCAGCGCAGGCGGCAGAAGAGTCGAATCGCTCCACCCAAAAAGGTGCCGAGGTCGTCAGCAAAACCGCCCAAGAGGTCACTTCACTGGCTGAGGAAGTACAAATGGCCACTCAGGTCATCCAAAAGCTGCAAGAAGATACGGAATCCATTGGCAGCATTTTGGATGTGATTCGCGGTATTGCCGAGCAGACCAACCTTTTAGCACTCAATGCAGCCATAGAAGCGGCACGTGCCGGTGAGCATGGTCGCGGCTTTGCCGTCGTCGCGGATGAAGTCCGTGCATTGGCCAATCGCAGCCAGCAATCAACTGAAGAAATTCAGCAGATGATCGAAAAGCTCCAGCAGGCTGCCCGCCAAGCGTCAAGCGCCACACAAAGCGGCTACCAAAAAGCCCACGAGGTAGTGGAATGGGCTCAACAAGCTTCAAACCAACTGGCGACCATCAGTCAGGCCATCACCACCATCAGTGATATGAACCTTCAGATTGCCAGTGCCACTGAGCAGCAGTCTGCAGTGGCAGACGATGTCAACCAAACGCTTTCGCGGATCAGCACCAGCGTTGACCAGCTCTCAACAGGCTCGCAGCATATCGCTCAGGCCAGTGACGAGCTCGCCCAGCTGGCCAGTGATCTGCAAAATCGCGTTGGGCGCTTTAAGGTTTGAGCCGCCTGAGTGAACATGGAATAATGCTGGGCTTATTCAGTGGTGGCGGACTCGTGCGCCCCACTGACTTCTTGAATGGCTCAGAAAGCCCAGCCGACGGAGTTCTCCCCCAACAATGAAAGTGGTGAGTTTCAACATCAACAGTATTCGCGCGCGCTTGCATCAACTGGAAGCGCTGATCGAGCAACAGCAGCCTGATATCATCGCCCTGCAAGAAACCAAGGTGAATGATCCCGACTTCCCTGTGGCCGCAGTCGAAGCCCTCGGCTATGAAGTCCATTATCATGGGCAGAAAACCCACTATGGTGTCGCGTTGCTCTCGCGCCAACCAGCGCTGAATGTCCGCAAAGGCTTCCCCACAGATGATGAAACAGCACAAAAACGCCTGATCACCGCCGACTTTACCTGCGCAGATGGTCAGCCTTTAACACTGATCAATGGCTACTTCCCGCAGGGCGAGAGCATTAAGCATGAAGTGAAGTTTCCGGCCAAACGGCGCTTTTATGCCGATCTGCAAACCTGGCTCGAAAAAGAGTTTGATGCCAATCAACGGGTACTGGTGGTCGGCGACTTTAATATTTCCACCACCGATCTGGATATCGGCATCGGCGAGGCCAACCGCGTTCGCTGGCTCAAAACTGGCAAAACCAGCTTCCAGCCAGAAGAAAGAGAGTGGATGCAGCGCTTGCTCGACTGGGGACTGATCGATACCTATCGCCTGCACCATCCAGAAGACACCAGTCTCTACAGCTGGTTTGATTATCGCAGTAAAGGCTTTGAAGATGATCCCAAGCGCGGCCTGCGTATCGATCTGCTGCTCGCCAGTCGCGGTCTGGCACCCTACTGCACCGCATCCAGCATTGATTATGTATTGCGCGGGATGGAAAAGCCCTCGGATCACGCCCCAGTCTGGAGTGAGTTTGATTTTTCAGGCGCTCGCTAAGCCATAACATGCTGAGTCATCCTCTCAAAACTGCGGGCCTTCTCTCTGAGCAGAAGGCCCCAGTCTTTTTCAGAGACAGCATCCCCAAAAGCGCCCCACTCCAAGAGGCTAGCGCCAAAAAAGCAGCAGCATCGGCAACAAACCGAGCAGCGCCACGGCCATAACGGCCAGCAGGATTCCAGCAGTACGCAGAGGCTCAAAAGCAGCGCGCTGCCAGAAACTCAGGCGAGGCGAGGTGTCTTGCTGAGCCTGTTGCTGGCGTTGTTGCTGATAGGCTTGCAGCAAGTGGATCGCCCGTTCGAGATCTTCATCCTGCACGAGCCAGATAGCCGGCACGCTCAGATGCAAAAAGCCTGCGGTGGTCTCAAAATACTCGATCTGCGCGTCTTCTAGCAGAGCGCGCACTTCCTGCGCCTCATCATCGGGCACACCACTGAGACGAAAAAAACGCCGCGCCATTAAAGCTCGACTCCCTTCTGCGCGATCACACCCGCATGGAACGCATGCTTGATCTCACGATGTTCGGAAACGGTATCAGCGACTTCAATCAACTCAGCGCGCGCACCACGACCTGTGATCACCACATGCTGCATGGCTGGTCGGGCGGCCAGCGCAGAGAGCACCTCGTCCATGGCGATATACTGATACTTCAAGGCGATGTTCAGCTCATCTAGCACCACCAGATCATAGCTTGGATCTTCTAAAAAAGCCTTGGCCTGCGCCCAGCCTCGGCCGGCTGTGGCAATATCCTGCTCCAGATTCTGGGTTTCCCAAGTGTAGCCTTGCCCCATCACGTGGTAGCTCACTTCATCAAAACGCCGAAAAAAAGCCTCTTCTCCGGTGCTAAAACTGCCTTTAATAAACTGCACGATCCCCACGCGCATACCGTGTCCAAGCGCGCGTGCCGCCATACCAAAGGCCGCTGTGCTTTTGCCCTTTCCGTTTCCTGTATGGACAACCAGCACACCTCGTTCTTGCTGCGCTTGTTCAATCTTCTCATCGACAACGGCTTTATGACGCTGCATACGCTGCTGGTGACGCTGTTGTTTCTCTTGTTCAGACATACTGGCCTCATCGGACTCACGAATTCAGCGCCAACTCTACCCTTTCCTTGACAGGCTGCCAACAATCGCGACAATAGGCGACACTTTGCAGGTGCCCTTGGAGTCAAGCAAAAAGGGTTAAACGGGAAGCAGGTCATACCTGCGCTGCCCCCGCAACGGTAGGATGTTGTCAAGCCTTGCGCCACTGTGCAGATGCATGGGAAGGCGGCTTGTGATGATCGTGATTGATCCGCATCTCAGCCCGGAGACCGGCCTGTTGAGTGTGCCTGTTTTCAGGCTGCTGGTGATGCGGAGGGCTTCACCTGGCCAAGTATCCAAACTGGTGCACTGCATCAGGCTTAGCCTTGTCCTCCCTCATCGCTCCTTTTTTATGCGATTGAGGAAACCGACGTTGAATAGCTATAAAAAAACTACTTTTGTGCTGACTGCCATCGCTGTCGCACTCAGCCATCAGGCAGGAGCCGCCCAGCCAGCAGGAGCACAAGAGCTTGACCCCTTGATTATCAGCGCCCAGCGCCTGAGTCAACCCTTAAGCCAAACCCTGGCCGCGGCCACAGTCATCACCCGTGCAGAGATCGATCGCCTGCAACCAGCCAGCTTGGCTGACCTGCTCCAAGGTCAGGCAGGGGTTGAGATCGGGCGGACGGGGAATGCACTGGCACAAACCAGTGTGTTTATTCGTGGTGCCAACTCTAACCACACCCTGATTCTGCTGAATGGTCAAAAACTCAATGACCCGACTTCAGGCACAGCCAGCCTCCAATTTATTCAGCTCAGTCAGATAGAGCGGATTGAGATCCTGCGCGGCCCACAATCCAGTGCCTGGGGTGCAGATGCTCTCGGTGGCGTGATCAATATCATCACCCGCGAAGCCAACCAAGATGGCTTGCAAGGCGAGATCAGCCAAAGCTGGGGCGCAGATCGCACTTGGCAAACTGGCTTACAACTGGCGGGTCGCTCAGGCGCCACCCAGTGGAATGGTCAGCTCAGCTGGGCAGCCAGTGATGGCTTCAACGCCCAAACCGCCGATACCAGTGGCGAAGAAGATGGCTACCAGCAATTCAGCGCGGCAGGTCAAGTGGCGCACCAGCTGAATAAGGATCATCGTTTACAGCTGACCCTGCACCATACGCAAGGCGATAATGACTATGATGGCTGTTCTGATCCAGTGACTTGGGCAACCTCTCATGATTGTGAGCAAGAATTTAGCCTAACCAGCGCCCAGCTGGCTTGGCAAGCGCAGCTCAGTGCTGGCTGGCAGATGCAGCTCAGTGGGGCTTCCGTCCTTGAACACCGTGAGCAGTTCCGCGAAGGCACAGCCAATGGCGAGACCAAAACCCGTCGCGATGAGCTTCAGTGGCAGCATAGCTTCACCGCAGAAGACTACAGCGCCAGCCTTGGTGTCGATTTAGCCCAGGAAAAACTGCTTGAAGCGCCCAGTTTTGCAGAAGATCAACGCCGCTTGTGGGGTGTCTATGCTCAAGGCCAGCATCAACTGGCTGAACAGCTGATCATCAGCAGCGGTGTACGCTTTGACGATGATGAGTATTTTGGCAGCCACACCACCGGCCATCTTGGTCTGGCGTGGCAGCTCAGCTCAACTTATCAACTTGGGGCCAGTGCCAGTAGCGGCTATCGAGCGCCAAATCTGCAAGAACTCTATGGTGCTTGGGGTGCCAACCCAGATTTGAATCCAGAAGAGTCACTCAATTATGAAGCCTGGGTGGCCTTTGATAACCAGCAGGGGGCACGCTCACGCCTGAGCTTTTTCCATAACACCATTGATGAGCTGATTACCTGGAGCAACAGCCAATATCAGAATATCAGTGAAGCCCGTATTCGCGGTGTCGAGCTCTCAAGCCAGTATCGCTTAGAGGACTGGCGTCTGGGCGTCCAGCTGACTTGGCAAGATCCAGAAAACCGTGAGACAGGCACACAACTGCTGCGACGTGCCAAGCAACATGGCCGCATCGATATCGACTATCTGGGTTCCAACTGGAGTCTTGGCAGCAGCCTGAAAGCGCAATCCAGCCGTTATGACTGGGATGGCCCAAGCCTTCCTGGCTATGCCACCTTGCATCTGCGTGCTCAGTGGGACGTGACGCCCGCATGGCAGCTCAGTACCCGTGTCGATAATCTGCTTGATAAGGATGATCAACTGGCTTCGGGTTACAACACCCAAGGCCGTTATTGGGAAGCCCGTGTTGCATATCGCTTCTAAGATCGGCAGGGCAAGCAAAAGCAGCGGGCACCCCTGGGTGCCCCTGTTACTGATCAGTGCGCTCTTTTGCGCCATGCCGCTTCAAGCCGCACCGGCACAGCGGATCATTACCCTCACCCCACACCTGACTGAATTGATCTATGCGATCGGCGCTGAAGCACGCCTTGTCGCTACAGTCGAATTTAGCGATGAACCCCCAGCGGCACGTGATCTGCCCCGCATCGGCAATTATCAAGCGATCGATCTCGAAGCCCTGATCAGCCTCAACCCAGATTTGATTCTGGCTTGGCACAGCGGCACACCGCCAGCGCTGATGCAACAATTGACTCGGCTGGGCCTGCGCGTGGAAGCCTCTGAGCCACGATTACTCGAAGATATTAGCGCCGAACTGCGCTGGCTCGGTCAACTCACCGGACATCAACAGCAGGCTGAAGCCGCTGCCAGTGCCTTTGAAGCACGCCTGGCTGAGCTGCGTACACGCTATCAGCAGGCAACACCCCTGCGCGTTTTTTACCAAATCTGGGATCAACCGCTGATGACCATCAACGGGCAGCACTTTATCCATCAAGCACTCGAAGTCTGCGGCGGCGAGAATGTGTTTGCCCATCTTGGCCCGCTCACGCCCCGGCTCAGCCGTGAAGCCGTGCTGCTCGCCAACCCTCAGGTGATGCTCAGTGGCGGCATGAGCGAAACCTCCACAGAATGGTTAACGGCTTGGCAGGATCTCCCCGCCATTGAGGCGGTGGCGCAACAGCAGCTGTATTTTGTGCCGCCTTCTTTAGTGCAACGGCCCACGCCTCGACTACTTGATGGCATCGAGGCGATCTGCGATCAGCTGGCGCTCAGCCGTCAGCACTATGGACTTCACCCATGATGAAAGCCCATCCCCTGCTCGCGCTGCTGCTCTTGCTGCTCGTTTGTCTGGCCTGCCTGATGTTTGGCTTACTGACTGGCAGCCAACCTCTTTCTCTGGCGCAGCTCCATGCCGTGCTGACCGGCCAAGCCACGCCCTTAGAACAGCTGTTGGTTCTAGAACTACGCCTACCCCGTTTGCTGACCGCGCTGGCCGTGGGCGGTCTGCTGGCCGTGGCCGGTGTACTGATGCAGCTACTGTTACGCAATCCTCTGGCTGATCCTTATATTCTTGGTCTCTCTGGTGGAGCCGCCTTCTGCGCTCTGCTGGCGATGCTGGCCGGCTGGACACTCCTCTGGATCAATCTGGCAGCCTTTGGTGGGGCCCTGTTTTCTAGCCTGCTGGTTTTTGGACTGGCTTGGCTCAGCGGTCCAATGCAGCCAACACGCTTATTGCTGACCGGTATCGTACTGGCTTCAGGCTGGGGTGCTGGGTTGAGCCTGCTGCTCTCGATCACCCCTGAAAGAGCTTTACCAGGCATGCTCTACTGGCTGATGGGGGATCTGAGCTATGCCCGCCAGCCTTCTCCCCTTCTGCTGCTTCTTGGCAGCAGCCTGCTGATCCTGGCCCCCTTCAGCCGTGCGTTGAATCTGCTTGCTCGCGGCCAGCAGCAAGCACAGGTGCTGGGTGTGGCAGTCCGACCACTGGAAACCCTGCTGTTTATCTCTGCGGCCCTGATCACTGCGACCGCTGTTGCCAGTGTCGGCAGTCTGGGCTTTATTGGTCTAGTTGTCCCACATCTGATGCGCTTATGGATTGGCAGTGATCATCGCTGGCTTTTACCCGCCAGCGCGCTCGCAGGTGCGAGCCTGCTCATGCTGGCCGATACCGCCGCGCGTAGCCTGCTTGCCCCGCAGCAACTGCCTGTCGGTGTGATGACCGCGCTGATTGGTGTACCAGTATTTCTCTATCTACTGCATCGGCAGGCCAAAACATGAGCCCCGCGTCCAGCGTGGCACCACTGACCACCCAAGACTTGCGTCTTGCGCTGCCTCAACATCAGCAGGCGGCTCCGATCAGCTGGACACTGCAAGCCGGTGAATGCTGGGCTTTACTAGGCCCCAATGGTGCAGGAAAAACCACCCTCTTGCAGACACTGGCCGGACTCCAATCACCCGCCCAGGGACAGATCCATCTTGGCGGCGAGCTGATCACTCGTTACAAGGCGCGCGCGCGGGCACGCCAGATCGGGCTGGTTTTTCAGCAACAACAGGATGCCTTTCCGGTCACACTGACTGAGCTGGCCGCCATGAGCCGCTTTGCACATCAAGGTTTATGGGGGCGCACAACGCAGGCTGATCAGCAGGCGGTGGATCTCGCCCTCACCCAGCTGGCACTCCAACCTTTGCGCCAGCGATTACTCACCCAGCTTTCTGGCGGTGAGCGCCAGCGCTTGGCACTGGCCTGCTTGATGATTCAGGACCCCGCCATCTGGCTGATTGATGAGCCATGCAATCATCTGGATCTGCGCTTTCAAGTACAGATTCTGCATCTTTTACAGCAACAAACGCAGCGCGCACTAGTGATGAGTCTGCATGATCTGAATCTGGCCCTGCGATTTTGCAGCCATCTTTTCTTACTCTATCCCGATGGTCGTGCCTGCTGGGGGCCCAAGGAGGCAATGCTGAATCTCAGTGCCTTTGAAGACCTCTATCAGCAGCCATTAAAGGCCTATCAAGTGGATGGTCACTGGCAGTTTTACCCTCTCAGCCCCAGCTGAGAACTGGATTCAGGAGACTTGTATGTCCTGCTCAACACCTTCCTCCACCTATACACCACCGCCACTCGCCAGGCCTGTCTCACCGGCTGCGCGCGCGCACTATCAAGCCCGGCTGGATGAAAAAACCAAACCCCTCGGTGCCCTCGGTGGACTCGAAACCCTGGCACTGCGTCTGGCCTGCTTAATCGGTGGCGAGCAGCCTGAACTGCAAGATCCACAAGTGATGGTGTTTGCTGCGGATCATGGCTTGGCCGCGGAAGGCATCTCGGCCTTTCCTCAAAGCGTCACGCACCAGATGCTGCTGAATTTTCTTTCAGGCGGTGCTGCAATTAATGTCTTTGCTCGTCAGCATCAGCTGGCTTTAACGCTCGTCGATGCTGGTGTGATCGGCGATCTTCCTGCGCACCCACAACTGCGCCACTATAAGCTGGGCCAAGGCACGCAATCGAGTCTCCATCAAGCCGCCATGACGGAAGCCGACTGCATCACTGCCATCAAAACAGGCCAACAGCTGGTGAGCGCCATGCCCGGCAATCTGTTGATTCTTGGTGAAATGGGCATCGGCAATACCTCAGCCGCCAGCCTGATCATCAGCCGTCTCCTTGGCCTGCCCATCACAGAGGTAACAGGACGAGGCACCGGACTGGATGATCCAGGCCTCGCTCGTAAACAGCAGGTGTTAACGCAGGTGCTCGCGCGCCATCCACAGGTCAGTGATCCTCTGGGCGTTTTGGCCACCTTCGGCGGCTTTGAGATCGCGATGATGACTGGCGCACTGCTGCAAGCCGCCAGTGAAGGCCGCGTGCTGCTGATGGATGGTGTCATCGCGTCCAGCGCGCTACTGGTGGCTGAACAGCTTCAACCTGGGATCAAAGACTGGGCGATTTTCAGTCATCGCTCCGCTGAGCCTGGCCATGCGCTGCTGTTAGAAGCGCTGGGAGCCGAACCCCTGCTCGATCTCGGTCTGCGTCTTGGTGAAGGCACCGGAGCCGCACTGGCCTATCCACTGTTAGTCTCCGCACTGGCGATGCTCAATCAGATGGCCAGCCTCACTGAAGCGGGTGTCAGTGGCCCAGCAGGCAAGATCGAATGCACGTCTTGAAGCAGGAGCTGCGTCTGGTGCTGGTGGCACTGCAATTTTTAACCCGCCTGCCGCTGCCCCAGCTCGCCCAATTTGATCCTCAGTGGCTGCACCAGAGTGCGCGTTATTTCCCGCTGGTGGGATTATTGATCGGCAGTGGTCTCGCGCTGGCTTTTGCACTGCTCAGCTGGCTGTTTAATCCGGTGATCGCGGCGCTGGGTTCGACAGCCTGCGGCCTGATCCTGACCGGGGCCTTTCATGAAGATGGCTTTGCCGATACCTGCGATGCACTCGGGGGCAGTGTCAGCCGCGAAAAGGCACTCGACATCATGAAGGATTCGCGCCTTGGCACCTATGGCACAGCAGGGCTGATCCTGATGCTGGGTCTCAAGGTGAGCCTACTGGCCAGCCTGCCAATCACCCTCGCCTGCTGGGCCTTGATCTTCAGCCATAGCTGGTCACGCTGGTTCAGTATCAGCCTGATAGCCTGCTTACCTTATGCCGGAGATCTGGAGCACGCCAAAGCCAAACCCCTTGCCCAACATCTCACTCGCACTCAAGCCGCGACGGCCCTAGTTCCACCGCTAGCGCTGCTGCTTGGCACGAGCTGGCTGGCTTGGCCTTGGTGGAGTGCAGCCCTGCCGCTCGCGTTGATGCTGTTCAGCAGCCTCTGGATGAGTCGGGTACTCAAAAAACGCCTCGGTGGTTATACCGGAGATGGACTGGGCGCCACCCAACAATTGGCTGAGCTGGCAAGCTACGCTGGCTGGTTTCTGGTGTGGGCACATGTCTAACTGGATCTGGCGGCACCCGCGCCCAGAAGGAGTTTTGGGCCGCTGTATCGGCCAGACAGATGTCCCTGTTGATCCACGACGATTGAAGCGCCTTGCCGATCGCCTAGAGCGCCATGCGCGACAGCATCAACTTGCGCGTCAGGTGTATGTCAGCCCCTTGCAACGCTCCCAAGGTGTCGGCGCTTGGCTGGCCCAGCGGGGCTGGCAGGTCATCGTGGCACCAGAGCTGATGGAAATGCATTTTGGGGAGTGGGAAGGTCGCGCCTGGTCGAGCATTGCGCCAGCAGAAATCGATGCCTGGTGCGCCGACTTCTTCCACTATGCACCCGGCGGCGGCGAAAACCTAGCGCAGGTCTTTGAACGGGTCGAGTGCTGGCTACGCAGCCAGCGCGAACCCTGGTTGATGGTAGGCCATGCCGGCTGGATCAACGCGGCACGCTGGATCACTGAGCGCCCGAGTGAGCGGCCCCAAGCGACAACTTGGCCTCTTAGTGTTAAATATGGTAAAAAACTAGCCTTGCGCTGCGTTTTCTAACTGGATTGACGAGGTTTTATGCCTAGCACTCGCCCTCTGCGCCTCGTGGTCGTTGATGATGAACCCATGATGCGCGAGCTGCTCAAAGAGTTTTTGACGGATATCGGCCATCAGGTCATCGCCGAAGGCAATACTGGCTATCGAGCGATCGAACTTGCCAAGCAGCATCAACCCGATCTGGTGTTTCTTGATATCAACATGCCCGAGCTCAGCGGCTTAGATGCCCTCGCCAGTATTAAAACCCTATGCGAGAACCAACTGGTGATTATGGTGACCGCTTGCAGCACCAGCAGCGAAGTCCAACAAGCGATCCGCACAGGAGCCGATGGTTATGTCCTGAAGCCCTTTCGTGGACAACAAATCAGCAGCGCCATCGACAAGGCATTGGCCAAAAAAGCCGCGTTGGCACACAAGCCGCCAGCGCAAGAGTGAATAGAGCTTTCTAGAGCGCTAGGCGCTGCTGCTGAAGCGCCTGCAACTGATCACGCAAAGCCGCTGCACGCTCAAACTCCAGATCCTTCGCCGCCTGACGCATCTGCTGCTCCAAGGTTTCCAACAAACGATCCAACTCTGCCGGAGTTTTCATCGTTAAGGCGCCATAATCAGCGGCAGGTTCGGCCACCTTCTTCAACTGACCTGCGCCCTTCTTACTGCCTGGGGCCTGCGCACCTTCAAGAATATCGGCCACCGATTTATAAATCGTCTGCGGTGTGATCCCCCGCTCGGCATTGTAAGCGATCTGTTTTTCACGGCGCCGCGCTGTTTCATCCATGGCTTTTTGCATCGAGCCAGTGACACGATCGGCATAGAAGATCGCTCGTCCACGCGCATTTCTTGCTGCACGCCCCAGCGTTTGAATCAGCGCCCGCTCTGAGCGCAAGAAGCCTTCTTTATCTGCATCGAGGATCGCCACCAGCGACACTTCGGGCATATCCAGCCCCTCACGCAGCAGGTTGATCCCGACCAGCACATCAAACTCGCCCAAACGCAGATCACGAATAATTTCGACCCGCTCGACCGTATCAATATCTGAGTGGACATAGCGCACCCTAACCCCCTGCTCATGCAGATAGGTCGTCAGATCTTCTGACATACGCTTGGTCAGCGTGGTCACCAGCACTCGGTCACCCTGGGCGACGACGTGATGTATCTCCTGCAATAGATCATCAACCTGATTCTGCGCTGGTCGCACCTCG
Organism: Marinospirillum alkalitolerans; assembly: GCF_045055655.1. Taxonomy (NCBI): domain Bacteria; kingdom Pseudomonadati; phylum Pseudomonadota; class Gammaproteobacteria; order Oceanospirillales; family Oceanospirillaceae; genus Marinospirillum; species Marinospirillum alkalitolerans. The sequence goes on along the minus strand of NZ_JBANFI010000006.1, from coordinate 58,110 downwards.
ACTTCTGGATCCAGCAGGCCAGTGGGCCGCACCAGCTGCTCAACCACCTGCCCAGCATACTGGGATTCATAATGCGAGGGGGTTGCTGAGACAAAAATCATCTGCGGTGCCAATGCCTCCCACTCTTCAAAACGCAGTGGACGGTTATCCAGGGCCGAAGGCAGACGAAAACCATAGTCCACCAGCGTTTCTTTGCGCGAGCGATCCCCCTTATACATCGCGCCAATTTGCGGCACAGTGACATGGGATTCATCAATCATTAATAAAGCATGGGCTGGCAGATAATCAAAGAAGGTCGGCGGGGCTAAACCTGGCTCACGGCCAGATAAGTAACGCGAATAGTTTTCTATCCCCGTGCAATAACCCAGCTCAATCATCATCTCGATATCGTATTGGGTGCGCTGCTCAAGACGCTGCGCCTCAACCAGACGATCATGACGGCGCAGATAATCCAGACGCTCACGCAACTCATCCTTGATGGCATCAACTGCTTGCAATAGGGTTTCACGCGGGGTCACATAGTGGGACTTGGGATAGATGGTGTAGCGCGGTACCTTGCGCAGTACCTTGCCCGTGAGAGGATCAAACAGGCTGATCTGCTCGATTTCATCATCGAACAGCTCTACGCGTACCGCTTCGTTTTCTGACTCTGCCGGAAAGATATCAATGACATCACCACGAACACGAAAGGTAGCACGGCGAAAATCCAGATCGTTGCGCGTATATTGCAACTCAGCCATACGACGCAGCAGTTCACGCTGATTCATCGGCTCACCACGATCAAGATGCACCACCATCTTCAGGTAGGCAGCAGGATCACCCAAACCATAGATCGAAGACACAGTGGCGACAATGATCGCATCATCCCTTTCCAGCAGGGCCTTGGTCGCGGAGAGGCGCATCTGCTCGATATGCTCATTGATCGAGGCATCCTTTTCAATAAAGGTATCGCTCGAAGGCACATAGGCTTCTGGCTGATAATAGTCATAGTAGGAGACAAAATACTCAACGGCGTTGTCTGGAAAAAACTGCTTAAACTCGCCATAGAGTTGCGCGGCCAAGGTTTTATTATGCGCCAGAATCAAGGTTGGGCGCTGAACCGCCTCAATCACCTTCGCCATGGTGAAGGTTTTACCTGATCCCGTCACACCCAGCAGTGTCTGATGCGCCAGCCCTTGCTCTAATCCATCGACCAGCTGCGCAATCGCCTGAGGCTGATCCCCCGCAGGCTGATAGTTAGACTGGACTCGTAGCACCTGCTTCATCGCCATACCTCAGTCGTGCGGGTTTTCTCGCCAGCCTGCCGCCCTACACCATAGTAGGTAAAACCTATCGACTGTAAATACTGGGGATCATAGATATTGCGGCCATCAAAGATCACGGGCGTACGCAACTGGCGGCGCAACTGCTCAAAATCCGGGCTCCAATAGGTTTTCCACTCGGTCAGCAGCATCAAGGCATCGGCTCCATCAGCCGCTTCGGCCGCTGTTGCACAAAGGCGCAGATCATCGCGTTTGCCTGCCCAAGCCGCCAGCGCATCCAGTGCCTTGGGATCATGCACCTGTACGCTTGCCCCTTGTGCCCATAAGGCCTGTAGAAGGCGCAGCACAGGCGCGTTATCAATCCGATCGCTCCCGGGTTTAAAGGCCGCGCCCCAAATGGCAAAGGTCTTGCCTTGCAAGCGGGTCTCAAAGTGCTGCCACGCCTTACGAAAGAGGATTTCTTTTTGGCGCTCATTGATCACCAGCACCTCTTCCAGCAGCTCAGAACCCACGCCCGAGTCTTCGAGGGTGGTCGCCAGGCTCATCACATCGCGTGAAAAGCTGAGCCCACCAAAACCGCAGCCAGGATAGAGGTATTGATCGCCGATGCGTGGATCACTCCCCACCCCCTGACGCACAGCCTCGATATCCACCTGCAAAGCATCGGCGAGATTTGCCATATCGTTCATAAAGCTTAAACGTGTTGCCAGCATCCCAGTGATCGCGAGCTTGGTAAACTCAGCTTCACGCGGGCTCATCACCATAAAATGATCTTGGCGACGATTAAAAGGCCGCAGAATTTCTCTAAGACGCTCTTCTGCCCAAGCTGTCTTGCACCCCAGCAAAATCCGCTCTGGCCGCGTCCAGCCCGCTAAAGCGGCCCCTTCTTGCAACAAGTCGGGTAGGCAGACTGTCGCTTGATGCTGCGCATCTGGCAGCAAGGCTTGCAAGGCTTCGGTTGATCCCACAGGGAAGGTACTTTGATTGACGAGCAGAAAATCGGGCAGCATCTGACCAAGACGCAGGGTGATCGACTCAGCCAGCGACCATTGATTAGGTGCAAGTGCAAGAAAGACTGCCGCATAAGACTGGCTGCGCAGAGAGGGCCAGGCCTCCAAACTGCTCAGTGCCAACAGACCTTGATGCTGGACTTCCTGCAGTAAGCTGTCCAAGCCAGGTTCACGCCACAAGGATCGCCCCTGCTCTAAAGCCTGGTAATGAGCGATTTCATCGACAACAAGACAAACCTGATGCCCAGTTGAAGCCAAAGCCACAGCCGTGACCTGCGCCCCTAAACTCGAACCCACCACAAGTAGTTGCATATCCCTCTACCCTTGCTGAAGAAGACTCTGACGCAAATAGGCCGCAAAATCGGCCCCCACCTGAGGATGGCGCAGACCATAGGCCAAGGTGGCTTGCAAATAGCCCAGCTTATCGCCGCAATCATAGGTCACTCCCTGCATCCGATAGGCTTCAGCACCTTGCTCGCTCAGCAGTTGATCCAGTGCATCGGTCAGCTGAATCTCGTTGCCAGCACCTGGCTGGGTTTTTTCCAGCAGATGAAAAATACGGGCAGGTAAGACATAACGACCCACGACCGCCAAACGTGATGGTGCGGCTTCAGCACTGGGCTTCTCGACCATGGCCTGCATCGCTGCAAAATCACCTGCGGCCAGTGTCTGCCCCTGTTGCAAGGCCACAATGCCATATTGATGCACTCGCTCACGCGCCACTTCATCGACCAGAATCTGCGCCTGACCCGTCTGGGCAAAACGCTGGTTCATCAAAGCCAAATCCGTCTGATCCTGCTGATGGTTATCGACCAGCACATCCGGCAAGAGCACCGCAAAGGGCTGATCGCCGACCACTTCACGCGCACACAAGATTGCATGGCCTAAGCCCAAGGGTTGACCTTGACGCACACTGATCACACGCACATCGGAAGGCAAAAGTTCACGCAGGGTCTGCAACAGCTCCGTTTTACCCCGCTGGGCAAGGGTGTGCTCCAGCTCATAATGGGTATCAAAGTGATCTTCTATGGCTTTTTTAGCCGCATGGGTCACCAAAATGATCTCTTTGATACCCGCGGCGATAGCCTCTTCGACCACCAGTTGAATCACTGGCTTATCCACTACGCTCAGCATTTCTTTAGGAATGGCTTTACTGGCTGGGAGAAAACGAGTGCCTAAACCAGCAACAGGGAGTACAGCTTTACGGATCATCTTGCTTCCTTTAGTGTTCGCCGTGATCAAAAGGCCCAGTATGCCAGATCTCGGCCTTTTGGGCATGTTGGAGTTGATCCTGCAGCCTCTATTCAAACCACGACACTATGTTAAAATAGGTTAACTTTTGCACCTAAAAATTCTAATGTGCTGCTATTGATTGCCTTAAAGAATCTCTGATCAACGTCACGAGCGCAGGTCAGGGCGGCATTCATTCCAGACGAATTGCTGCACTTCCTACATCCATGTAGGTCGCAGGCGAAATTGATCGAAAAAGCGGAGTTTACACAGAGTAAATGAGTATTTTGAGACCAATTTAAACGCAGCATCACCAAGCGCAGTAGTTAATCAGAGACTTCTTAAAAAAAGAGTGTAATAAAGGATGCTTGCTCAGCCCCAGTACCAGAAGGTTGCCGTTCAGGACCTGCAAGTCGGCATGTGGATCTGCCGGATGGATGTCGACACTCAAGATCAACCCTTTGAAACCTGCGCCTTGCGTTATCAGCACGCCAGTCAGCTGCCAATGGCCTGTCGGCATGTCTATATTGATCTTCAACGCAGCGAAGCAGCAAAGACCAGCACTCAGCCACCGCAACGCAAGTTCTATTTAAATTTGCGTAATGAAATGAAGCGGGTGATGGGCGATATTCGGCTCGGTCATGCTTTGGAAAAAAAGCGCCTCCGTTACCTACTTGAGGAGATCATGCAATCAGTGGTGCACGACAGCCAGAACATGGTTTATCTGGCTATGCTGCATGATCATCAGGATGAGCTGGTCAGTAAATCACTGAACGTCGCTATCCTCAGTCTGGTGTTTGCCAAGCATATTGGCCTGCGCCAAGACCAGCTTTTTCCACTAGGTCAAGGCGCGTTGCTACACAGCATGGGGCTGTTGCAAGTTCCGGCTCAGGTGCTCAATAAAACCGCACCACTGACCGAAGCTGAGAAAGAACTGATTCGCGAATATCCACGCCGCGGCTACCAGTATCTACTCGAGCAAGGCGGCTTTGATGAACAAACGCTGGATATTGTGCTTCATCACCAAGAACGAACCAATGGCGAAGGCTATCCGGATAAGCTAAAAGGTCGCCAGATCGGCTTCTTGGCCAGAATGGTCGCCATCACCTCAGTTTATGAGGCCCTAACTCGAACGCGGAGTTATCGCCATGCCTTAACACCGACCCAGGCACTGGGTCAGCTTTACCGCTGGCGCTTTCATGATTTTGATGCGCGCCTGGTTGAAAAATTCATCCATAGCCTTGGTGTCTACCCTCCAGGCTGCCTGGTTGAACTCAATGATGGTGCTCTGGCCGTGGTGCATGCCACCCATGCTGAACAACGCCTGAACCCGCAGGTGCGTCTTCTTACCCGGCAGGATTTAGAACCGCTAGAAGTCCAGCATCTGATTGATCTAGCTACTGACCCTCAACGTAGCATCAAGAAAACCCTTGATCCTACTGACCCACGCCTAACACCACTGCTTGAGCGGATTATGGCCAAGCACCCAGGTTTTCCTCTTTAATAGGAAAACTAAGAACAGAAGCATCAATGCGTTCGAGGCTTCTGTTCTTACTAAAAAATATTCTGCAGCCAAACCATTATTACTCTAAGCGCACTCCGGTTTGGTTCTGAACTTCGATATAGGCTTCGCGCAGCATTTCATAACCTGGCAGAGTCGAAAGCTTGACGCGGCCTTCAGCACAGCGGGCTTCAAAATCAATAAACTTGTAGCCGAGTTCAAAACAAGCGGTGGGAATGTTTTGTATGCACTCAGGCCAGAAGACTTCACGAAAATCACGATACAGAGCTTCATGCACTTCCCAAACGGCATCGGCAACGGCCACAAACTGAGGATAAAAAGCAATGGCGTGATTCAGGCTCAGCAGACTGGCGTAGAGTGCACCCGGTTGACGTTTAAACCGATTAGCCAAAGTTTTTGCCTCATTCGCAAAATACTCGCTGGCAGGCCCGCGTTCGGCCAGATGTTCATGAAAGTAGGCTCCTGGCAGGAAAACCCCAACGCCGAGGGAGTTCATTTGACAGTTAATAATATGCTCATACTCACCACCAATACTCAACTGATAGACAAGCTCCCGATCAGCCTCTAATAGCTCGACATGATCCAAAGCTGGTCCCATCCCTCCCCAGTGAGGCCCGTACTGCATCAGATCATGGGTATAGTTGGGCGGAGGTACAGGCTCAGGAGGTGACTCTTCGTACCAGTCATCGTCATCATGCCAATCATCACTACCACTGCTGGATGAGCCATCGCAGCCCCCCTGCAGCATCAGCAAACAGAGCAATATAAAGCAACACAAAAAGTTTCTTCGCGCTAACATGATCAGCTTCCTGCAATCAATGAGGAAGCCTCTGATTAACTGTTGCGCTTGGTGATGCTACGTTGATCAGAGGTTCCTTAGGCTTTATTCCATAAAGAACGGATTGGAAAGCTGACTGAGCAACTCTAGAGATTGGCGCTTTTGCTGATCGGACATGCAGCGATCGAGCAAATCACCTTCGGGATATTCTTCAGCAAAAGTTAAGCCAAAGCCGGGGTTCTGCTGTGCTTCACGCTCTAGCATTTCTTTATTAACTTGATAAATGGGCCAGAACAGCATTCTGCTAAAAGCAAAATAGTCAGCCGGTGTCATACCATGCCTTTCCACCAGCTGCTGAAAATCTTCTAAGTGTAGAGGCGCTTCTTCTCGACTGAACTCCTGCTGATAGTAACGAGACCAATCACAGTGACCTTGATAACTGAGTTCAGTCTCATTTCCCCAGTCATCATCATCCCCCTCATCATTGAGAATATCAGAGGGAAGGTATGCGGCTGCTTCCTGATTGATCTGTATAAAGCGGGTAAAATTCTCTTGGCTCATCGCCAATGATGATCCAGCAACCAGCGGTGTACTGAATAGCTGCGCACTGAGCAGCAGTGGTAAAGCAAGGCGAATAGACGAGGATGCAGTGCGTTGTTTCGAGGCCATCAGCGGGTTTCCTTAGGTTAATCGCTCCTTTGTGTACCGAATCGTAACGAAAAGTAAATTTTAGGCCTTGATCTGTATCAAAAGCCACTTAGAGTGACAATAAAAAGACCAGCACTCAGGCTGGTCTTTTGCGATCGAGCATCACTTCACAGTGGCTTCTTAGCGATCTGGCTGCGCATTCCATTGCTGCCCCGTGATACCACGGCTGGCTGATCCCATCAGATACAGATAGGTTCCCATGACTTCCTCGGGTGAGCGCAGGCTGGCTGGGTTTTCAGCTGGATAGGCTGTGGCGCGCATCTGAGTCCGGACAGCGCCTGGATTCAAGCTATTGACGCGAATCGCACTGATCTGCTCTAGCTCCTGCGCCAGAGTTTGCATCAGCCCTTCCAAAGCAAATTTGGAACAGGCATAAGCCCCCCAAAAAGCACGGCCCTGACGCCCAACACTGGACGAGGTCAGAATCACCGAGGCATCTTCAGACTGCTGCAGCAGTGCAATCAGAGCCTGCAGCATCATGGCAGGACCACTGAAGTTCACCTGCATGACCTGCTGAAAAAGCTCTGGATTGTAGGACTGCATCGGCGTTAAACGGCCAAGCAATCCAGCGCTGTGTAGCACACCATCAAGACGACCAAACTCTTCATGGAGGCGATCCGCCATTTGCAGGTAGTCATTCCAGGTCGCTCCTTCAAAATTTAACGGATAGATCGCCGGCTCAGGGCCACCTGCGGCAAGAATCTCATCATAGACGCTTTCGAGCTTGCTGATAGTACGGCCAAGCAGAATCACCGTCGCGCCCTGCTGAGCATAGGCCTTGGCCGCCGCTCGACCCAAGCCAGCGCCCGCGCCTGTGACCAGAATAATCCGATCTTTCAGTGAGTCAGCTTCAGGCTGAAAATCAAAATAATGAGGATAAGAAGATGTCGATGAAGTATGCATAGCTCAGCCTTAACACGAGAAGATCAGTCACATCACAGGATCAATAAAACGACGAGATCGATAAAAGAAGAAAAGCCGGATTGATGCATCTTGCCTCAAGGCGCATCAAAGCTGCGCGCTTGAAGCAGGCACCAAAATCAGGATTGGCGTTCGAGATAGGCTCGGGCCAAAGCTGCGGCGGGTTCTTGTGGATGATCGGCAATAATGGCGCGCATCATGTCACGCGCACGACGCTGATCGCCATAACGGGCATAAATCAAACCCAACTTGTACTTAGAATCGGCCACTTTAAAGCTATCCGGATGGTTACGGACAACAATATCAAACATCCGCTCCGCATCTTGGGTACGGTTTTGTGCCATATAAATCTCGCCGATCCAGTAATAACCATTACCGACCAGACGGGATTCAGGGAAATCGAGAATAAAACGATTAAAAGCCGTAATGGCTTCATCAAAGCGCCGCTCTGGCACGAGAGCATAGGCTTCGGCATAGGCATCGCGTGCACTGCGATTTTGATCCTGTGCGACCTGTTGCTGCTCTTGGCGCTGGGCACTGGTAGGCGTGGGCAATAAAACAGGGGGATCGGCTTCTTCAAGCGCATTCAGGCGCTGAGTCTGATCTTGCAGGCGCTGATCCAAATCAAGATAGCGATTGCGTTGATCAGTTTGCATCCGCTGGATCGTATTGCCTTGCTGCTCAACCAGATTACGCAAGGCCTGCAATTCTTGTTGCATCTGCTCCATCTGCATAAAAAGCTCAGCCTGAATCACTGGGGTCGAGCGCTCATTTGCAGACAGGCTCGGCACCAACACGCTTCCCTGCAAAGCAAGGACACACAAACAAGAAACAAAACGGGGGGCTCTAAGAGCCCCCACAGGTTCTTGCTGCGCGATCTTCTGTTTGATCAGCTTCACGCTTCAGAACTCCGTTATTAGCGGTACATCATTTCAACACGACGGTTACGGGCATGGTCTTCGCTGGTACGTGCTGCACGCACAACAGGACGCTCTTCACCATAGCTCACGACTTCCATTTGTGCGGCACGAACACCCTGGCTTGCTAGGTAACGCTGTACAGCGGCACCACGACGCTCACCCAGTGCCATGTTGTACTCACGCGTACCACGCTCATCCGTGTGGCCTTGCAGCACAACGCGTGCATTGGGGTTGGCTTGCAGGTAAACCGCATGGGCGTTCAGCACATCACGGAACTCGCTGCGAATGGTTGATTGGTCAAAATCGAAATAGATGGTGCGGATATCTGGCAGTGCTGCAGCACGATCCTGTAAGGCTTGAGCTTCAGCCGCTGCGGCATCTTCTAAAGCCTGTGCTTCTGCAGCAGCCAGTTCAGCAGCGGCATCATCAACAAGCACTTCTTCTGCAACCACTTCATCTTCTGCATCTGTTTGTGTTGCCGCGCCACCACCACAACCAGCTACCAAAGCCAGAACGGCCGCTAATGCAAAAACCTTGCTGTGTTTCATCAGGTCCATAGTCTTCTCCCAAATCAGACATTTATTGTGCGCCTCAGACCCAGCGTCAGAGACCAGTACTTTAACTTTTTTGCACTCTAGGCTGAAAGTTAAAATCAATCAAGACAGAGAAAAAATCTCATATCTTTTAATTTAAATAAGGAGACCAAGCCGGTTCGCGCACATCTCCTCGTGCCGCAGGCAGCTCATACTGTATCCGCCCATCGGTTGAAACTACGCCCAGCACACCTTGCGTACCCTGTGTTAACGCATAAATCACCATCGAACCATTCGGGGCAACACTCGGTGACTCATCCAAGGGTGAAGTGGTGAGTATTCTTAACCGCCCTGTTTCCAAATGCAAGGCCGCGATACTGAACAGGCCACCCCCTTCTGCGCGATGCACCATAAAGACTTCACTGCCATCCGGTGAGTAGCGACCCCGTGCATTATAGTTGCCTTCAAAAGTCAGACGCGCAATCTGCCCACTTTCTAAATCAACTTGATACAGCTGCGGACCACCACTGCGACTTGAAGTAAAGATAAGGTTTTTTCCATCCGGCGACCATGCAGGTTCAGTATCGATCGCGTAATGATGCGTCACTCGCGTTAACCTGCGTTGCTCCAGATCATAGATATAGATTTCAGGGCTCGAATCACGCGACAAGGTCATCGCAATACGCTGCCCATCTGGCGACCAAGCAGGCGAGCCATTTAGGCCACGGAAGTTAGTGAGCTGAAAGCGCGATCCTGTTGCTAACTCTTGCACAAAAATCGCTGGCCGCCCCTGCTCAAAAGAGACATAGGCGAGGCGTCGACCATCAGGCGACCAGTCAGGCGAGAGGATCGGCTGCTCAGAGGTCAGAATAGTCCGCGCACGCTGACCATCCGCATCAGCGACATGCAGGCGATAACGGTATTCAGCTCGCCCTGCCAGGGGTTCGGCAGTGACGTAAGCGATACGCGTAGAGAAGACGCCACGTTGCCCAGTCAGGCTTTGATAAATACGGTCGGAAATAAAATGGGCGCGTGTACGCAGATCGGCTTGAGTGGCCATCACACTCTCGCCGAGCAGCCGCTCACCAGCCTGCACATCAAAAACCTCATAGGTGATGCGCAGGCGCTCACCTTCTGAGGCCATACGACCCAGAATCAAATACTGTGCTTGCAGGCGTTGCCAATCGCGAAAAACCACTTCAGATCTTTGTGAAGGCAAGCTGATCAAATTTTCACGCGGGATGGGATTAAAAAGCCCTGTTCGTTCCAGGTTATCGCTGATAATCCGCGCGACATCTTCAGGCAAACGCGCGCCCTGCCAAGCAAAAGGAATCACCGCTATTGGGGCGGCCTGATCATTCCCCTGTGTAATGCGGATCGTTAGATTAGCCTGCGCCGCCATCCCCCAGAAAAGCGTCACACAGAAGACCAGCAGCACAAGAGCAAAAGGCGTGCGTTTTACCATACTAAATCCTCAGGCTTGAATAATAGATTGACCACACGAAAAGCGTCGCGTTGGCGCGGTTCGAGCTGCAACAGCGGGAAGGGAGCAGCTCTTTCAATCGCTTGTAAAGTCGAGCGATCAAAGGCGGCATGGCCACTCGAACGCAACAGGCGCAGACCACCAGGAGCCAGCTCACCCGTACTAAGCAGGCGCACCTCGACCAGTGCTTCTAGATCCGCCGTGACACCTGGCGGACGTGTCCACTGCTGAGCCACCAGGGTAAAAATCACAGCTTCCATATCGGCAACCGCCTGAGCATCCTGCCGCGCCCGCTCAGCACGAGCTTCTTCTCTAGCGCGCTGAGATTCACGCAGGATTCGCTCTTCTTCGGCTCTTTGCGCGGCGGCTTCAGCAGCACGACGGGCTTCGACTTCGCGCCGAATGGCGTCTTCTTGAGCACGCACACGCTCAGCCTCGGTGCGCTGCCGCTCCTGCTCCTCACGCTGACGGCGCAATTGGAGCTGGCGTTCAGCTTCTTGTCTTTGCGCTTCTTGGCGCGCTTGTTCTTGTCTCTGTGCTTCTTGGCGGGCCTGTTCCTGTCGCCGCACTTCTTCTTGACGCGCCTGCTCTTGACGCCGAGCTTCTGCCGCTTGACGCTCAGCCTCCTGCTGCTGACGCCGCGCTTCTTCTTGGCGTCTTTGCTCACGCAAACGGGCTTGCTCTGCCTCGCGCTGGCGTTGTAACTCCTGCTGACGCAGACGCTCTTGCTCGGCAGCACGACGCGCAGCTGGATCTTGATCCACCACCTGCGCACGAATGATCTGCGGGGTTTCTGGCTGGGGTAAGGCGCGCGGGCTGATGCCATTCCAGGCCAGCAGACCCAAGGCCAGCAGATGCACGCCCAGCGCCAGCAGAACCGAGAGCGTCAGATTTTCAGCTTTCACAGCCTGAGTTCTCCATCGCCTAGGGCTGCTCGGGAGGACGCGAAATCAAGCCCACTTGCGTGACGCCAGCGCCTTGCAAACGACTCATCAAAATCACCACCTCGCCATAGGGCACGCGACGATCACCGCGCACCAACACTGGAATATCAGGGTTCTGACGCTTAAAGCGCGCCACCTGTTCGATCACTTGATCAAGTGGCAGAGCCTGATCACTATCGGCACCAAGTTCTATAAAATACTCGCCCTGCGCGTTTAAAGAGACCACCAGCGGCTCCTGCTCAGGCTGCGTCTCGATCGGCTCAGAAGTCACCTCTGGCAGTTCCACATCAACGCCTTGAGTCAAGATGGGAGCGGTAACCATAAAGATCACCAACAGCACCAGCATTACGTCAATGTAGGGCAGAACATTGACCTCAGCGATTGGCATTTTAGGCAGACGACGGCGCAATCTGGGTTTCGGCATACTGCCTCCTAGTCTGCTTTACGCACGATCAAGCTGCGATGCAAGATGCCTGAGAATTCATCGGCAAAATTCTCATAGTGATTCAGCAGGCTTTCGCTGGAAGCGACATAGCGGTTATAGGCAATCACTGAAGGAATCGCGACAAACAAGCCCAGCGCCGTTGTCATCAGGGCTTCGGCCATACCCGGTGCAACCACGGCAAAGGTGGCTTGCTGCACACCGGCAAGGCTCTTAAAGGCTTCCATAATCCCCCAGACAGTCCCAAAAAGACCAATATGCGGACTCACTGAGCCGATGGTCGCCAGCAGCGACAAACCTGAGTGGAGGCGATCCTGCTCCTCAGCCAGCGCTATGCGCATAGAGCGCTCGACGCCTTCTAAAATAGGCTCGGGTTCGGCTGTTTTTTGGCGGATACGATTGAAGGTTTTGAAGCCAGAGTAGACCACACGCTCTGCACCTTGCACTTCATAGGGATCGGTATCACGAAAGAGCTCGCTGAGTTCGATCCCTGACCAGAAACGCTCTTTGAAGGTTTCATGCTCTTGACGGGCCAAACGAAAAACCTGCCAGCGTTGGAAAATGGCCACCCAGGACAGGATCGAGGCCGCCAGCAGCACCAGCATTAAAAACTGAATAAAGAAACTGGCCCCAAAGACCATGTTCCAAAAAGTAAGCTCTTGCAAGGTTTCACTCCTTCACGACTCAAGCTTGACGACTCAAAGAATCAGATTCCACACTCTGTAGATCACGTTTGGCTACCCTGCGCTTTACAAGGCTTAGTGACAAAACGCTTTATTCAGGCAAGCATCATGCTGACTTCGGCTGTAAGGCCGCGCGTAGTTCAGCCGGTAAGCGACAGGGCTGATGGGTCTGCGCATCAATACAGGCCACCTGGATCTCAGCACGACAGAGGCAGACCTCATCGCGCCAGATTTGTTGCACAAAATGCAAGCGCGCTCCCTGCTGGTGGGTCAGCTGTACGTCTACCTTCAGCGCATCGTCCAGCAGTGCAGGCGCAACATAATCAATCTGCGCTTGGCGGACAACAAACAGCACAGGGAGTACAGACTGCTCCCAACCGAGGTCGCGTAGCCATTCAGTCCGCGCCCTTTCCATAAACTTCAAATAATTCACATAATAAACACGGCCACCAGCGTCAGTATCTTCGTAATACACACGCACTGGCCAGACGAATGACTGCGACAGCACAGAAGGCATAAAGGTTCCTTTAATTTGATCCCGACACAACAGGCGTCAGCCCAAAATGCGACCAAGCCAAATCTGTCACTTGGCGACCTCGTGCGGTGCGCATCATCAAACCCTGCTGAATCAGATAAGGCTCGAGCACATCTTCAATGGTGTCGCGAGATTCTGCAATGGCGGCTGCTAAACTTTCAACCCCAACAGGGCCACCGGCAAACTTTTCCATCATCGCCAACAGCAAGCGGCGATCCATATGATCAAGGCCGTGGGTATCCACATGCAGCATATTCAGCGCGGCATCGGCCATTTGTGCATCAATGCGACCATTGGATTTGACCTGCGCATAGTCACGTACACGGCGCAACAAGCGATTGGCAATACGCGGCGTCCCTCGCGAGCGACGGGCAATTTCCTCAACCCCAGCCCGGTCGGCATCCAAACCCAGCAAACGGGCTGAACGCGCCAAAATGGTGGTTAAGTCTTCAACGGAATAGAATTCCAAGCGCTGCACGATGCCAAAGCGATCACGCAAGGGCGCGGTCAACATACCTGAGCGGGTGGTCGCCCCGACCAGCGTAAAAGGTGGCAGGTCGAGCTTAATCGAGCGTGCCGCAGGGCCTTCACCGATCATGATATCCAGCTGATAGTCTTCCATCGCTGGATAAAGAATTTCTTCCACCGCGGGGCTCAGGCGATGGATTTCATCGACAAACAGCACATCCCCTGCATTCAGGTTGGTCAGCATTGCGGCCAAATCGCCTGCCTTTTCAATGACCGGACCTGAGGTACTCTTGATCGATACACCCATTTCTTCGGCAATAATATTGGCGAGTGTGGTTTTGCCTAAGCCGGGGGGGCCAAAAATCAAGGTGTGATCGAGGGCCTCATGACGAGCTTGCGCGGCACGAATAAAAATCTCCATCTGCTCTTTCACCTGCGGCTGCCCCGTATAGTCGGCTAAGGAACGGGGGCGGATCGCATGGTCTTGATGTAGCTCTGGGCCTTGCACCGTCGCGGCAACAAGACGATCGCTTTCTATCATAACGGCCTCTTTGCTGATGTCATACGGGCTCAGTGACAGCCGCCAAGAGCGCCTGTTCCCGCTGTGTGAGACGCAGGATCGCCGCCTCTCGCCAGAGTGCAAGAGGGCGCTGCCAAGCCACACACAGGGCCTCCAGCAGCTGACCTAAGCGCAGCGGCATAGGCTCCTGCCCTTCCAGCAGCCTTCTTGTCTGCTGGTGCACGGCCAGCTCAAAGGCGCGCGTATCGCCGGGGTCACCAGAAAGGTTATCCGCACTGATCCGAAAAGGACGCCCCAGCGCGAGCGTTAAACACTGCTCAAAAGCCTGAGGACGGATCTCCACCTGCTCAAAAGCACGCTGCTGCGTCGAGGAGCGACCATCGGGACAGTACCAGTAACCATAATCTTCGAGCAGACGCCGCTCAGGACCAGCAACGCACCAGTGCGCAATCTCATGCAGGGCGCTATTTAAAAAACCACGCGCATAGATGATCTGATGATCCTCATCGGCGCTGGCCGCGGGGAGATACAAGGGCTCATCGCCTCCACGGACCAAACGCGTGCGGTAGGTGGGATAAAAAACAGCTTCAAACACCGACTTGAGCTGTCGACAGGCTTGCTGTTCAGCCGCTTCAGCATCCCTCGCGCTGGCAGTTTCCAAAGACATGCCTCTTCTCTTTTTCTGATCCATCAAGGCAGCAGTTCAAAGACCAAACGCACGCGCGCCTGAGCTTCCAACTGACCTGCATCCAGCTCAGGCGGACTAGACAAGGTATCCGCCGCCATCATCACCTCGGCCCGCATCAAGGCAGCAGGCTGCGGGCTGGTGATTTCTTCTAACTGCAAGGGCGCACCCAAGCGCGCACCCAGACTCGTGGCCATCAATTCCGCCTTGGCACGGGCATCTTCGATCGCGGCTTGCAAAGCAGGGTGCTGCTGCGCAGACATCAGGCTAGAGCGATACTCGAAAGGGCCGAGCTGATGTGGCTCAGCCGCCACCAGCGCTTCAATCCAAGGCCCAGCCTCGGTGACATCAAGATTCAGCAAACGGATTTCACGCGTGGCGACATAACCGCTGATGACCCACTGATCCTGACGCCGTGCATGACGTGGCTGAATACTGATCTGGCTGGCCTCAAGACGCACGCCTTCAGGCAGCTGACGACGCAAACGGCGCTGCACTTCTTGAACACGGCGCTCCAAATCCTGTAAGGCCAAACGTGATTCACGATGCTCTGCGGTAAAGGTTGCACGCAGATCGACCCGATCGGCCTCCAGCAACAAGGTGGCCTGCCCTTCTACCTGCACGTGCGGCACAGGCGCCCACTGCTGCGCCGAGGCCGACATCCACACCACACTCAAACTCAAGATCAATAACCAACGCATCAGAGACTCCTTATTTTTCGATGAGGCACTCTATCACTGACTCACAGCTTCCAGCTGAGTTCGCCGACTGGTCACATTTAAGCGCCACAGCAAAAAGACCGAGGCGGCTGAAAGACCGGCGATCAAGCCATACCAGAAACCCTGTACACCTTGTGGTCCCCAAGGATTGGCACCAAAAGCCATCCACCAGCCGCCGCCTAAGCCGATCACCCAATAACAAAATAGCGTAATCAACATGACAATTCGGGTGTCTTTATAGCCGCGTAGCGCACCTGCTGCATTGACCTGCAACCCATCAGAGACTTGATAAAAAACCGCCAGCTGGATCAAAGCCGTGGCCAGCTGCTGCACATCCTGATCAGAAGAGTAAAGCTGCACCACCCAAGGCGAGGCGACCCACATCACCAGCGCACCCAGCAAAGACACTAAAAACGCCATCTCAACACCTAAAAAGGCCACTCGACGGGCGGTTGCAGGCCGTTGTTGTCCCAGCGCATGCCCCACCTTCACAGTCAAGGCCATGCCCAGGCTCAGCGGCACCATAAAGAGCAAGGTTGTAAAGTTAAACGCCACCTGATGGCCTGAGACCACCACCTCACCCAACGAACCAATAAACAGCGCAATAGTGGTAAAGAGCGAGGCTTCGACAAAGATAGAGAGGCCGATAGGCAGGCCCACCCACAGTATCTGCTTGATGCCCAACCACTGCGGCCAGCTCCAGCTCTTAAAAATCGCCAAAGGACGATATTCAGCGCGAAAGGTGACATAAAAACCGAGCATGATGGTCATAAACCAGAAACTCAGCGCCGTGGCATAACCACAACCCACCGCGCCCAATTGTGGCATCCCCAACTTGCCATAGATCAGGATGTAGTTTGCCGGAATATTGATCAGCAAGCCCAACACACTGATCAGCAACACAGGTCGGGCCTGATTGGATCCCTCACACAAACAACGCAACACCTGAAAAAAAGCCAGCGCAGGCAGGCCCCAGCTCATTGCGCGCAAGTAGGCCGAAGCCAGATTCGCGACATCCGGCTCCACCTTCATAAAATCAAACACCACCTGGCTGTAATAAAAGGCAAACCAAGCCGGTATCAGCAACAGCGCCCCCACCCAGCTCGCCTGATGAATCAGCGGCGCCATTTCATGATGCCGCTGCCCACCACGGGCATGGGCAACCAAAGGGGTCACCGCCATCAGTGTCCCAAAAATCAGCAGCATCATGGGGCCAAAAATACTGGCCCCAACCGCCACCGCAGCCAAATCCACAGGACTCAAACGTCCTGCCATAATCGTATCGACGACGCCCATCCCAGTTTGTGCCAGCTGCGCTCCCAGAAGCGGCAAGGCCAGTAGCATTAACGGACGGTTATGTAACCAAAACTCTTGATGAAACGACTTCATTTTATGCGCACCAAAAACCGAGAATACTACTCCTTTCGATCGCAGAACGCCAAATGTGTCTGCAAAACACCTTTCTGTCCGCGCAGGGCTTGAGCTCCAAGCCTTTAAAAGCTAAGCTTAGCGCCAAGCTACTGTATAGAAGACTAGGCTGTTTAACCAAACAGCTGTGCAAAAAAACATCTCTGGAGCACTGATGATCAAACTTACCAAACGCCAGCAGCAGGTGCTGGATATCATCAAGGATGCGATGAAAGAAAAAGGCATGCCCCCCACGCGCGCCGAAATTTCGCGCATTCTTGGGTTTCGCTCCGCCAATGCGGCCGAAGAACATCTGCGCGCTCTAGAACGCAAAGGTGCGATTGAGATTCTTGCGGGGACCTCACGCGGCATCCGCCTGACGCAAGAGCAGATCAACGAAGAAGGCCTGCCTGTTTTGGGGCAGGTGGCCGCCGGCAGTCCGCTTTTAGCCCAAGAGAATATCGAACGTCATCTGAATGTTGATGCCTACGCCTTCAGTCAAAAACCTGACTATCTGCTGCGCGTTAAAGGGCTGAGCATGAAAGACATCGGGATTTTTGATGGTGATCTGTTGGCGGTCAAGCGCCTGGATCAAGCCCCGCGTAATGGGCAATTGGTGGTCGCGCGCATCCACGATGAAGTCACCGTCAAGCGCTTTAAGCAAGAAGATCAGATCGTTTGGCTGCTACCAGAAAACGCTGATTTTGAGCCGATCAAGATTAATCTTGAAGAAGAAACTCTGAACATCGAGGGTTTAGCGGTCGGTCTGATTCGCGATCAGTTCAATCATAGCCTGCATTAAGCTCATCCAGTGCCGAGTGCCTTCTCGGCCTCAGCACGGATGATCAACTGAAGTTCTGCTCCAGCTTACTCCTCCAACAGACCAGAGCGCAGCATATCAACCTGCGCTTTGAGCTGCTGATAAAGCCGCTCCAGCTCCTCAAGCGGCTTGAGTTCTTCACGCTGCACCGCAATCTGCCCCGCAGGAACAGCGACCGCGACCTCTGCTGAACGAGGCAACCCCTGTTGGGCCGCCAGCATGTTCAAACGTGAACAGATTCCCAGACGATCAGCCCGCCAGACCTCCAGCTCATACAAACGCTGGTCACGCTGCTGCGCCTGCTGCTGTAGATCTGCCAGCGCGTGAACTCGCTGTGGCTGTAGACGATAGGCTTCAGCCAGCTCACGCAAAAAGCTCAACTCAATTTTTAACAGTGCGCCCAAGGCCGCCTCGTAGCAGGTTTCCTGCCAAGCCACCTCCACCAATGGATCATGCGGCTGATGGGCGGCATCCAGCAATAAGCGCACCTGATAAAAAAGTTGCCGCGTTCTGTGTGCCGCATCAGCCATGCTCTTCTCCTTCTCTGACCTCAGATCGATACTGGCACATTCGACTAGCCCTTGGATTTATCTTCTATCTGCCAGCGCCCATCCTTCCAGAAGGCACGAAATCCCGTCGGTTTACCCTCTTGCTCTGCCTGCACATACTGTTCTTTGGTTTTACGTGAAAAGCGAATCACTGTTGGATGACCTGCTGGGTCCTGCTCAGGTGCATCAAGCAGATAATGATGCTTAGGATCAATCTGCGCACGGTGTGGCTTGATCTCACGCACCTGCGGTGGACGCGTTTCACGGTTTTTCGGGAATTGGCTGGCTGCCAAAAACAAACCACTGGCCCCATCGCGCAGCACATAGTGATCATCCACCTTTAAGCAACGCAGCTCTGGCATTGGCACTGGGTCCATCTTGGGTGGTGCCGCCTCGCCACTGCGCAGCAGCTTACGCGTGTTTTTGCATTCAGTGTTGGTGCAGCCAAAATACTTGCCAAAACGGCCTGTTTTGAGCTGCATCTCACTGCCACACTTATCACAATCCAGTGTTGGGCCTTCATAGCCTTTCAAGCGGAATTGGCCCTCTTCGATCTGATAACCATCACAATCAGGGCTATTCCCGCACACATGCAGTTTGCGCTTTTCATCAATGATCAGGCTTTCCATCGCGGTGCCGCACTTCTGGCAACGTCGCTTGGCACGCAGAGCATCAACTTCGGCATTTTCATCAGCATCTTCGGCCACAAATTCATCACCGGGCACCAGATTGATGGTGGTTTTGCAGCGCTCCTTAGGTGGCAGCGCATAGCCTGAACAACCTAAGAAGGTTCCAGTGGAAGCGATGCGAATTTGCATCGGCCGCGAACAGGTTGGGCAGCTGATATGGGTTTCGACTGGCTGATTGGGACGCATACCCTGCTCAGACTGGGCCTGATCCAGCTGACGGCGAAAATCGCTGTAGAAGTGATTCAGCAGATCCTTCCAATCCGCCCCCCCTTCAGCGACGGCATCCAGTCCATCCTCCATCCGTGCCGTAAAGCTGTAATCGAGCAGATCATGGAAGCTCTCGACCAGACGATCGGTGACGATATCGCCCATCTTTTCTGCATAGAAGCGACGGCTTTCGAGCTTGACATAGCCCCGCTCTTGAATCGTCGAGATAATCGCCGCATAGGTGGACGGACGGCCGATACCGCGCTTTTCCAGCTCCTTCACTAATGCAGCTTCGGTAAAGCGCGCCGGTGGTTTGGTGAAATGCTGCTTGGGGTCCAGCGCCAGCAAATCCAGCTGCGTCCCCTTTTGCAAATCAGGCAAGACCTGGTCTTCGCCCTGCTTCCCTGCTGGCGGCTGAATCCGCGTATAACCATCAAATTGCAGCACACGACCCTTGGCCTTCAGTTCAAAATCAGCCGCCTGAACCGTCAGCGTCGAAGACAAATAGCGCGCGGGTGGCATCTGACAGGCCACAAACTGACGCCAAATCAGCTCATACAAACGCTGGGCATCCCGCTCCATATTTTTAAGATCTTCACCCTTCACTTTGACTTGTGAGGGACGGATCGCTTCGTGGGCTTCTTGTGCGCCTTCTTTGCTGGAGTAGGACACTGGCTGCTCTGGCAGATAGGCCGCACCCAGGGCTTCAGCAATCCACTCACGGCAGCTGGCAACCGCCTCTTGCGATAGGTTGGTCGAATCCGTACGCATATAGGTGATATGACCCGCTTCATAGAGGCGCTGAGCCAGCGTCATGGTTTTCTTGACTGAAAAACCAAGGCGTGTACTGGCCGCCTGCTGCAAAGTCGAGGTAATAAACGGCGCACCTGGACGGCTTTGGGTGGGCTTGTCTTCACGATCAATCAGCTGATATTGGGCTGTTTGCAAAATGGCCAGAGCGGCGTCTGTTTGCTGCTGATTCACGGGACGAAAAGCCTGACCGGCCTGACTGACCACCTGACAACGCAGCGGATGTTGATCCGAACGCAAATCCGCGTGCACATCCCAGTATTCTTCGGGCACAAAAGCACGAATCGCGCGTTCACGCTCTACGATCAAGCGCACCGCAACCGATTGCACACGACCAGCAGACAAGCCCCGAGCCACCTTCGCCCACAATAAGGGCGACACCATATAACCCACCACACGATCGAGGAAGCGTCGCGCTTGCTGCGCCTGTACACGGTGCAGATCCAGCTCACCTGGCTGCTCAAAGGCCTGGGTAATGGCTTTTTTGGTAATCTCGTTAAACACCACGCGACGATAACGCTGCGGATCACCGCCCAAGGTCTCGCGCAGGTGCCAAGCTATGGCCTCTCCCTCGCGGTCCAAATCCGTCGCCAGATAAATGGCATCGGCTTCTTTCGCTAGCTTTTTCAGCTCGCTGACCACCTTTTCCTTGCCGGGCAAGATTTCATAATGCGCTTTCCAGCCATGCTCTGGATCGACCCCCATGCGGGCGATCAACTGATCCTGAGCGCGCTGCTTTTTCTCGGCCGCTGTCAGCGCTTTTTTCGTCGCGCGCGCGGTGGAGCTCTTCCCGCCACCGCTGACAGGTAAATCTCTGATATGGCCTACGCTCGATTTGACGATAAAGTCGCTACCCAAGTACTTATTAATCGTCTTGGCTTTGGCCGGGGACTCGACAATAACCAGTGATTTACCCATTCCGTTCGCTATCCTGTTGACTTAAATAAAAATTTCTATATTTGAAAAGACAAAAGCTGTCTCAGACGATGAGATTTGCCGCATACAGTAACCCAGTGCTGGATGGGATGCCACCCTGATCACTGAGCAACGCGCCCTGCTGGCGATCTCAGCAGCCAGACCTTGGGCATCACTGGCATTCTATGCAGCAGATGCCTTATCCTGTCTTTTTTTCGCTGCTAAGGATCTATCTCATGCGTCGTTTGATCTTCTTTCCCTGCGCCCTGCTACTCAGCTGCGCTGCACTCGCTCATGATGAGCAACTGCTGGTCGGTCAATGGACCTGCGAGCACCACTTTCCCACTGAGCAAGGCCTGACTCTGCACTTTAACTACCATCAGCTTTTTACGGCTCAAGGCCATTTTAGCGTTGAAGGCGATATTCAAATGCGCCTACCAGGGCAAGAACTGGCCTATGCACTGGATGCCGCTGGCAACTGGTCACTAGAAGGCGATCAGCTGTCTCTGCGCACTGAGACGAGTCAGTTCCGCCCGAACAATCCAACAGCGCAACAACTCCATGACGCAGGTATCTTGAACGCCAGTGACTTTGACAATATGCAAGGTGATGACGTCTTTCAAGTGCTGGCACTAAGCGCTTCACGGATGCAGCTTGAATATCATGACGCCGAAATCGGTGATCGGATTCAGGTTGAGTGCTTTAAAAACTAAGCCGCTCGCGCGTTAATCTTCGGCGGCATGACGCCGCCACTCAACAAACTGATCAATCAAGCGTCTGGCAATCGACGCCGGCGGTGGCAAAAGTGGCAGATCCTGCCAATGAAACCAGCGTGCGTCTACCAACTCTGTCGGGTCCACCTGGATCTCGCCTTGGTGATATTCAGCCCAGTAGCCCAGCATCAATGAATGAGGAAAGGGCCAAGACTGACTGCCCAGATAGTGCAGCCGCTGAATCTCTATGCCGACTTCTTCCTTCACCTCTCGATGCACGGCTTCTTCGACGCTTTCTCCAGCTTCAACAAAACCCGCCAGCAGACTATACATCCCATTTTGGAAACGCGGGCTCTGCGCCAGCAGCAACTCTTCTTCACGCCACACCAGACAAATCATGCTTGGCGAAATACGCGGATACTGACGCAAGCGGCAACGCGGACACTCCTTGGCATACTCATCATAGCGCGCCTGGGTTGCAGCGCCACAGCGTCCACAAAACTGATGCTGCTCTTCCCACGCGGCCAAACTGACGGCGGTGATCAAAAGATCCAACTCAGGTGAATCGGCTTGCAACAACCAATGACGCGTGCCGGGCCAGCCTGCCGCCTTGGCCTGAGCATGGCGCACCAAAGACAAGAGCACCGAGCGACCCTGCCAGCGCCCAATCACCGGACAGCGCCGATGCACCTTGCTGGAATAAAGATCGGCCTCCGCCCAAGCCGGTCCATCTGAGTGACGACTCGGTGCAATCATGCCAGGGCTCAGGCGTATCACCCAGATAGGCTCTCCCTCGCTAGGTTGATGCAAACCCCGCTCAAAAACAGGCTGGAGCGCCCCACCCAGCGCAGGCGACTGAGCAGCAGAGAAGGGATGCAAGCTTGGCAAGGGGGGATTCACGACTGGGACTCCTGCGCCAGCCACACACAGCTACCCGCCTGTGCCTCTAGCTGCGCCAGTTTGGCTTGATGGGCGGCCAGTTCTTCAGCCTGCGCATAATAGATAGGTAGCGCCCCTTGGCGCTTTACAGGACGGCGACTCAGGTGCACATCCACTAAAGCGTCTTGCTGCTCTTCTTCATCCTGACCTAAGGAGAGAGCGGTTTGCCCACCGGTCATGCGCAGATAAACATCGGCCAGAATTTCCGAATCGAGCAAAGCGCCGTGCAGCGTTCGTCCAGTGTTATCAACATGGTAGCGCTTGCACAAGGCATCCAGGCTATTGCGCTGCCCAGGATGGCGACGACGCGCATAGGCCAGCGTATCAAAAATCTGGCAATAGTCTTCTAAACGCCCATAGCGTGCCTGACCCAGCTGCTGGTTTAACCTCTCTAACTCAGCATTGATAAAGCCAACATCAAACGGTGCGTTATGAATCAGCAGCTCGCTACCTTGCACAAAAGCCAGAAAATCATCGGCCACTTGGGCAAATAAAGGCTGATCTTTCAGGCCGTCCCAGGTCATCCCATGCACCTGAGTCGCTTCGATATCGATCTCGCGCTCAGGGTTGAGATAAACATGGTAATGGCGTTGAGTGAGCTGACGACGGACCAGCTCCACACACCCAATCTCAATAATCCGGTGACCTTCGCGTGGTTCAATACCGGTGGTTTCTGTATCCAGAACGATTTGACGCATAGTGAATCTCTTTTTGATCGGATTCAGGGCTTCAGGCCAGGCCGCCCTCTGGCTGTTCAACGCCACGATTGGCAAGTTGATCGGCCATTTCATTGCCTGGGTCACCGGCATGGCCCTTCACCCAAAACCATTCTATTTGATGCTGCTGCGCTAAGGCATCCAGCGCTTGCCAAAGGTCTTTGTTTTTCACTGGCTGACCTGCTGCCGTTTTCCAGTTTTTCTTTTTCCAGTTCACCATCCACTGGGTAATACCCTGACGCACATACTGGGAATCGGTATGCAGCTCAACCTGGCAAGGGCGCTTTAAAGCCTGCAAAGCTTGAATCGCGGCCATCAGCTCCATCCGATTATTGGTGGTCTGGGCTTCGCCACCCCAGAGGCTTTTTTGATGCTCGCCGCAGCGCAACCAAGCGCCCCAACCGCCGCGCCCCGGATTCCCCTTGCACGCACCATCGGTATAGATCACCACTGGGGGTTGATCGCTCATCGGCTTCCTCTCTTTCATTCTTTATGCTTTATGACTGGCCCTCTTGACCAACCGGACGACTCGATTCACTGACGATCTTTGGCTGACTGAGGGTTGAAGCCCCCACCGCCGCCTCTGGCATCCACGCCTGACGCCGCCAGGTGGGTCGAGGTCTCAGCGGACAGCCTACATTTTTACCCAAACGCATAAAATAAGCACCCTGCCAGGGATCGAGCCAAGGGCCGAGATGATAGCAGCTTCTGTTGCGGCCATAAGGGCGAATTTCAATACAATGGAGATCCAGCAGTTCACACCAGTCCTTTAAACGCGCCGGACTGATCCAATCACTCCCTGCCAGCGCGCGCAAGGATTTAGGCTGCATCCAGCGTGGCGTAAAACGCAACAGCGCCTGCCAGCTCCAAGGGTTGAGTGCACACACCCAGATCTCGCCTTGCGACAAGACCACCCGCGCCGCTTCTTTCAGCAGCTGATGCGGGCGATGATAGAGGGCTAGGCTATGGTGCAGAAAAACCCGATCCATCGATTCATCGGGGAGCGGCAGATAGGCTGGATCGGCAATCAGGCTACTTGGGCTGGTTGCCAGCGCCTGCTGCGGCCGCCATTCAATCACATGACGAATACTGCCACTGCGCAGCAGCCCCCCCAGAGGAGTAGTGCCCAGGTGAAGTAAATGGTAACCTCTGGCCTGCTCCAGCAGGGGCGTGAGCAAACGTGTCTCCTGCTCTAAAAGATGCTGCGCAAAGGCCGTCTCCCAAAAAATCTGCCACTGAGCCCAACAGGCCTCAGGAGAAGCCATGACGGTCTGGGAATCTTGCTGCCCTCGTTTCACCGCTCCCCCTTGTGCACGCTTGGCATCTTTTTGTCTCCCATTGCTTGCTTGATTGAGGTTAAGGCCATGTATTCAGTTCACCCTCTACCCGCCTTCAAAGATAATTATATCTGGGTCATCCAACAGGATCAGGACCCACGCTGCTGGGTGGTTGATCCAGGAGATGCCGCACCAGTGCGCGCCTACTTAGACGCCACGCAACGCCAGCTTGAAGGCATCCTGATCACGCACCACCATCCCGATCACATAGGGGGTGTGGCTGCGCTGAGTGCGGCCTATTCTTGTGCTGTGATCGGCAGTGCCGCAGATCAGGCCCGCTTGCCGCCACTGACTCAGGCCGTGCAGCAGGGTGATCGCTTTCAGCTGCTCGATTGGCAGGTGGAGGTGCTGGCGGTCCCTGGGCATACAGATCACCATCTTGCGTTTTCCTGCACCGACCAACAAGGTCAGCAGCATATTTTTTGTGGCGATACGCTTTTTGCGGCGGGCTGCGGCCGACTTTTTGAAGGCACCGCACAACAGATGTATCAATCGCTCCAAGCTCTGGCAGCTTTTCCTGATGCCACCCTCTACTACCCAGCCCATGAGTACACCCTTGCCAACCTGAATTTTGCCTGCAAGGTGGAACCCAGCTCCTTCGCCTTACAACAACGCCTTGCCCAATGTATGGCGTTGCGTGCGGCCCAGCGCCCTACGCTCCCCACCAGCCGCGAGCAAGAGGCCGCGACCAACCCCTATTGGCGCCTGAATCAGCCTGAGGTGCAGGCCTCGATCAGCCAGTTTGTGGCACAACAGGGCGAACCCCAACCTGAGACCCCAGCAGCCTGGCTACACTTTTTACGCCTCTGGAAAAACGCTTCCTAGCAAGCGTACAACAAGGCAGCCTGCTGATCTTGACGGCTGATTCGATCCAGCCTGAGTGAGCCTCAGCGGCCAGCCGCGCGGGCCAGTGGCAGCGCGCTTCTCTAGGCGCGTACTGAAAAAATAGTGTAAATTACTGCCCCAAGAGCCGAGTTATCCATTTTTCTGACCAACACGATCCTATTCTATGCCTTTATTTCAATCGATTTGCCAATGGTTTCCTCCCCTGCATTCGACCCCTTCTTTTTTCCTGCGCCGCTGGGGTCGCCCTTTCACTGCAGTCACTCTAGGGAGTGTTTTTTTAGCCGGTTGTTCCGCTTTTCCTCTTCAGCAGGCCTCTCAGGACCCCGCCACCAGTGATCCTGAATATCTGCTGGCCCAGCTACAGCAGCAGCAACAGCTGTTTCACTATTTAAAGGCCGAAGAAGCCAACGGCCTTGGGCAGCTGCTCCCCTTGCAGCAGCAGGCCGATTGGCGCTCTTGGGATGAACCCAGCCTCCCACCCTATGATCTCTGGGATCGCCTGCGCGCCAATATGCGTATGGATAACACCAGCCATGACCCGCGCGTACAAGCCGAGATCAACTGGCTGCTGCGCCATCCCAGCTATTTAGATCGGGTGGCCCAGCGCGCCAACCGCTATATGTTCCATATTCTTGAAGAGATCGAGCGTCGTGATCTCCCCAGTGAACTGGCCCTGCTGCCGATTATTGAATCTGCCTATGATCCCTTTGCTTACTCCCACGGTCGTGCTTCGGGCATGTGGCAGTTTATCCCCGGCACTGGGCGGCATTTTGGCCTAGAAAACAACTGGTGGTATGACGGCCGACGCGATGTCCTGGCCTCAACAGATGCTGCGCTGACCTATCTCACCCAACTGCATCGCCGTTTTGACGACTGGCACCTGGCCTTAGCCGCTTACAATGCTGGTGGCGGTAATGTGAACCGCGCCTTGCGACATAACCGTCAAGCAGGTGGCAATGGTACCTTCTGGGAGCTGAACCTACCGGCTGAGACCCGCGCCTATGTGCCGAAGATGGTCGCTCTGGCAAGGGTCATCGGTGATCCAGAAGCCTATGGCATCACCTTGAGCAGCCTGCCGAATGAGCCTTATTTTGCTGTTGTGCCCACTGGCGGGCAGATCGATCTGGCCTTGGCCGCCCAGATGGCTGAAATCAGCATCAATGAGCTTTATCTGCTCAATCCAGGCTATAGCCAATGGGCCACCGACCCTAACGGCCCCCATCGCCTTCTGGTGCCGATCGAGCAAGCCGATGTCTTTGCCCAAGCACTCGAAGCCCTCCCAGCCCAGCAGCGCATGAGCTGGCAGCGCTATCGCGTGGCCTCAGGCGACAGCCTGCTGACCATCTCACGCCGCTTTAACACCACGCCCAGCATGATCCGTGACGCCAACCAGCTCAATGGCGACATTATTCGTGCCGGACGCGAACTCTTGATCCCGATTCCCAGCCAAGGCGCAGGCCAGTATGCCCTCAGCGAAGATCAGCGCCTACAGCGCCGCCAAAATGTGCAGCGCAATGGCCAGCGCGTGGATCATCGCGTACAAAGTGGTGATAGCTTCTGGCTGCTCGCCCGCCGCCATAATGTCAGCGTGCGCGAACTGGCCGCTTGGAACAACATGGCCCCCGGTGATCCATTAATCGCCGGACAAAGTCTGGTGATCTGGTCACGCAATGCCCAGTCTGCCAACAGCCCAGCCCAGCGCAGTGTCGTGCGGCGTGTGAACTATCAAGTCCGCCGTGGCGATAATCTGGCCAGCATCGCCCAGCGCTTTCAAGTCAGCGTCAGTGATATCGCGCGCTGGAACAATATCAACCCCAACCGCTACTTGCAGCCAGGACAAAACCTGACGCTGCATGTGGATGTCACACGTAACTAAGCACAAGACCAAGGAGATACGGATGCCAAAAAAATGGGAGTGCGTCATGATTCGTCCAGCTGCCTACTGCGCGCTGTTGCTCAGCAGCAGCCTGCTCTGGAGCGCAAGCGCAAGTGCCGTGGAATGTCGCCATGCGCTGAGTATCTATGACGAAGCACCGCGCTATGCAGCGGACTTCTCCCATTTTGATTATGTCAATCCAGAAGCGCCCAAGGGCGGCCGCCTGCGCCAAACACCGCCCGGCGGCAGCTTCGATAGTCTGAATCCTTTTATTATTCAAGGCACACCCGCAGCGGGCCTGGGCCTGATCTATGACAGTCTGGCCGAATCCAGTGCCGATGAACCCTTCACCGAATATGGCCTGCTGGCCGAGTGTATGCGCGTTGATCCAGATGGCGGCTGGATCGAGTTCCAACTGCGCCCCGAAGCTCGCTTTCATGATGGTCAGCCGGTCACCAGTGCCGATGTTGCCTTTACCTTCGAAACACTCAAAACTCAGGGACGTCCCTTTTATCGCGCCTACTATGCCGATATCCTACGCATAGAAACCCCTGATCCTCTGCGGGTGCGCTTTTATCTCGGCAACCCAGAAAACCGCGAGCTTCCGCTGATTATTGGCCAGGTGCCGATTCTGCCTGCGCACTTCTGGGCCGAGCGCGACTTCACTCGCCCAGGTCTGGAGCGACCACTGGGCAGCGGGCCGTATCGTATTGCAGAAGTGGATGCCGGACGACGCATCGTCTATCAGCGTGTTGACAACTACTGGGGGGCCGATCTGCCCATCAACCGTGGCCGTCATAATATTGATCAGATGATCTATGACTACTTTCGCGATAGCAGCGTTGCCTTGGAGGCCTTTAAAGCCGGACGTCTGGATGTGCGCCTTGAGCATATCGCCCGCCACTGGGCAACGGGCTACAGCGGTCCAGCACTGAACTCAGGCGAGATCCTGCTGGAATCCATCCCCCATCAAAATTCCTCTGGCATGCAGGGCTTTTTCTATAACACTCGTCGCCCCGTGCTGGCTGATGCCCGAGTGCGTCAGGCGCTGACGCTGATGTTTGATTTTGAATGGACGAACCAGCAGCTCTTTCATGGCGCTTACACCCGCACCACCAGCTATTTCAGCAACTCAGAGCTGGCCAGTGCTGACCTGCCAAGCGGCTTAGAGCTGGAGATCCTCAATCGCTTTGCAGATCAACTACCGGCAAGCTTGTTCACCACCCCCTATCGCCTGCCTGTCACTGATGGCAGTGGCCAGCTGCGGCGTGAAATGCGCGAGGCGCTGAATCTACTGCGTGAAGCCGGTTGGACACTCGATGGCCGTCGTCTGGTCAATGCACAAGGCCAGCAACTGCGTGTTGAGCTGCTGATGCATGACAGCGCCTTTGAGCGGGTTGTGCTGCCGTGGCGGCAGAATCTGGAGCGCTTGGGCATCCGCCTTGATGTACGCCTTGTCGATACCACTCAGTTTTTGAATCGTGTGCGCCAGTTTGACTATGACATGATCATCTCCACCCTGCCGCAAAGCCTGTCACCGGGGAATGAGCAGCGTGATTACTTTCATTCTGCCTTTGCCCAGGCAGCAGATGGGCGCAATTTATCTGGCATTCAAGATCCAGTAGTGGATGCGCTGGTTGAACAGCTGATTGCCGCACCCGATCGCACCACACTGGTTGCTACCGCGCGTGCGCTGGATCGCGTTTTGCTGCATGGCCACTATGTGCTCCCCCATTGGCACCTGCCTGAGCACCGTGTCGCCCGCCATCGTCGTGTGCAGATCCCTGAAGTGCACCCACCCTTTGGTTTGGCGATGGACAGCTGGTGGATTGCTGAAGAATGACGCGTTATCTGCTCCAGCGCCTACTGCTGATTCCACCCACGCTGCTGGGTATTTTGCTGCTGAATTTCATCATTATTCAAGCTGCACCCGGTGGTCCCATCGAACAGATGATGGCGCAGATGCAGGATCTGGGCAGCATGAGCAGCACCCGCTTGGGAGGCGGTGGCGAACTGGCAGAATCGGCCCATCGCGGCAGCCAGGGTATGGAGGCGCGCCTGATCGCGGAGCTTGAAGCCCAGTTCGGTTTTGATCGCCCAGCGCATGAGCGCTTCTTGCTGATGGTGCGCCAGTATCTCACCTTTGATCTTGGCGAAAGCTTTTTTCGTGGCCGCCCAGTCAGTGAGTTGATCCTTGAAAAAATGCCCGTGTCCATCTCGCTCGGGCTCTGGTCAACGCTGTTGATCTATCTGATCTCGATTCCTCTTGGTATCCGCAAAGCCCTGCATCATGGCAGCCGCTTTGATGTGTGGACTTCTTCAGTGGTGGTGATTGGCTATGCCATTCCTGGCTTTTTGTTTGCACTGCTGTTGATCGTGCTCTTTGCTGGCGGCAGCTACTTAAGCTGGTTTCCACTGCGCGGCCTGACTTCTGATGATTTTGATCAGCTCAGCCTTGGCGGCAAGCTTCTCGATTACTTCTGGCATCTGACTCTGCCCGTACTGGCGATGACCATCTCTGGCTTTGCCACGCTGACGCTACTGACCAAAAACTCCTTTTTAGAAGAAATCCACAAGCAGTATGTGCTCACCGCGCGCGCCAAGGGGCTCAGTGCCTCACGCGTGCTGTACGGCCATGTCTTTCGCAATGCGATGCTGATTATTATTGCGGGCATGCCAGCGGCCTTGATCAGCATCTTCTTCACTGGCGCCCTGCTGATTGAAGTGATCTTCTCGCTGGATGGCTTGGGGCTGCTTGGCTTTGAGGCGGTGGTGCAGCGTGATTATCCGGTGGTGTTTGGCACCCTTTATCTTTTTACACTGATAGGCCTGCTGCTTAAGCTGATCAGTGATCTCACCTATATGCTGATTGATCCACGTATTGATTTTGCTTCACGGGAGCAGGGATGAACACCAGTTGGCTCCATCGACTTCAAGCTGGCTGGCGCGCACCGCTGAATCAACGCCGCTGGCAGATATTCAAAGCCAACCGCCGTGCTTGGTGGTCTTTATGGCTGTTTCTCGGCCTGTTTGGGATCACCCTGATGGCGGAGCTGATCGCCCATGAACGTCCCTTGGTGGTGCGCTACGAAGGCCAACTCTACTGGCCCTTATGGCAGCAGTATGATGAAACCACCTTTGGCGGCGACCTGCCCTTTCCAGCGGATTATCGTGATCCCTTTCTGCAAGAAAATATTGCCGCTGGTGACGGCTGGATGCTCTGGCCGCTGATTCCCTTTCATCATGCCACCATCAACTATCAACTCACTCAACCTGCCCCCACACCACCCAGCCGTGAAAACTGGCTCGGGACAGATGATCAAGGGCGTGATGTGCTGGCGCGTGTGATCTACAGCCTACGTCTCTCAATCCTGTTTGCCCTGCTGCTCACGCTAGGCAGCAGCGTGATCGGTGTGCTGATCGGCGCGATGCAGGGCTACTATGGTGGCCGCCTTGATCTCTGGGGCCAGCGGCTGATCGAAATCTGGTCTGGCCTGCCCACGCTGTTTGTGCTGATTATTCTCGCCAGCCTGATCACCCCCGGCTTTTGGTGGCTGTTGGGCATCCTGCTGCTCTTTAGCTGGCCTGCGCTGGTCGATCTTGTGCGTGCTGAATGCTTAAAAGCCCGTAATTTAGAATATGTACGCGCGGCCCGCGCCTTGGGCCTCTCCAACACCCGTCTGCTGCTGCGCCATGTGCTGCCTAATGCACTGGTTGCCACGCTGACCTTTTTGCCCTTTCTGTTTACTGGTGCGGTGACCACGCTGACCGCACTGGATTTTCTCGGTTTTGGCCTGCCGCCGGGTACCCCCTCTTTAGGCGAACTGGTCGCACAAGGTAAAAACAATCTGCAAGCCCCTTGGCTTGGCATCACCGCCTTTATGACTCTGGCGATCCTGCTCACCCTGCTGGTCTTTATTGGTGAAGGGGTGCGCGATGCCTTTGATCCACGCAAAGCCTTCACCCCCTCGACCGAGAAGACACCGCCACCATGACTTCTGGCCCTTTATTGCAACTGAAAGAGCTGACCATTCGCTTCGGCTCCACCCCTGTCGTGCAACAACTGGATCTGCAACTCAACGCAGGAGAAACCCTGGCTCTGGTCGGTGAAAGTGGCTCGGGCAAATCCTTGACGGCGCTTGCTTGCCTTGGCCTGTTGCCCGATACAGCCCAAGTCAGCGGCCAGATTCAGCTGGGTGATCAATGCCTTAGTGACTATAGCGAACGCCAGTGGCGCGGCCTGCGCGGACAAAAGATCGCGATGATTTTTCAAGAGCCGATGACCTCGCTCAACCCACTGCATCGTGTTGGCCGCCAAATCAACGAAACCTTGATCCTGCATCAAGGACTGAGCCAGCGCGAGGCCGCCGAACGCAGCCGTGAACTCCTGCAAGAAGTCCAGCTCGATCCGCAACTGGCTCAAGCCTGGCCCCATCAGCTCTCTGGTGGCCAACGCCAAAGGGTGATGATCGCGATGGCCTTGGCCAACAACCCCCAAGTGCTGCTCGCGGATGAACCCACCACCGCGCTGGATGTGACGGTACAGCAAACAATTCTTGATCTGCTGCGCCGCCTGCAAGCCCGCTATGGCATGGCGATGCTGCTGATCTCCCATGATCTGCATCTGGTGCGACGCTATAGTGATCAGGTTGCCGTGATGCATCAGGGCCAGCTGGTCGAGACCCAAGCTACAGCGGCTCTTTTTGCTCAGCCACAAGCCGATTACACCCGTCATCTGCTCGCCAGCGAACCCAGTGGACAGCCGACTCCTCTGGCAGCACAAGCCGAAGAGATCCTCAGCCTTGATCAACTCAGGGTTGAATATGCCCGCCCGCGCACCCGTCTCTGGCAAAAAGCGCCACCGCCCTTGGTGGCTGTTGCGGAGCAAAGCTGGTCCTTGCGTGCAGGGGAGACACTGGGCCTGGTTGGAGAAAGCGGCTCGGGCAAAACCTCGCTGGCCTTGGCGATCCTGAGACTACTGCCCAGTGCAGGCGGTGAAGTGCAGCTGCTCGGTCAAACGCTGACAGGTCTCACACAACGCGCACTACTGCCCCACCGTCGCCAGATGCAACTGGTGTTTCAAGATCCCTATGGCAGCCTGAGCCCACGTATGAGCGTGATGGAGATTATCGGCGAGGGGCTGGCGCTGCATCAGCCACAACTGCGCCATGATGAGCAAGAAGCGCAGATTATTCAGGTCATGCAAGAAGTCGGGCTGGACCCTGCCACGCGCTTTCGTTATCCG
Organism: Marinospirillum alkalitolerans; assembly: GCF_045055655.1. Taxonomy (NCBI): domain Bacteria; kingdom Pseudomonadati; phylum Pseudomonadota; class Gammaproteobacteria; order Oceanospirillales; family Oceanospirillaceae; genus Marinospirillum; species Marinospirillum alkalitolerans. The sequence goes on along the minus strand of NZ_JBANFI010000006.1, from coordinate 25,679 downwards.
CATGAGTTTTCAGGCGGACAACGCCAGCGTATCGCCCTCGCCCGCGCGCTGATTCTCAAACCTCGCCTGCTGATTCTCGATGAACCCACCTCGGCGCTGGATCGCAGTATTCAGGCGCAGATTCTTGATCTCTTGCGCCAGCTGCAAGCCAAGTATCAGCTCGCTTATCTGCTGATCAGTCATGATCTGCGTGTGGTGCAAGCACTGAGCCACCGGATACTGGTCATGCGCCACGGCGAACAAATCGAACTCGCCCCCACCCATCAGCTGATCACCCAGCCGCAAGCCGACTACACGCGCCAACTACTACAAGCCGCGGGCTTGTGGCACGCCAACACCAATGCGGGGTAGGGAGGTGGCCCCTCCCCACAACCCACTGATGTCTTTTCAGCTCGTAATCTCTGAATAATGCGAGTAATACCACGCAATGGTCGACAACCAAAGTGTAGTGGTCAAGTAAAACTGGCCACGGGTTTATAGTTAATCCAGTATTTTTCCTCTGCCTGATTCGGACTCATGCCACCGTTATGCTGATGCGGCCAAAGCTGGCTGGTGTCTCTTTAAGCCGAATAATGGCTGAAGGTGTTGTTGTCTGCGGTCATGAGCTGAATCAGCTTAGGGTGCACAAAGAGCTTCTCTTTGCCCGACTGGATTTCGTTGAGCACGCCTATTGCGACAAGCTGTTTTAGGTAGGCCGATGCGGTTTGGCGCTTGGCGATCTGCTTTTCAGTGAGGTTGCTGATGCGGCAATAGGGTTGCTCAAAGATCACCTGTACCAGTTCATAGCTGTATATTTTGGGTAGTTGCTGCTGAATATAGGCGCTGGTGTGTTCGATCAGCTCCCGCACGGCGGCTATTTTAGCGGTTGTCCAGCGAGAAGTCTGCTCAACTGCTTGAAGCATATAGATAATCCATGCCTCCCAGTTCTGGTCGCTGGTGACCTGGGTGAGCAAACGATAATAGTCGGCGCGGTGTTGCAGAATGTAGCGGCTTAAATAGAGGATAGGCAGCGTGAGTAATTTTTGCTCTATCAGGTAAAGCGTATTGAGCACCCGGCCAGTGCGCCCGTTGCCATCGGTAAAGGGGTGAATGGCTTCAAACTGATAGTGGCTGACGGCCATTTTAATCAACGGGTCGATGCCATCGACATGAGTTGAATATAGGTTGATTGCATCAACATGAGAAGGTTACGTGTCGAAATTCTATGAAAATATCGACACGTCCAGCGTTTGTGTATAAATTCTCGCTTTTTTTACACACTAGGCGCTTTGGGGTGGCCAAATGGCCTCGCTGAGTTCATCCAATGCTATCGAGTTGGTTGCCCAGCAACTTGTCGAGCTGTTTGGCTAGAACCCTGTTTACCAAAGCGCTTAGCCTTCAAAAAGCGATATATCAAGCTTGTCCCCAACCCACCTGAGCGGGCTGGGGGTGCAGCGTTTCCCTAGATTTGATAACGCTGGTAGCTGGCATCCAAAGTGGCTGCTGTGCTGGCATTGGTAACCAGTGCACAACTGGCCAGCTCGGGGCGCAGGTAGGTGGCGGCCACACGCTGCAGATCAGCAAAGCGCACTTCCAGCAAGCGCTGGCGGAAGGCGCGCCGCTGCTCAGGTGTGCGACCAAACAAGCTGGCTTGATAGGTTTGACGCGCATCCCCCGCGGGTGAACCTGGCTTATCAATGCTGGAGATCACACCCAACACGGCTTCCTCAAGCTTTTGTGGATCTTCCTGCTGGGCCAATAGCCACGCCACTGCAGCATGAAAATCAGCCAGGGTGGCCTCAGTGCGCGGATCGCGGTAAGAGAAGAAGCGGAAGACAGCCTCAGCATGGTCCTGAGCCGCGCCAGCGCCATAGGCACCACCCTGCTCGCGGATAGCGCGGTGCAGATAACCATTGCGCAGGTATTCACCCAACAAGGTGAGCGCGGGGGCATCGGCATGCTCACCCACAACCGTCGGGAAGGCCAGCGCGCAGAAGTTGACCTGTGTATTGGTCACCCAGACCTGCTTCACGGCTTCACGCTGCTGCGGCAGGCTCAGCGCTTGAATGGCTTCGGCTGGGCAGGCTTGCCATTGCTGGTTCAGCGCCGCCAGAGCAGACTGCTGCTGTTCGGCCTCGCCCACCAACATAAACTGACGCGGTGCCAAGGCCAGTTTGCGGTGTAAGGCGGCCAGATCCGCCGCCAGCTTCTCTAGCTCGGCCTGATCTTGGGTGCGTTTTTCCAGTGCCAAACTGGCTTGCACGCCAGCCAAACCACGCGTGGCATGGGCAAAGGCACCTACTGGGCTCAGCGCTGAGCCAGCAGCTGTCATCGCCAGACTATGGCCGCGCCCAGTAATCGACTGCACACGGCGCGAGGCCTGCTGGGCAATCAACTCACGAATCCGGCTGGTTTCATCAAAGCGCAATTGGGTCAGCGTGGTGTAGAGCAGCTCTTGCAGCGCCAGATGCTTGCTGGCCAAGGCCTTACCAGATAAAACCAGATAGCCACGCACCTGCTGTTCACTGCTCAGCAGACTGCGTACTAGCACGCTGGCACTGACACCACCACTGACGGCACTCTGGTGGGCCTGCTGCTGGCGGTAATCCCGCTCACCGCATCCTAGCTCGGTCACACACTGGGTGTAGAGCGGCAGCAGCTGCTGTTCAGCTGCACTCAGTTGCGGTAATTCGATAAAAATCTGCTGATAGATCAATCCATTGGTGCCTGCGGTATACCAATCCACTGGCAGCGGTGCCTGGTGTTGGGCGCTGGGCTCTGGCAATGCCAGATGCGCGGGGATATCGTCAACCGTGACCTTGGGCAGCAGGCTGAGATCATCCTGCTGGGCCTGACGCTCTTGCAGCGCCAGCGTTTGCGCAATAATCTGCTGCTGCTCTTCTGGCGTTAAGCTGGCTTGACGCTTGGCGAGGCGGGCTTGCTCCATCGCCTGCTGACGAGCCGCCAGCTGATCATCAGGGCGCAGCGTCAGGCGCACACGGTGGGGGTTATCCAGCAGCCATGTCTGAATTAAATCGGGAATAAAGCGCGGATCTTGGACGGCTTCTCGCAGACGCAATAAGGCAGGATCGATATTCAGCAGCTCGACCGGATCACCATGATGAACCGCAGCAGAGAGGCTACCGATCAACAGCTGCAAACCAAAGGGCATACCATCGCCAGTGATCTCGCGCTGACTGAGCTCAAGTTGATGAAGCTGGGCTTCTACCGCTTGTTGATCGATCCCCTCTGCAACGACTTTTTGCAGTGTCTCGATCACCAGCGCTTCAAAATCAGCGGCCTGTTCAGGGTTTGATCCTTCCAGCGCACATAAAAAGCTCATCTCACGGTTAGAATCTTCAACACCACACAAGGGCGCAGGGCCAGTGCCCAGATCGGTTGATTCCAGTGCAGCCATCAGCGGTGAGCTGGAATTATCGAGCAGCACGCGGCTCAATAAATGGGCTTTGAGCAGATCATCCACCTGATAAGAAGGCGGCAGCAGCCAACCCAGTACATGGTAGGTGTGACGCGCCAGATCGTCCTGCTCCAGCGCATAGGCTTCTTCAACTCGCACTGGGGCGGCATAGCGTTTTTCATCCGGCACACTGAGGCGCTCTGGCAGGGCTTCAAAGCGGCTCAGGGCCTGCTGATGCATCTTGTGCTGTAGCTGCTCTAGCTCCAGCGCACCAAAGCTCATCAAAATCGCATTTGATGGATGATAGTGGCGCTGATAAAAGGCGCGCAGATCGGCATAGCTTAGATCAGGAATCGATTCTGGCTCTCCCCCTGAGTTATGGTGATAGGTGATGCTAGGGAAGAGATACTTGGTCAGGCTTTGATACAGGCGCGAGACAGGCGAACTCATCGCGCCCTTCATCTCATTAAAAACGACGCCCTTGTAAACCAGTGGCGTGCTGGGGTTCTCTGGCTCAGTAAATTCGACTCGATGCCCTTCCTGCGCAAAATCTAGTGGATCTAAGCGTGAAAAAAACGCCGCATCAAGATACACATCGAGCAGATTATCAAAGTCCTTGGGATTGAGCGTAGCAAAGGGATAGGCAGTCCAATCGCTGCTGGTCAGCGCGTTCATAAAGGTGTTTAACGAGCGGCGCAGCATCATAAAGAAGGGATCACGCACGGGATAGCGCTCGCTGCCACACAAGGCAGTATGCTCCAGAATATGAGCCACACCGGTGGAATCTTGGGGGAAGGTACGAAAGGCCACCATAAACACCAGCTCAGGCTGGTTGGTCTCAAGGTGATAATGCAGGGCACCGGTTTGCTGGTGGACAAAAGAATGGACAGTGACTTTTAACGAAGCCACTTCCTGGCTGGCTAACCAACGAAAACTGTCATGATGTGCGGGGGTATTGGACATCCACTTGACTCCTGCTCAGGGCCGGATGGGCGCGAGCTGATAAGAAATAAAAATAACGGCGGGGTTGCGCCCATTCTACCTAACTTCTTCTCATTCAACAAAAAGCCTTGGCGGGCGCGGCTCAAAGCTCGTGGTTTAATTCATCAATCAAGGCTTCATGGCGCTTTAAGCGCAACAAGGCCGAGCGCCCCAACTGACTGGCGACCAGTGCCATCCAGCCTTCAATCAACACCAAAAAAGCCGCCATCGAGTTGCTATACCAACTGCCCGATGTGGGCGCAATAAAGGTGTAGTTGGCTTCAGCAGCCAACGGAGAGCCATGCGAGTCCGTCAAGGCAATCACCTGCACTTGATGATTGGCGGCCATGCGCGCCGCTGCAATGGTGGCACGGGTATAGGGCGCCGCGCCGATCACCACCAGCACGTCTTCGGCTTCCATTTCAGTCAGCCCGTGTGCGATACCATGATGCGGATGTCCAAGCAGACTGACATCATCCCGCAGCATACCCAGCGCATAGGTCAGATAGTTCGCCATCGCATGGGCTTGGCGCAGGCCATAGACGCGCACACGCGGTGCACGAATCAACAAGGCGACCGTCTGCTCCACCACCTGAGCATCAAGATGTTGCAGCATCTGCGCAATATTCTGGCTCTCCTCCTGAGCCAACTGCCCCATCACCAGCTGTGGGCTGCGGGCTGGCTCGGCCTCCTGCTGCGGTTGATCGCTCAAGAACTGCCCAGCCAGATCGCTATAAAAGCGGGTGCGATCCCGCCGTGCCATCTGTTTGCGAAACAGCAGCTGAAATTCAGCAAAGTGGGCAAATCCCAGCTTTCTGACCAGACGACTGAGGGTCGAGGCGTTCACGCCTGTGCGCTCTGCCAAGCTGGAAATAGACGCCACCGCCACTTCTTCTGGCTGATCCATCAGCTGACTCAGGGCAGCCAGTGCACGCTGGCCGATTTTGATCTCGCTTCCAGAGGCCTGGGCAAGATGCAGGCGACGTTTGAGTTCTTCTAGCGTTCTGGGGGTATTCATCTTGGGTTCTCAAAAGATCAAAAAAAGGGCGTGATCGGGTGCCAGCGCGATGACATTCAGGCTGCAAGCCGTGTCTTGATCTGGCAGAATAGTCTGCATTCTGGTGCAGGCGTTGTTTTGTCCAACGTCGGCCTTGTTTCTACTCTTCTTTTTGCAGGTTTTTCATGTCCCAGCAACGTCAGATTCTTGTTACCAGTGCCCTGCCCTATGCCAATGGTCCGATCCATCTCGGCCATCTATTGGAATACATTCAAACCGATATCTGGACTCGCTTTCAAAAAAGCCGTGGCCACCAGTGCACCTATGTGTGTGCTGATGACGCCCACGGCACGGCTATTATGCTCCGCGCCGAGCAAGAAGGCATCACCCCGCAGCAGTTGATTGATCGCGTTCGCGCTGAGCATTATGCTGATTTTCAAGGCTTTCAGGTTCAGTTTGATCACTATCATTCAACCCATTCAGAAGAAAACCGCACTCTTTCTGAGCTGATCTATACGCGTCTGCGTGAACAAGGGCATATTGCCTCGCGCGAAATCGAGCAGATGTATGATCCTGAGAAGGGGCTGTTTCTTGCCGATCGCTTTATCAAGGGCACCTGCCCCAAGTGCGGCGCTGAAGATCAGTACGGCGATAACTGCGAAAAATGTGCCGCTACCTATACGCCCGCAGAACTCATCAATCCTCGCTCCGCCATCTCTGGCGCGACACCGGTGATGAAAAAATCTGAGCACTTCTTCTTCAAGCTGCCTGATTTTGCGACCTTTCTGGAAAACTGGACCCAAGATGGCCGCTTACAAGAGCAGATCGCCAATAAGCTCAAGGAATGGTTCAGCGCTGGCTTACAGGAATGGGATATCTCGCGCGATGCGCCCTACTTTGGTTTTGAAATCCCAGATGCACCGGGTAAGTATTTTTATGTCTGGCTGGATGCCCCTATAGGCTATCTGGCCAGCTTCAAGCACCTGTGTGAACAGCGTGCGGATCTGAATTTTGATGACTACTGGCGCGCAGATTCTGAGGCTGAGGTCTATCACTTTATTGGCAAGGATATTGTCTACTTCCATGCCCTCTTCTGGCCGGCGATGCTCGAAGGCGCAGGGTTTCGTACCCCAAACAGCGTGTTCTGCCACGGCTTTGTCACCGTCAATGGGGCCAAGATGTCTAAATCGCGCGGTACCTTTATCAAGGCGCGCACCTATTTGGATCACCTGAACCCTGAAGCACTGCGTTACTACTTTGCTGCCAAACTGACCAGCCGCGTTGATGATCTGGATCTCAATCTGGATGATTTTCTGCAAAGAGTGAACTCGGATCTGGTTGGCAAGCTGGTCAATATTGCGAGCCGTTGTGCTGGTTTTGTGAAAAAAGGCGGCGGCCAGCTGGCACCAATGAGCGCCCCTGAGTTGTATCAGCGTTTTGTGGAGGCAGGCGAAGCGATTGCCGCAGATTATGAGCGCCGTGAGTTTGGCCGTGCCCTGCGCCAGATTATGGAGCTGGCTGATGAAGCCAATACTTGGATCAACGATCAAGCGCCTTGGGTCTTAGCCAAGCAGGAAGATCAGGCCGCGCAGGTGCAAGCCATCTGCTCCACCGGCATCAACCTCTTTCGTGTGCTGATGGTCTATCTCGCTCCTGTCTTACCTGAAATGGCCGACAAAACAGCCCAGTTCCTGCGTCTGGACAAGCTGGATTGGGAGAGCCGTCACCAGCCACTAGAAAACCACGCCATAGAAGGCTTCAAGCCGATGATGGCGCGGATCGAGGCCAGCCAGATCGAGGCACTGCTCGCTGCCAGCCGTGAAGATATCGAACAGGAAGCCGCACTCAAAGCCGGCACCAACACCAGCACTGACCCCAGCCCGCTGGAAGCAGAGCCACTGGCCGCTGAAATCAATTTTGATGACTTTATCAAGGTGGATCTGCGTGTTGCGCGCATCGTGCAGTGTGAAGCCGTTCCCAAGGCCAATAAGCTGCTCAAGCTGACCTTGGATCTTGGCGGTGAAACGCGCACTGTCTTTTCTGGCATCAAAAGCGCCTATCAGCCAGAGGATCTGGAAGGCAAGCTGACGGTGATGGTGGCCAATCTGGCGCCACGCCAGATGAAGTTCGGCCTTTCTGAAGGCATGGTGTTGGCGGCAGGTGATGGCGAAGGCATCTATCTGCTCGAACCCCATTCAGGCGCTCAGCCTGGTATGCGCGTGGTTTGATCGATTAGGCCAACATCAAGGATGCCTTCTTAAAATGAAAGGATGCTATCGACGCCTGATGATAGATCGCTCTTTGTGGGTAGGCTGGCTAGTGCTGCTGTGCTGGGCGGCCAGCCCACTCCTTGCGGATCAAGGCGAGCTGGAGCCAGATTCACCAGAGGAGGCCCCCTACTGGGTCGCAGCCGAATCACGCTGGTCCATCGGCAGTCGCTTGGTCTATCAAGATTACCGTTTGGATTTTGCCGCCGATGATGATCTGCCCAGCTTGGCCTATCAGCCCAATAGTCCCTGGGGCTTAGAACTGAGTCTTGGCTATAACGGCTACAACCTCAGCTGGATTGTCTATGAGTACGCCGATCGCGATAAGGCCGATTATGTCAGCACCACGCGTCGTGATATTCAGTTTCGTTCCTATAAAAACCACTGGGGCTACGAAGTCTACTTTCAGGATTATCGTGGCTTCTATGGCGAATCAGAAGATCTGATCATTCAGCGTGATGATATTCGCAGCCGCAAGATCGGAGCGAGCGGCTTTTATCTTTTTAATGCTGAGCACTATAGTTTGCAGGCCGCATTTGAGGTCAATGAGCGCCAGCTTCGCTCAGCAGGCAGCTGGCTGCTCTTTGCTCATGCCGCCCAGTATCAACTTTCTGCCGAGCATCCCTTTATACCGCCTGAACTTCAGAAGATAGATAAGGCTTTTGTTGAGCTGAATGGTTTGAACCACTTCAGTAGTGAACATCTCAGCCTTGGCGCTGGCTATTCCCATACTTGGGTGCGTGAGGGCTGGTTCCTCAATACCACGCTGATGGGTGGTCCTGCCATACAAAGGCAGCGCTTTGAATGGCACAAGGATCAGCGTGATACTTGGGAGCTGGGCTATGATGTCGGTTTTAAACTGGGCGTCGGCTGGCAGCAGGAGCAGCTCAGAACCGCGCTCACCATGCATCTGCATCAGAGTACCTTTCGTTTACCCAAGGGGGAGCTCAATATACAAAGTGGCGCCATTGCCCTTGAGTTAGGTTATTTATTTTAAGCCTAAGAAGCAGCACCACGCTTTCAACTATCAGACCTTGTCACCCCAAAAGCGCCGCAGTTGACCTTGCCAGATCAAGCAGATCTGGCTCTTTGACCCTGTTCTTTGTTGAGACTTTCGTGTGTTTACTTTGCTTTCCCCATCACGTCGCCAAGAGATTCTGACACTCTGGTCCCGCGCCTGGCCGATTATTCTCTCTAATGCCAGCATTCCGCTGCTGGGCCTAGTCGATACTGCTGTGCTCGGCCATACCCCCGATAGTCGCTATCTGGCGGGGGTAGCCTTGGGTGCGGTGGTGTTCAGCTTTCTTTACTGGGGGCTGGGCTTTTTGCGCATGGGCACCACCGGCTTGATGGCCTTGGCCTCGGGTCGACAAGATTCAGCGGCGATGAGTCGTCTGCTGCTACAAAGCCTCACCCTTGCACTGGTGCTCGGTCTCTTGCTGCAGGGTGTGCGTCCTTGGCTAGGTGAGATCATCAGTTGGCTGGATGGATCGGCTGAGGCGCAACAACTTGCGACTGACTATGCCAGCCTGCGCCTATGGAGTGCACCGGCCGTGCTGATTCAGTATGTGGTTCTGGGCTGTGCGCTGGGGCTGGGCAAGACACGGATTGTGCTTCTGCTACTGGTGGTCGCCAACAGTCTCAATATTCTGTTGGATCTGATCTTTGTGCTTGGGCTGGGTATGGCCAGCCAAGGCGTGGCTTTGGCAACCTTGATTGCGGAGGTGAGTGCTGCGCTGCTAGGCAGCCTGTGGCTTGTGCGCCAAACCAAACAACTCGGCTTAGGCTGGCCAGCGTCCTGGTCGGAAGCCAGTCAAGGCTGGGTCCAGCTTGTGCGTGTCAATCGTGATTTGATGCTGCGCACCCTGACCTTGTTGCTGGCGCTGGCTTTTTTCACCCGCCAGGGAGCCCAGCAGGGCAATGTCGTGCTGGCGGCCAATGCCTTGCTGATGCAAATCATTATGCTCTCCAGCTATCTTCTCGATGGTTTAGCCCAAGCTATTGAAGGCCGCTTTGGTCAGGCCTATGCGCGTGATCAGCAGGAGGCTGTGCGCGTGGTCCAAGCTGGCATCCTGCTCTCTTTTGGTACTGGCTTCGCGATCACCTTAATGATTGGCTTGGGTGGTGAGAGCCTGATCCAGCTGCTGACTCAACTGCCTGAAGTGCAGGAGACAGCGCGTCAGTACCTACCTTGGCTATGGCTGATCCTGCCCCTCTCGGTGGCGTCTTATCTCTTTGACGGCGTGTTTATCGGCGCGACCTGGACACAGGCCATGCGCGATACGCTGTTCTTCTCTGCACTGGGCTATCTGCTGATCTGGTGGCTCTTGACCCCTTGGGGAAATCATGGGCTGTGGATGGCCTTTTTATGGCTCAACACCCTGCGCGGCCTCAGCCTTGGCTGGCTGCTGTATCGACGCCTACCGGCTATTTTTGTTTGGCGCTCAACCCCGTCATGAAATGAAAAATCCCCGCCAAAGCGGGGATCTGAACAACCAAGACAGCAACCCAGTGTTAACCCAGTTTACGGCCTTTTTGTGCGGCAATACGCAGACGCAAGGCATTCAGCTTGATAAAGCCAGCCGCATCTTTTTGATCATAAGCACCGGCATCGTCTTCAAAAGTCGCGATATTCTCATCAAACAAGGTATCCTCTGAGGCACGACCGACAGGAATCACATTGCCCTTATAGAGTTTGACACGTACCTTGCCGTTCACCACTTCCTGCGATTCATCAATCATGTTTTGCAGCAATTGACGCTCAGGACTCCACCAATAGCCGTTGTAAATCATCTCGGCATAGCGGGGCATCAGCTCATCTTTTAAATGCGCAACCTCACGATCTAGAGTAATCGATTCAATTGCACGGTGCGCCTTCAGCATAATCGTGCCGCCGGGTGTTTCATAAGCGCCGCGCGATTTCATACCAACATAGCGGTTTTCAACGATATCTAAGCGACCGATACCATTGGCACCACCCAGCTTGTTGAGCTTTTCCAGTACTTCATGCGGCTTCAGACGCTCGCCATCAATTGCCACGATATCGCCCTTCTCATAGGTCAGATCGATATAGGTGGGGGTATCAGGGGCGGCTTCTGGACTGACGCTCCAACGCCACATTTCTTCCTCTGGCTCGGCCCAAGGATCTTCCAGCAAACCACCTTCGTAAGAGATATGCAGCAGGTTGGCATCCATTGAGTAAGGCGATTTTTTACCCTGCTTGGCAAAATCGACTGGAATATTGTGTTCTTTGGCATAGGCCATCAACTTCTCGCGTGAGAGCAGATCCCACTCACGCCAGGGGGCAATCACCTTGACACCCGGTTTCAAGGCATAGGCACCTAGCTCAAAGCGCACCTGATCATTTCCTTTACCTGTCGCGCCGTGAGAAATGGCATCGGCACCGGTGGCATTGGCAATTTCAACCAGACGCTTGGCAATCAGTGGACGCGCAATCGATGTGCCGAGCAGGTATTCGCCTTCATAAATCGTGTTAGCGCGAAACATCGGGAAGACGTAATCACGTACGAACTCTTCGCGCAGATCTTCGATGTAAATTTCTTTAACACCCATCTGCTCAGCCTTGGCGCGCGCTGGCTCTAATTCTTCACCCTGACCTAAATCGGCGGTAAAAGTTACCACCTCACAGCCATAAGTATCTTCTAACCATTTCAAAATAATCGAGGTATCGAGGCCACCAGAATAGGCCAAGACGACCTTTTTGACTTCAGACATAAGGACTCCTGTTCACTGCCTGCTCTCAAGCAGTCGGCTGGGGTAAAGGCCCAGTATAACCTAAAACCCCCTCGCCTTTCCTAGCTCCCTAGAACAAAGGTTGTATCTCAAGTTCAGGCTCAAGCTGGATATGCACACGGCGGTTTAAGGAACGGCCCTCAGCCGTGCGATTATCAGCCATCGGGAAGCGCTGACCATGATACTGCACCGTCAATAGGCGCTCAGGTAAGCCACGCGCCACCAGATAGGCGCGCACGGCTTCCGCTCGCTCAAAAGAAAGTTGCCGATTCAGGCGGCGTGTACCTGTTGTATCCGAATGACCATCGACACTAATCCCCACAATCTGTGGATCGGCATAGACATAGCGCACAATCAGATCCAGCTGATCTTTATCCGCCTGAGTCAACACCGCACCACCGGTTCTGAAATGAATCATCACTTCGCGAATCTGATCAAAGTTGACCGGTAACAACTGAGCCTGACACTGCTGGAAGGAGGAATAGGCTTGATGAAAGGCAATCGGCGTCATGCTGGCGCGGCGGCGTTCGATCTGCGGATCAGCATCTTCTTGAACCAGTGAGGGCATCAGCCCTTGGCGCAGACTGGCCAACATGCGCTCTGTTTCTGGCGTTGCAATTCTGACTGGCTGATCAGTGGTTTCAAGATGATACTCACCCAGATGCTGGGTGCCTAAACCTGGCTGCCAAGCTGGTGCCAATGCAACCAAATGAACAGGGCCAGGCTGCAAAGCATGACGAAAAGGCTGGACTTCAAAGCGCACACTCTCACCTGCACGATGAATAAAACGCCCAACACCAAAATCTGGAATCACATGGATCAGTTCACAATTGAGGGCAGAAGGAGCCGTGGCTTCCCAGGCACCCGGCGTATAGCCAGCTTGCCAAGTGGTCGCCAGTGCCGATACTGACCAGCACAGGCTCAGGCCCAGTAGACCTGCAAGACCACGACGCACAGCCTGAGGATGAGGTGAAGAAGTTAAATGATTCAACATGTTAGTCCGACTCAGCTAGGCAAAGGGTGTGCACAAAAACACAGAGGGTTTCAGCTTAACTATTCGGCTCCAGCAGAGCAAACTTTAGCTGTCCTCGCGCGATGCCAGTGATGGAAGGTGTGGCAAAAAGCCCCCACGCCTGTGTTAAACTGCGCCACCAAAAACTTTTTGATGATTGATCAACCCCTAGGAGTCGAGCGTGAGCAGTCCTTCCGGCCCGAAACACCCTATGTCACAGCGTTTTCGCGGATACCTTCCTGTTGTCGTGGATGTCGAAACGGCTGGGTTTCATAGTGCGACCGACGCCTTGCTTGAGGTCGCCGCCACAACGCTGACGATGGATGAGCATGGGATGATCTTGCCAGATCAAACCATCTCACGCCATTTGATTCCTTTTGAGGGTGCGAACATCGAACAGGCGGCACTCGATTTTACCCAGATCGATCTCGACAGCCCATTTCGCCAAAGTATCGCAATTGCTGAACACCAGGCATTGAGCGAGATCTTTAAAGTCGTGCGTGCCGCAGTGAAAGCCCATGACTGCAATCGCGCCATCCTGGTTGGACATAATGCCCATTTTGATCTGGGATTTGTGCATGCAGCCGCCCAACGCTGCAACATCAAACGCAATCCCTTTCATCCCTTTTCAAGCCTTGACACGGCCACCCTCGCCGCGCTGGCTTTCGGCCAAACGGTCTTGGCCAAGGCCTGTAAAGCTGCTGGTATCGAATTTGATCATCAGGCTGCGCATTCTGCAGGCTATGATACAGAAAAAACCGCTGAGCTTTTTTGTGCCATCGTCAACACCTGGAACGAACTCGGTGGTTGGAATCTAACGCAAAAAACTCTCTAGCGCGCTGATGGCATCCACACAAAAAAAGCCCCAATCAACGGGGCTTTTTTCTTGAGCACATTTCTTGGCAAGATCAGAATTAGGCTGTTGCTTGGCCTTGTGCTGCGGCTTCAACCATCGCCAGCAGCTCGCCCTGCTGATGCAGATCCATAATGATATCGCAGCCACCCACCAGCTCACCGCTCAACCACAGCTGAGGAAAAGTTGGCCAGTTAGCATACTTCGGCAGTTCAGCACGAATATCGGGATGCTCAAGAATATTCACGAAAGCAAACTTCTGACCGCAGGCCATCAGTGCTTGTACCGCCTGTGAAGAAAAACCACACTGAGGCATCTGGGGCGTGCCCTTCATGTACAGCAGCACAGGATTAGTGCTAATTTGATCTTTAATCGTTTCCAGAGTTGAAGACATAATAGAGCCACCTTTTGTTAGTCTTACAGAACACGCTATCTGAAGTAGACACGAGCCAAGACTCGCGACACTCCACCTTGGGAGACCGACAGGCAGATAAAACCTGACTAAGTTAGTCAATTTTAACTGGCCGTTGCTAGGCAAAACAAGGGCCATACAAAAAAACAGCCTTATCTTGCCAGCCATCACACAAGTGCTTAGACTGATTTCTTTTTTTCGCTTGCCCTGCATCCAAGCGCAAGGCCTCGTTGATCGGGGTCAACCAGACTGATGCTGATTTTATTGATCGTTTATTTGGAGGATCTCGCACCATGGCCACTTCTGCCCTGATGCACACCTACGGCCGTTTACCCGTCGCTTTTGCTGAGGGCCAAGGCGCTTGGCTTACCGACACAGCTGGCCGACGCTATTTGGATGCATTAAGCGGCATAGCGGTCTGCGGGCTGGGCCATGCACACCCAGCGGTCACCCAAGCCATCAGCGAGCAGGCAGCGCGTTTAGTGCACACCTCCAACCTTTATCAAGTGCCGCTGCAAGAAGCCGCCGGAGCCAAGCTCACCCAGCTTAGTGGTATGGAGAAGGTGTTCTTCTGCAACTCCGGTGCGGAGGCCAACGAGGGGGCCATTAAGCTGGCGCGCCTCTATGGTCATAGCAAGGGCATCGATGTACCCCATATCATCGTCATGGAACAGGCTTTTCATGGCCGCACGCTGGCCACGCTGACCGCCACCGGTAATCGCAAAGTCCAGGCAGGCTTTGAGCCACTGGTCTCTGGCTTTATTCGTTGCGCTTACAATGATCTGCAATCGATCGAGCAGATTATGCAGCAACGTACGGATATTGCTGCGATTCTGATCGAGCCGGTGCAAGGTGAAGGTGGCTTGCGTGCAGCCGACGACGCCTATCTGACCCAGCTGCGCCAACTCTGTGATGCTCATCAGGTACTGTTGATGTTTGATGAAGTGCAGACCGGCAATGGACGCACAGGCCAGTATTTTGCCTTCCAACACTATGACTGGAAGCCAGATGTCGTCACAACAGCCAAAGGCCTCGGCAACGGCTTTCCTATTGGTGCGGTGATGGCCCAAGGCCAAGCCGCCGCCCTGTTCCAGCCTGGACATCATGGCTCGACCTATGGCGGTACACCACTGGGCTGTGCTGTCGTCCTCGCTGTGCTGGAAACACTCGAGCAGGACAAGCTTTGCCAGCGCGCCAACCAGCTCAGCGAACTGCTGCGTGCTGGTTTTGAACGCGAGCTGGCCAGTATCGATGGCGTTGTAGGCCTGCGTGGCCGTGGCCTGATGCTTGGTATCGAACTCGACCGCCCCTGTGCTGAACTGGTCGAACTGGCTCTTGAGCGCGGTCTTTTGATTAACGTGACCGCAGGGCAGGTGATTCGTCTGCTGCCACCGCTGATCCTGAGCGATGAAGAAGCCCAACAAATTATTGCTATCCTGAGCCAGCTGATTAAAGACTGGCTCGGGCAGCCTTTGCCTTCCCACTAAATTTTGAGCCTATTATGAGCGTTAGACACTTTCTTACCTTAACTGATCTTTCTCCACAGGAGCTGGAGCGTCTTATCCAACGTGCGATCGAACTCAAGCGCCGCCATCAGGCGGGGCTGATCGATGAGCCACTCAAAAACAAAGTGCTGGCGATGATCTTTGAAAAATCATCGACCAGAACACGCGTCTCTTTTGAAGCTGGGATGATTCAGCTCGGCGGTGGCGCGATCTTTTTATCGCCTCGTGACACCCAGCTAGGCCGTGGTGAGCCCATCGAAGATACCGGCCGCGTTCTCTCTGAAATGGTTGATGCCATTATGGTGCGCACTTATTCACACCAAGAACTCGAAAAGCTTGCCGCCTACTCCAGCGTCCCAGTCATTAACGCGCTGACCGATGATTACCACCCCTGCCAGCTGCTGGCGGATGTACAAACCTTTGTTGAAAATCGTGGCAGCCTGCAAGGCAAAACCGTGACTTGGATAGGTGACGGCAACAATATGTGCAACTCCTATATCAAGGCGGCACGCCAATTTGATTTCCAACTGCGCATCTGCTGCCCAGAAGGCTATGAGCCTGCGGCCAGCCTACTCGAAGAACATGCTGATCGCGTCACGCTGGTGCGCGATCCACGCGAGGCGGTTGATCAAGTGCATCTTGTCAGCACTGATGTCTGGGCTTCTATGGGGCAAGAAGAAGAACAGGCCAAACGCAAACGCGACTTTGCTGGTTATCAGGTCAGCCCAGCGCTGATGAATCTGGCTGCCAAGGATGCACTCTTTATGCACTGCCTGCCTGCCCACCGAGGTGAAGAAATCAGCCACGATATGCTGGATGATGATCGTGCCGTGGTCTGGCAAGAGGCTGGTAACCGCCTGCATGCACAAAAAGCGCTGCTTGAGTTTTTGATGGCACGCCGCGGCTAAACAACACCTTCGTTTCGTAGCATAAAAAAACGGCACCCTTGAGAGTGCCGTTTTTTTACTGCTGATCTTGCTGTCTTAGACTAGGTTTTGCACATCATCTGTGCTGAGATCACGCCCTCTGGCTGGGCTGGCCGGTTCAGCGGCTTCGCTGGCTGCCTGCTCAGTCTGCTGACGCTCTTGCGCAACACGCTCACTTTCTTGTGCCTGCTGGTTCACTGGAGCCGCTTGCTGTGCTAGCTCGATCGCCGGACGAATAATGCTGCCTGCGGGACGATTGCTTTCATAAAGCGGCACCTGCTCCGTGGTTTCACCTAAACGGGTCACCACATCAGCAGGCTGAGCCGACACAGGTGCCGCTGCTGCGCCTTCATTCGCGGCGGCCATAGGCTGGCTTGAGGCGGCGTCTTCAACCGCCTGATCATTGCGCGCCTCAATAGCCTGCTGGCTACGAACATCCTGACTCTGAACCTGGCGTAACGCAGCAGACACCTGATTATTCACATTGGATTCGATCATGATACACCTCGCTTGGCGATTTTCTCATCTCTTCTAGCTTAGATAATCGGCTGCGGCTTGGCAATCTTAAGCCTAGACAAAGGAGATAAAAAACCCCGACGCCTAAAAGACGCCGAGGTGAAGGGAGATCTTACTGACTTGATCGATGGCGATTTCTATCAGTGAGGGTGCGCTAAATCACCTTCATGCGCGTGACCATGCTGCACTTCTTCTTCGCTTGCAGCACGGACAGTTTCAACCTGACCTTTGAAATTCAGCTCAACACCTGCCAGCGGATGGTTGGCATCAATCGTCACTTCGCTTTCGCTGACATCCACCACGGTCACAACCATGGGGCCACCTGGGCCTTGAGTTTGAAACTGCATGCCGACTTCAATGCTATCCACACCTTGGAAAGCTGAACGCTGAACCTGTTGAACCAGGTTGTCATCACGCTCTCCATAGGCCTCTGCAGGAGCAACAACCACTTCAAACTCATCACCCGCTTGCTTACCTACGAGGGCATTTTCTAAACCTGGGATGATATTGCTGTGGCCATGCAGGTAGGCCAAGGGTGCACCGCCCTGAGAGGAATCCAACACCTGACCTTCTGGGTTGGTCAGCGTGTAGTGAATCGCGACGACTGTGTTGGCTGCAACTTGCATAAAAAATCCTATAACAAATGAATTGATCTTTCATTCTAGCGATTCCCTGCCCCAGTGCCAAATCTTCACTGAATTTTTCTGTGTTTTTATGGCCCAAACTTGTTCCTGATCTGGCAAAAAAGCTATGCTCAACAAAAACCATGCTCAACAAAAGCGATACTCAACAAGAAGCACCAGCCTCAGCAAGACAGCTCACCCACTCAACAGGAAGTCAAGTGCTGTGATTTTTTTGACTCTTTTGATCCATCCCTACCTATCTGCCATCAAAACTGGCGCGCTGGGCCTGTCTCTGCTGCTTGTCTTGCAAGGCTGTAGTCTGACCGCCCTCGATCAGCCACCCGCTGGACACCAGCCCTTTTATCAACCTCAAGCCAATCAAACCCTAGCGCAGATTGCACGCCAGCAGGGCATCCCCACTGAGGTGCTGGCGCGCTATAACCCACGCAGCCACCCCTTGCGTCCAGAGCCACAACACCGACTGAGAATCCCTGAACGGGCCAGCGATGTTCCTCTAGAAGGCCCCTATTTTTATCGCATTCAGGCTGGAGATACACTGAGCCAGCTGGCGCAGCACTTTCACATTTCTGTACTCAGCCTACAGCGAGCCAATCCGCACCTGGTTCCTGAAAGACTGATGATTGGCGAACGTATCCAACTACCTATTTATCGAGCGACACCGCTACGCTGGCCAAGCGCGAATCCTGAGGTCAAAATTCGCTACTCTCATCAGCCTTGGGGATTACACCAGGGCCTAGCAATTCGTACGGCAGCACGTGAAGAAATCTTCCCGATTGCGCCTGGCAGAGTGGTTTTTGCGGGTGAGCTGCGCGGCTTTGGGCGGGTCGTCATCGTGCAACACACGAATGAGATGCAATCGATCTATGCCTATTGTCGCGCGCTTTTTGTTGATCAGGGGGCGCAGGTCTCTGGTCGCCACCCCCTGTGTTCTGCTGGACAACAAAGACGACTGGACGAGCCTGGCATCTATTTTGAACTGCGCGTGGATGGGCAGGCTGTGCCACCAGAAAACTATCTCCCCGCACTAGGATGGTAAGCCGCTTCTCTGGGAAGCCAGGCATTCGCCCTTAAGCGCTGATCGGCAAGCTGCATCCTTGCTTTTAACCAGTGCTCTAGTTGCGAGCGGTGAGCAGGCAAGGCAGCAAGATCACCCTCACTGCGCACACGGCCTTGAGGATCAACAGAAAGCCACCCCAAAGGGGATAGCCAATAACTCCACTCGCCTCGTTGCACGACCACCCCTTCAGGCCCACTCAAAGGTCTGAGCAGAGAGCGCCCATAACTGGCAATAGACTCATCACGCCCCATCAACGTCATCAGCGTTGGCAGCAGATCATACTGGGAGGCATAACGTGTTTCACGACCGGGAGCAAGACGGCCATCTGGAGTGTAAATCACCAAGGGAATCCGAAAAGAAGCGTGCAGATCCTGTGCCTGCGCCCGCAACACATGATCAGCCATAAAAACAAAAATCGTATTCTGATAGCTTGGCAAGGCTTCTAGGCGCTGCATCATTTCGCTGAGTGCCCAGTCGCTGTATCTCAAGGTATTCAAATACGCGCCTTCACTTCCTGCATCATGGGGATAAAGATGGAACTCAGCACCTGGATCAGGAAAGGGCTCATGGGTTGTCCCAGTAAACAAGAAGGCCACACTCGGTCTTGCCTCTTCTGCACGGGCAGCCAAGTAATCAGCCAGAAACATCATTCCTTCGTAATCCCAGCCAAAGCGCGGCACCTCACCAGGGTAATCGCGTAGCAGTGGCAAATCTTCTTGACCAAAGTAGGCATCAAAGCCCAAGGCCGCAGCAATACCATCTAGGTAAAAAGAGCGTCTTTTGGAAGTCTGCACCATCACTGACTGATAGCCTGTATCATCCAGTAAGGTCGCTAGGCGTGTCATGCGATTTTGCTCCATCCCCCACCCCATAACAGGATGCTGAGGCAAGAGAGGCACAGAGGTGAGGCTAGCTTGTATTCCCTCAATACTGCGCTGCCCAGCAGCAAAAGCCTGAGGCCAGACACGCCCTGATGCCACTAACTGATCAAAGAAGGGTGTCGCACCATAGCTGGAGCCAGAGAGGCTATCGATATAATCCGCGCTCCAGCTTTCAAGCAAGACAATAACCAGATTCGGCTGGCTGGCGGGATAGGTGTCATCCAGCCAAGAGCGTACGAAAGGATCTCCTGCAGACTGGGCCTCAAGCTGACTCAAGGCTTCATCCCAATCAGCAGCAGTAAAATAAGCCAGTGGCTGAGGCTGCTGTTGGCCACGACGCCAGGTATGGACCAGCGCAAAAGCACCATTCAACGCCAGCGCGGCCTGACGCTCATCACCAGCAGCATAGGCATCCACTAGGCCAAGGGGTTTACCTGAAAGCACCAAGCCTCGCCCTGAAATCAGCAACAGCAAGAGGACCGCCAGCGCAAAGCCAGCCTGTTTGAATACGCCTCGATTTAGCGATGTTCTTGCACTAGGTTGAACAACCCAGTGCCACCAGAGCCAAGCAAAAGCAGACATCACCAAAAGTGCACTCAAACTGATTAGCCAACGCGATCCCAGTGCCAACTCCACCAACAAGCCATAGTCTTGCGTTAACAGCAGTAATTCCCGCCCAGCATGGCGATAAACCTCGCCAAAATACACTGTATCCGCCAGCTGTAAGGCCCACAAAAGCCCAACAGCAATCAAGCTCATCAGCAAGCATAGCCGAGCGATGCTTTGACGCCTTGCATAGTCCCAAGGCCACAACAAGGGGCATAAGAAAACAGCCATACCCAAGACTGCAATCGCCATATCAAAGCGCCAACCGTAGAGCCAAGCAGAAAAAGCTTGATCCCATGACAAGGAGGCAAAGTAATCAGGATAGAGGAATAATAATAGCCCGCGCGTTAACGCAAAAAAGCTGGCCGCCAACACCAGAGCACGCACAGGCAGCCACAGAGGGTTAAGCATAAAAGCGCTCCCACAAGACACTGATCCACAGAGTGCCAGCAATCACCAGACTCAAAAAAACAGCGGCAGAGCCCATATCCTTGGCTTTACCTGAGAGCTCATGTACCTCAAAACCGATACGATCGACGACGGATTCAATCGCCGAGTTCATCAGTTCAACCAAGAGAACCAGCAACAAACTCGACACCAGAAGAGCTCTTTCCAGCATGGTATGCCCTAACCACCAAGCCAAAGGAACGCCGACGACCAAAAGCATCACTTCTTGGCGAAAAGCAGACTCACCTCGCCAAGCCGCACAGAAACCCCGCCACGAATAACCTGCAGCAGCCACAAAATGCGCCAAACCTGTTTTTTTCATATTTCAAGCCTGCCAACAAAAAAGAGAGAAAGAAAAACCAAGGGTGGAAAAAAAGCTGGCGCAGCTTAGGCGTTTTGTTTGAAAAAACCAAGCCACCTCGATGAGCACTGCTCGCAATGCAGATGCAAGATCGTTAAAATAGAATGAAACTTTGATAAAAAGAGCGTGAAGATGCAGCCAAAAAGCTTTGAATGGCAATTTTATAAACCAGCCGCGGCCACCCAAGGCTTCATTGATTTTCTCAATCAGCAAACCAGTATCGCGATCACACCCGGCATCACTGATCGACATCAGGTGATCAGCTGTGACTTTGAGGGCCAGGGCTATATCATCAAGCGTTTTAGCCCAAGCGATAATCGCCGCTGGGATCGCAAGATCGAGCTAACATTGAAAAGCTACTGGATTTCTGGCGCTGAAAAGAGCTTTCGTGGTGCGCGCTGGCTATGGGAAGCGGGGATTCCCGGCATCAAACCCACGGCTTGGGCCGTACATGGTCGCGGCTACCATCAGGTCAGCTACTTTGTTTACGAGCGCATTGAAGCACAGGGTGAAGTGCAGGATTTACTTGAGCAGGATTCGCTGAGTGTGCAGCAAGAGCGCCAATTGATTCAGGATATGGCAAAGATTTCACACCAAGTCCATCAAGCTGGCTATCGTCATACAGATATTGTTCCGCATAATTTTCTGGCACAACAACAACCACAAGGCCAGATCAAGCTGCTGCTGATTGATACTGATAAGGTTGAAAAGGCCTCAGCTCTTGGGAAAATCTTCAAGCGCACCAAGCTATTTTTTGATCTGCGTTGTTTAAGAAGGCTCAGGTTCTCTCCTGAACAGCTCAGCCTCTTTTTCCATCAATATTTTCAAGGTGGCACACGTCTGCGCTATCTACAACAATGGTACTTTTGGGTCAGAGGTGGCTTTAACCTCTATAAAAGAAAAAAGATGAGAAAGCGTCTTCCTCGCCATCTGCTCAAGCTCAATCTCACACTTTTACTCGGACAGCAAAGCAAGAAAAACTAATCCAGCAAAGATCGTGAGAATGCCTGAGGGTCTGACTGAGTGCAGTTTCAGGCATCAGCTCAAAAAGGCCTTAGCAAACCCAAGTCGATCTTATCTAAAGCAGGCTTTGATAAAGACGCAGATAACGCTGCGCCATCTGATCTGGCGTAAAATCAGCAAGCTGTTGATATGCCTTGTGCGTCAACGCCTGCGCCAAGGCCTGATCTTCCAGCAAACGCACTATTTGCTGATACAAGGCTGCACTGGCATCACTTGGCACCAGCAACCCCGTCACTTCATGCTCGATCAAATCAGGAATACCATCTACAGCAGTAGCCACGATAGGCACCTTGGCATCCATCACATCGAGCAAAGTCGAACCGAGACCCTCATGACGAGAGGGAAAAGCAAACACATCCATGACCGCCAAATAGTTACCCAGATCCGGCTGAAAGCCCAGCCAGTGCACCTGAGATAGATCCTGACTTTCAGCCTGCAAGGCTGCTGCATCAACACCCTCACCTAAAAACCAGAAGGCCACATCTGGGTGTGTTGTCTGCATTTTACGCGCCACGTCGAGCAACACCCGCTGCCCCTTATGCTTATCGACCAAGGCACCAGCATGTCCAATCACTCGCTGAGATCCCTTCTGTTGCTTGAGTTGCGCTATTTTGTGCTCATCTTGTGGCAGGTGGGCCAATGCACTGGGAATCAAGGAAGTTTGAGTCCAACCTCGCTGTTGTAAGTGCGCCTGAATAGGGCGTGCTATGGCGACAGCACAGGCTGCAGCACCATAGGTTAAGCGATTAAACCACTTGTCTTTAACAGGTTGCGGTACTCTGCGTGTGAGAATATAAGGCACACCTTTAAGCTGATGGTGTACCCAGGCCCAATGCACCGCCTTAGCCTCATGTGCATGAACGAGATCAGCAGCAAAACGACAGGCATGTCCAGCGAGCTGATGCCGAGCCGTGACAAAGCTGAGGCGATCAAGATCAGCCAAGCGCTCACGCAGTGGAGAATCGATACGGCAGACCAGCCCCTGCTCAAGATCCTGATTCTGCTTGGCAAGATGACGAATCAGCAGCTCCGTCTGGCGCTCTCCACCACGAAAGCCCTTCGCTAAATTCACATGTAATATACGCACACAAGGCCTCAAAAATAATTTTCTGGTAAACTCGCTACTTTAGAGTTCGATACTTGGATTAACTTGTATTTATGAAGAAGACGGCTGATTTCTCACCGCATATCCTGGCTGTAACAGGATTTAGCGATATTGCCGAAGCCCATATGTTTATTGGGCTGGCTCAGCGAGGCTGCAAGATTAGCATAATCAGCGAACCCGGAGCCAAGTTCAATGAAGCCTTTGCCGCTGCGGGTATGGATGTGATACCACTCAAAATCAAAGGCCGTTTTGATCGCGCAGCCCGGACACGCATTCGCGCGCTCTGTATTGAAAAAAAGATTCAGCTTGTCCACGCAATGAATAATCGTGCCGTGGCCAATGCCTTGGCTGCCACCCGAGGTTTAAAGGTGCGTTTTATTGCTTACCGTGGTATCGAAGGCAATGATAGCTATTGGGATCCTTTATCTTGGCAGACCTATCTTCATCCGCGCGTTGATCGAGTGATCTGTGTGGCAGATGCCATTCGCCGCTTCCTTGTGGGTCTTTCTCTTTTGGGTTATCGCCAACCCGCGAGCAAGTTTATCACCATCTATAAAGGGCATGATTTAGCCTGGTACAATCAACCACGCACTGATCTCACTGAATTTGGGATTCCTCAAGAGGCATTTGTGATCGGCTCTGTGGCCAATGATCGGCCACGTAAGGGCATTCCGCTGCTGGTTGAAGCTTTTAATCAGCTCAGCGCCCTACCCCAAGCCCATCTCGTTCTTGTTGGCAGCATGGAGAGCCCAGCATTACAACAGCAGATCACGGCCAGCCCTGTTGCAGAGCGCATTCATTATCTGGGACAACGCCAAGATGCGCCCTCGCTGATGAGCGCCTGTGATGTTTATGTGTTACCGGCGATCAAACGTGAAGGCTTGCCCAAAACAGTCATCGAAGCCATGGCCTATGGCCGAGTGCCTGTTGTCACTGCCAGCGGCGGTAGCCCAGAACTCATCGAAGAAGGTATCTCAGGCTTGATTGTGCCGCCAGGAGATGTGCATGCACTCAGCCAGAGTCTGCTGAAATTGGCCTCAATGAGTGCCAATGAACGTGAACAGATGGGCCTGGCCGCGCAACAAAGGCTCGTCAAGTGCTTTCACACTCAGGATACCGTCACCAAAACACGCCAAGTCTACCAAGAGCTTTTGGCTCTTTAACTCATCGAAAGAAAAGAATATGACACCAGAACTTGAACTCCCAAAACGTATTATGATCACTGGTGGCGCTGGCTTTTTAGGCTCTCATCTATGTGACCGTCTGATCCAGCAAGGCCATGAAATCCTCTGCGTGGATAATTTCTTTACAGGTAGCAAGCGCAATATCGAGCATCTGATGGATCATCCGCGTTTTGAACTGATGCGCCATGATGTCACCTTCCCGCTGTATGTCGAAGTTGACGAAATCTACAACCTCGCCTGCCCAGCCTCGCCAGTGCACTATCAGTTTGATCCCGTACAGACTACCAAGACCAGCGTACATGGCGCCATCAATATGCTTGGGCTGGCAAAACGTACGCGAGCAAAGATTTTTCAAGCGTCCACCAGCGAAGTCTACGGTGACCCTGAAGAGCACCCACAAAAAGAAAGCTACTGGGGCAAGGTCAATCCCATCGGCATACGCTCCTGCTATGACGAGGGCAAGCGCTGCGCTGAAACCCTGTTCTTTGACTATCATCGCCAGCATCAGGTCGAAATCAAGGTTGCCCGTATTTTCAACACCTACGGCCCACGTATGCACCCCAATGATGGTCGCGTAGTCAGCAACTTTATTGTGCAAGCCTTGCAAGGCCAATCAATTACCCTATATGGCGATGGCGAGCAAACACGCAGTTTTTGCTACTGTGATGATCTGATCGAGGGTTTTATCCGTCTGATGAACACCCCAAGCCAAGTCACTGGCCCTCTCAATCTTGGCAATCCTCACGAATTCACCATTCGTCAGCTGGCTGAGCTGGTGATTGAACTCACAGGCTCACAGTCTGATTTAATCTTTAAACCCCTGCCACAGGATGACCCCAAGCAGCGCCGCCCGGATATTACGCTGGCACAAACACATCTTGACTGGACGCCCAGCGTGCAATTGCGCGAGGGACTTGAAAAAACGATTCGCTACTTTGATCAGCTCCTGCGTGATCTGAAAACAGTGCAGGGTTAATCGGCATGGCAAGCAAAAAATCTTTAAGTGTCGCGATCATTACACTGAATGAAGAAAACAACCTAGAGCGCTGCCTACAAAGCGTGCAAGCCATTGCCGATGAAATACTGGTGATAGACTCAGGCTCCACTGATGCCACGCAAGAGATTGCTGCACGCTACGGTGCTCGCTTTGAATTCAACGCCTGGCCTGGGCATGTTGCACAGAAAAATCTAGCGCTAGAACGCGCCTCCCATGAGTGGGTGCTCTCGCTTGATGCGGACGAGTGCCTCACACCTGAGCTGGCACAAGAAATACAAGCGCTGCTGCACTCGAAAGAAATAGAAAGTGCATCTGGCTATCAACTGAACCGGCGCACCTTCTATTTGGGTGACTGGGTACGTCATGCCTGGTATCCAGAATGGCGACTCAGACTGGTGAAGAAGCAGCTAGCACGCTGGGAAGGCACCGACCCCCACGACAAGCTGGTGGTCAATGGCAGCGAAAAGAAACTGAAAAGCGGCGACTTCTTGCACTACTCTTATCGAGACTTGCAGCACCACTTTGAGGTTTCACTCAAGTATGCACGCATTGGAGCAGAGGCCGCCTACAAAAAAGGCAAGCGATTTAAAGCCCATAAGCTCTTCACCTCGCCACTTGGACGCCTATTTAAGTTTCTATTTATTAAAATGGCCTGGCGAGATGGCTGGCGTGGCTGGATCATTTTAGGCTCAAGCATGATGACAGCTTTTATGAAACAGGCTTATCTGCTGGAACGAGAGCTCAACAAGAAAGAA